>JAGCKR010000034.1 GCA_017647405.1 Alphaproteobacteria bacterium
GATAAGGATAAGGTTAAGTGGCGATGAGTACAAATCGAAGTGAAACGGAGGGGTACTTGAGCCCGCTTAATCTTGCCTTAGATTCCTTTCTAAAACCGATTTTGCACTCTGGGTATCCGGTCCTTCCTCATGGGTACACGAGGAAGGCACAAACGCCCCTAGTTATCTTTTAAAACCGATTTTGCACACACGATACACGGGTCTTCTTCCAACTCCTACCACCCATAATACCTTGATTTTGGGAAAAGATCGGCAGCTTGTATACAGCCTGCGCCGAAAAGGTGCGTTTTTTGAAAAGAGGTTTCTTTTGTTTCATAAACGGGAGCGGCAAAAGTAAGTGCCAACGCATCCCCTCGATCTGGTGATCTGCCAAGGCGTTTTTTGATTTCTTCCTTACTTTCCAGTTGCAATCTGCCCATCGGATCATATTTTTTGTTCACGCTTGTTAAATCGGCAAAAAGCATTTCATCCGGTGGTAATAAAACGGGTAAATCCTGCGAGAGAAAAGATAAAATACCATCCCACATTTCGGCTCGTTTATTCACGTATCTATCCGGATTTGAAGCTTTTGCCCCAAAGAAAATTCCCTTTATTTGAGTCGCAAATCCCCGATCGGTCAGAATATCATACACCCCTGCTCCATTGGCACCAATATCCATAAAAAGCTTTTTGGGATGAAGCTCTTCTAAATATCTGGAAGCAATATCGGCTATGGCAACGGTATCTTTCTTTTTAAATACTTCAAAACGTTCCACAACACGGCCCTTGCGAAAACAAAAAACAGATTCATCATCGCCAAAACGCGCAATATCAAGCCCAATCACCAAAGGAGAAGACGTTTCAAAGAATTGACCTGATTGCGCTTTTTTAATCAGCATTGGCTGAATCAATTTGCAAGAAGCTTCACTCACCGGTTCTCCAAGCCAGATATGCGCATAATCCTCAGGCGCTGATTTTTTTGTTTTTAAAGCCAATTCAATCATTTCTTGCGGACAAAAAGGATTATCATAATAGTTCACTTTTTTAACAAACGTATTTTCATCGGGATTAGCTCCCAACGCCACCCAAACAGGATCATTTTCAAGCTCTCGGTTCATGCTAATCCAAATTTCAGAGTTGGGCTTTCGAATGGTCGGCAATAGAATATCAAAGCTTTTTTTACTGATGGTTTGCGCCTCTTCAATCCAAGCAATATCTGCCCCCTCAAGCGACTTGATTTTTTGCGGATCTTGATCTCGAAGGCCTTTAAAGGAAAAAACCGTGCCCGTCATTTGATTTTCAATTTTGGTTTCAAAAACTTTATAATCTTGAAATCCATAATGATTTATACGATCTTCCAATAATTTTTTAACCGAGTCTTTAATCGAACTTTGAATTTCGCGCAAACAAACGATAAAAAGCTTTTCTTCGCGCCCTTTTAAAAGAAGGCTATCTGCAAACGCATAACTTTTTCCCCCGCTTCTGCCACCATAATAAAGTTTGATACGCTTTTTTAATGTGAGCAACTCTTTAAAAACAGACGGAATAATCACTTGAATCATTTTTTCTTTGTTGGATTTCATTTTTTATCTCCTTCACTCGATACACTCATCTTTAACGGGGGTTTCAATAAATGAAACAAGGGCTTTGGGGGTTAAAACACCTAAAACAGATTTATCCGGTTCCTTTTTTTCCTGATAAAGATGAAAAAGCTTGCCTTTTAACTCTTCAGCGCGAAGAGCGGCCGTAAAATCAGGTTTCGGCGTTTGATCCAAAGCCATCTCCTGAATTTTTGAAAGCATCAAAAAACTTGCCTGTTTTGAATAATTCATGGGTTAAATCCTTTCTTTTTTGAGGTTAAAAACATGAAATCCTTCATCTTTTTTTAATCAATATGAAGGAGAAAACTTGATATTTTGCTTGACGAAAAGTGAAAATTTTTGTATATTCCCTTATTATTTAATTGAAAGGAATTTTTCACATGACAATCAGAAGTCGCTTTGCACCAAGCCCCACCGGATATATGCATATCGGGAATTTAAGAACCGCTCTTTATGAATATCTTATCGCCAAACATGCCGGCGGTTCCTTCATTTTAAGAATTGAAGATACCGATCAAGAACGCTTTGTTGAAGGCGCGGTGGATGTTGTGTATGAAACACTCAAAGATGTTGGTCTTCTTCATGATGAAGGACCGGATAAAGCAGGCGATTTTGGGCCATACATTCAATCCGAACGCTTACCGCTTTATAAAGAATATGCCGATAAATTGGTGGACCTTAAAGGGGCGCATTATTGTTTTTGCTCTGCCGAAGAATTGGAAGAAAAGAAACAAGCCGCTGAAAAAGCAGGTAAAGCCTTTAAGTTTGATGACCCTTGCAAACATTTAAGCATTGAAGAAGCACGTGAACGCATTAAAAACGGCGAAAAATATACCGTTCGTCAAACAATCGATCCGTTTAAGAAAACAACGTTTATTGACGAAGTTTATGGGCGTATCACGGTTGAAAATAAAACATTAGATGAAGGTATTTTGCTTAAATCTGACGGTTATCCAACCTATAACTTTGCCAACGTGATTGATGACCACTTGATGAATATCACCCACGTTATCCGCGGTAATGAATACCTTTCTTCCACACCGAAATATAACTTGATGTATGAAGCGTTTGGCTGGAATATCCCAACTTATATTCATTTACCGCCGATTATGAAAGATGCGCATAACAAGCTCAGCAAACGAAATGGCGATGCTTCTTTCCAAGATTTAAAAGCCAAAGGTTATTTAACGGAAGCTATTGTCAATTATATTGCTTTGCTTGGTTGGAATCCGAAAACAGAACGCGAAATCTTTTCTTTAAGCGAATTGGTTGAAAGCTTTAACATCGAAGGCATCAACAAATCTCCGGCTATTTTTGATATTGAAAAACTTAAATGGATTAACGGTGTTTATATCCGCAATTTAAGTCTTGATGAATTCCATGAAAAAGCATTGCCTTATTATGAAAAAGCCATTAAACGCGAAATGGATTTAAAGGCTTTATCAAGCGTGTTGCAACCGCGTGTCAATGTGCTCAGCGAAATTTTGGATTTGGTTGATTTCTTTGACGAAATGCCTGATTATGATTTGGAAATGTATTGTCATAAAAAGATGAAAACTGATTTGGAAGTCACCAAAAAAGTTTTACCGGTTGCTTTGGAATTATTGCAAGATGCCTCTGCTTTTGCCTCTATGGAAGCCATGCATAATGCGTTGATGACATTGCCGGAAAAAATGGGTCTTAAAAATGGTCAAGTTTTATGGCCGATCCGCACGGCTTTAACCGGTAAACAATTCACGGCCGGTGGCGCAACGGAAGCTGCCTATCTTTTAGGGCAAGATGAAGTTATTACCAGATTAACAAAAGCGATTGAAAAGGTAAATGCCTAAATAACCTTTCAGCAAAAACCGATAAAAAAACAAACAGTCATTCAGCTGTTTGTTTTTTTTATTTCTTGTTGACTTTTTAATGAAATACAAGAGATTTAAATATATTTCTTTGAATCAAAATAAAGCCAAAGCAAGAAACAATTATTTGATTCTTTTAACAAAACAAGAAAATATAGTCTTTTTTTAAATCAATTTTCAGCGAGATAAATTTATTTAATCGTTATTCTTTACACTCTTCTTTTTGAAAATAGCTGATTAAAAATTATTTATTTTATCTATCCGCACATTCGGATTTGACTTCATCTAAATAACTTTTAACCAAAGTTTGAATCATCTCTTCCGCCGTTCCGATTGCAATGGTATAATACATCGTGCCGGTATAATATTTTGAAGCATAATCACTGCCCCGTTTTAAATGATGTGCATGCTCATAAATTTTTTGAACCATACCATTAAAAAGTTCTTTTGATTCATCCGCCGTTGAAGAATAAAATTTTTCAAAAAGCTGATGCGCAACAGAAATGACACAATCCGCAGCCTTATAGGTGGCATTATTCATCTCAGCCGTTGAGGCATTTTCTTCATAGTTAATCGAGCAATCGGCAAGTTTTTTTTCAAGCAAAAGAATATCTTTTTGACACTCTTGCGCCTGAACCGAAAGCGAAAAAAATAAACCACAAATAAGCAATAAACCAACTTTTTTCATTTTGTTTTCCTTGTAATTTTTTGATTCAATAATAAGATAGCGCAGAGCCCTTTAAAATGTCAAGAACTCTTTATTTAATCATTTATTTTTATAAATATCAATAAATTATTTAACTTTCTTAAAGCTATACATAAACAAGAAAAAGGGGTAAAAACACCATTGATAAAATCCACCAAATCAAAATAAGGCAAATGATAAAAAAAGCGTTAATCCATCAAAGACTAACGCTTTTTAATTTATTAATGAACACGCTCTAATTTACCGGAAGCGGACACTTCAAATCCCAGATCTTTCAAGGCCTCTTTACCAGATTCATCATATGTGTAAAAATAAACAAGTTTCCTTTCATTAATGGTATTTGCATCAATGGCAGCTTCCGGAACACCCCATAAAATTGACAGAGGCCAGGTCAATAAATTTAAAAAACCATATAAGTAATGGCTCTTATCTGACCCATTTCCAGTTGCCAGATAAAAATTACCAACACCAGGAAGCAAATTTAACCCACCAGCTGCACCCATATTATTTGGAGCATCCCAAGGCCCAACAGGTCTGTCAACGCTGATGCCTTGAGCCTTCAATGACCTGATTGTATTTTTTTCCGAATAGGTTAATGTTGTGCATCCGCTTAAAAAGGCTACGGTTATTAGTAAAGAAAAAAGTTTTTTCATTTAGAACATCCTTTCGAGTTTATCAAAAAACAATGCCCACCAAAAAAAGGCGGGCGGATGTTCGAAACCGTATTCTACCAAACGGCTCGGCTTATTTGGCTGAGCCTTATTCGCCGACATCCGCCCTAGGAACGGAGGTCAGCTTATTTAAAGTCGAACTGACTCGACTAGTAGAATATGGGGTTTCGACACCCCAGATAAACCTCATCTTTGGTTTATCCGTTTCTCAAAGTATCATATCCAAAGCTTCATTGCAAGTTGTTTTTTTCATTCTGACTGAATTCTCATACCCAACTTCACGACTCACCCCTCTCAACAATTCACCTTACACAATTTCAATGCGTTATGATGGTTTTATTTGGAACCAAAATCCTTGTCATGAGTAAAAAAAAATAGAGTCTCTTAAATAACAGAAACCGCCTTTTTAGGTGTATTAATTATACATCCAAAAGGCGGTTTTGTTGTGAGTTGGCATTTAGAGCCGTATTTTAACTTACGGCATCCAAGTGCCCCAACTTAATTATTTCATACAGCTTGCCACTTCAGCTGCAAAATCTTCATTTTTCTTTTCGATACCTTCGCCAAGAGCAAAGCGAACGAAAGAAGCCAATTTAACATCTGTTCCCAATTCTTTGGCAACATCTGCAACAACGGCTTTAACTTTTTTATCCGGATCCATAATGAAAGCTTGTTCCAAAAGAACAACTTCGTCATGGAATTTACGGATACGGCCTTCAACCATTTTTTCAATGATGTTTGCCGGTTTACCGCTGGCTTTGGCTTGTTCTTCATAAATGGATTTTTCATGAGCGAGTGTTTCTGCATCAACATCTTCAACAGCCAAGAATTTTGGTGAAGAAGCGGCAATATGCATGGCAATTTTTTTACCAAGTTCTGATAAAGCGGCTTTGTCGCCTGTGCTTTCCAAAGCAACCAAAACACCGATTTTTCCTTGATTTGGAACAACGGCTGTGTGCATATATGGAACAACAACACCTTCTGTTACTTCAACAGAAGTAGCTCTTCTTAAGCTCATGTTTTCGCCGATTTTTGCGATGAGTTCTGTTAAAGCTTCTTCAATTGTTTTACCGTCAACAGTTTCTTTTTTCATGCCTTCAACATCGCCGTTTGTGCTTAAAGCAGCGCCAAGCATTTTTGTGAGCATTGCTTGGAATTCAGCGTTTCTGGCAACAAAGTCTGTTTCAGAGTTGAGTTCAACGATTGCACCTTTTGTGCCTTCAACAGCAACACCGACCAACCCTTGAGAGGCAACACGGCCTGCTTTCTTTTCGGCAACGGAAAGACCTTTTTTACGCAAAAAGTCGATTGCACCTTCTAAATCACCGCCTGTTTCAGATAATGCTTTTTTGCATTCCATCATGCCGGCGCCTGTTTTTTCACGCAGTTCTTTAACTAAAGCTGCTGTAATTTCTGCCATTTTTTGCTCCTTATAAAATATATAGGTTATTAAAAAAAAGAAGGAGATGAGAGGCCCCACCTCCTTGATAAAAAATTAGCCTTGAGCTGTTTCAGTTGCAACCGGCTCAACGACGGCACCTAAATCAACACCAGCGGCTTTGAGTTCAGCTTGCATACCGTCTAAAACAGCGGCGCTGACCAAATCGCAGTATAAGTTGATGGCGCGCAAAGCGTCGTCATTCCCCGGAACTGGGAATTCAATTCCGTCCGGATTTGCATTTGAGTCGCAAATGGCAACAACAGGGATACCCAATTTTTTAGCTTCGCTGATGGCCAAATCTTCTTTTGGAACATCGATAACAAAGATTAAATCTGGGCGACCGTTCATGTTTTGAATACCACCCAATGAAGCAAACAATTTTTCGCGTTCACGGGAAAGGTTCAATCTTTCTTTTTTCGTCAAACCGTTTAATTCGCCTTTTTCTGTTTTGGCGTCAATATCTTTCAAACGTTTGATGCTTGAAGAAATTGTTTTCCAGTTTGTGAGCATACCGCCGAGCCAACGGTGGTTCACATAATATTGACCGCAACGTGTGGCTGCATCAGCAATAGCTTCTTGAGCTTGCATTTTTGTGCCAACAAACAAGATTTTGCCGCCTTTGGCTGCAACATCACGAATGGCTTGCAAAGCACGTGTGAGCATTGGTTGCGTTTGAGTCAAGTCTAAAATATGAACTCCTTCACGAACGCCATAAATATATGGCCCCATTTTTGGGTTCCATCTGCGGGCATTGTGACCAAAATGAACGCCGTTTTCGATTAACTGACGAATTGTAATTGTTGGTAAAGACATAATATTTCCTTTCTTTTTCCGGTTAAACCTCTGTAAAGCAAGATATAAGAAAAAACTTTCTTACACCGGAAAGCGCCTCATAAAAAAACATCATTTTAAGAACCGCCGCCTTACATGTGTATTTGTTAAAAATTAAAATAAACGCCCCTTAAAATTAAGAGACGGTTATTTATACTCTTTTTTTTTAAAAAAATCAATAGGAAAATCCATTTTTTTTAAATGAAATTCATTTTTTTAGTATCTGCTTAAAAAAACGCCTTTACTTTTTTTTATAATTAAACAAACGAATGGTTTTATCCACTTCCATTTTAATTTGATAAGCATGCGCATGATTTAAGCCAAGCCCTTTAATTTGAAGAGATTTGGCATTATTTTTTTCATCATAACCAATAACAGGCTCTTGAAAATGACCAGCAAAAACGCGGTGAGAAGCCCCTTTTAATTTTGGTGTTGTTTTTAACTTTGTTGCCATACATCCCTCCTTTTTGTTTATTTAAGGGTATTTTAAGTAAATAAATCAAAAAAATCAAGTAAAAAGATGAAAAGGAGCTTAAAAAAACTCCTTTTCATCCCACAAATAAGGACTTTAATGAATAAAGATATGCTTCATCAAAATTAGCTGTTGATCAAAACGCCTTGCAAAGCAGCGTTTGACATCGTCATATTACCGGCCCAACCGATGATTTTATAGAAAGCATCTTGGTTCACGGCCATGCGTTCACCGCCAACAACCGTCATATTGCGATCTTTATGCGGACGCAAATAAATGTAATTCGTGTTCAAGAAATACATGTGGTTTTCCGGACAATTACCGCCTTGACCGCCATCAAAAATCACATCGGCACCTTTGAACTTCAAGTTCATGAAGCCTCCTTCGGCTGTTTTTGGATTGGTGAATCGTTGATGCGGTTGAAGAGCATTTTCATAAAGAGAATAAAGCGTTTCATCGGCAACAATTAAGTCCGGTTTATCGGCACCTCTTGTCAAAGAAAGATACATTTTATTCATTTCAGTTAAAATGTTTTCTTCCGTTAAAGCCGTTGTTTTTGCTTTATTGCGCCAAAATTCATTGCCGGCAACAGATCTGTCAATACCGCCAACTGTTCCCGTGGCCGGAGAATCAGCAACCAACAAACGAAGACCGCCGATTTCTTTACCATCTGAACCAGTTCCGTCTGAATAAACAGCGCGACCCATTTGGTTGACGATTGTTTTGCAAGCGTTATCAACGCGTTTTTCAAATAAATCCAAAATCTGTTCTTTACCGGAGTTTTTAAGCATATCTTCGCCTGAAACAGCAACCGGAACAGCGCATAATTTAATTGGATATTCAGCAGCTGTAAATAACTGTTTTTCAGCATAATCTATTGTGTCATAACCGGAATACCAAAAAGCATCCCCTTCCCCGTATTCAAGCTCTTCCAAAATTTTGGTACCGCCTGAAATCGGCTTGATTTTGCCTTTTTCTTTCAATCTGCTGATAAGAGCATTGTTTTTGCTCATGTTATCAGCTAATTGTTTGGAACGATTTTCAAGAGTGAATGCAAAAAGTGAATCATATTTTAAATTTTCTGCCATAAGAAAATTCCTTTCAAATAAAAGTTAAAAAAAAGACCCTTTGAAATGAAAGAGTCTCGGTTCAAATGCCTTTTAAAAAAAATCAAAAGGCAAAAAAGGTTTGCAGACTTTTTATAGTCGCCTATAAAAAAGAACTGCTTTTCAAAAATTTTGCTTGTTTAAAAGATGAAAAATCAAGATGTTATACTTTTTTTTCAGCCCTTAAAACATGTTTAAAATAAAGATTGCATTTTTCAATTTATCTATGCTATATATTGATTAATTTAATCAACAAATAGGAGTTCATCCATGAAAAAAATGCTGTTTTCAACCGTTTTTGCCTTTTCCCTCTTATCATTAACGGCAAAAGCGGATGTTTTTGATTCTTTTAAAACCGGCGATTTCAATCAAGCCCTTGCGGATATTCAAGCACTTGAAAATATTGATGAAGCGGATCAAGATGGGTGGACGGCCCTTATGTATGCGGCACGGTTGGGGAAAACTGATCTTGCCAAAATACTCATCGAAAAAGGCGCTCATTTGGAGGCTAAAAACCATGCAGGGCTCACGCCGTATCTTTGGGCAGCTTATGCCGGCCATGTGGAAATGATGAAACTTTTAAACCAAAGCGGGGCCGATATTGATGCCGAAAATGCCTATCATGAAAATGCGTTGGATATTGCCAGTTCCATGGCTGAACTCGAAGCCGTGAGATATATTTTAAACGCCACAACAGATGAAAATAAACGGCAAAAAATGGCACAAAATGCCATTTACCTGACGCAATATCCTGAAATTAAAGCCTTGCTGATTCAAGCCGGCGCCATTGCCGTTGATATTCCAACCAGCCAAAAGGAAGAAGATATCGCGATCGAGTCAACCCCCTCCTCTTTGCCGGTTGAAAATGAAAACCCTTCTGAAACAGAGCTAGGGTCTTTGAACAACGCTCCTCTACACATGATGGAAAATGAGGACGCAACCAAAGCAGCTCAAAAAGGAAATATCAGTCTAAACATTCCTTCAAATGCAACAGAAGAGTTTAATGAAAAGAGCAGTCAACCAACGGACAGCGCCACCGAAACGGCCGAACCAAGCGCGGGCGATAGCGCCAGCCCAACGGTCAGCGCCACCGAAACCACTGAACCAAGCGCCAACGATAGCGCCAACCCAACGGTCAGCACCACCGAAACCGCTGAACCAAGCGCCAACGATAGCGCCAACTCAACAGCCGATGCCACCGAAACGGCTGAACCAAGCGCAGACGATAGCGCCAACTCAACGGACAGCGCCACCGAAACCGCTGAACTCAAAAAAACACAGGCCGAAATTGAACGTCAAGAAGCCGAAAGAAGAAAATCAC
>JAGCKR010000035.1 GCA_017647405.1 Alphaproteobacteria bacterium
CTGAAGATATTAAAAACAGCCAAACAGATAAAGGTGAGTTTGAAAAAGAAAATCGAAAAAGGCGTTTTATTACCACCTTAACAAAAGAGTTGCAACAAGATTTTACTGATTTGAGCTTGATGATTTATGCTTGCAATAAAGAGATAAATAATGCTTCATCAAAAGGCAGTTATGTTGATTGTTGGAATGAATTATATTTTAATGCATATAAAATTTATTTGGATCAAAAAAAGAAAGTGCCATTTCAAAAGATTATGGAAGATTATTTGTTGCAAGAAATTAAAGCGGGCGACCACTTTGAAATAGCGGCAAGATATGTGCCTGTTGAGGCTGTAAAAGCCCTTCGAACACCTGCTTTTAAAAAAGCGCTTTATGCCAGAATGTTAAAGTTTGCTCAAGTGGCCCTGAGGGCGCGAAAAGAAGGGCTTTTTCAGATTCAAAAGAATTATTTTAAAGTTTTAATCAATCAAAAAAATGTTAAAGAACGTGATTAGTTTGCTTTATTTTTTAAGAAAAAAGTGGTTTTTGGTGTTTTTTTCTTGTGAGATGTTAAAAACCATGGTATTTTAAAAGATATAGTGTTTTTTTTATTGCTTAAAGGGGAGCATGAAAAAAGGGGGGGGAGATGATACGAGATAATAAAAGTTTAACAGAACGGTTGATGGATTTTTTCGGATTTAAAAGTTCAGAAAATCAAGGAGATACGGCTTCATCATCTTCTTCCTCAACGTCTTCATCATCAATCAGTGATTTTGAAATTGTTGACACGGTAAAAAACTTGACCTGGCGCGATATTTTTCGCCCCGGTGAGGTGTTTACTCTAGTTTTTCACCCTTCTTCCGTTGAGCGCGAAGAATCAAAAAAATCAGGTGGATTATTAGATGTTTTTCATAAATATTCAGCGGGAACAGTTTTAAATGATTCTGAAAATGCTGAATCTGCTCAAGCAAGAAATGAACCTTTTTCTTGGAAGGGGTTATTTAACGATTGGCTTTATGGCCCAGAGGTAGCGGGGCAAAACAATAATTTGGGCTCTCAGGCAACTCAACCAACTCAAGCACCAAGCTCAGCTCAACCAACTCAAGCACCAGCGCAAGGAGAGATTGCCTTGCAACAATCAGCTAATCCAAAAGATCAAGCTTTAATTCAAGCAATTGAAAATAAAGATGAAAAGCAAGTGACGGCTCTTTTAAATGAAGGAGCGAATCCAAATGCGGTGAATCAATATGGGGAATCTGCGTTACAATTAGCCGTTGAAAACGGATCAATTGAAATGGTTGATGCCTTAATTGAACATCAAGCAGATGTGAACAAAGTTTCGGCAACGCCTGAAGCACGGGCACCTTTGTTGGTGGCGGCAGAACGAGGCGATGAGGCCATGGTTCATCGGCTTTTAGAAGCCGGTGCTGATGCCACAAAAAAAGATGAACAAGGAAAAACCGCTATGCACTATGCCACAAGCAGGGCTATGATGGGCGATTTGCTTGAACATGGGGGCGATTTGATGGCCGAAGATTTGAATGGCAGAGCGCCCTTGCATGATATGGTGGCAAGAGGGGAATATGAAGTGATTGATGAGGCTCTTTTTTATGGCGCAGATCCTTCAAAGGCAGATGTA
>JAGCKR010000036.1 GCA_017647405.1 Alphaproteobacteria bacterium
ACATTTGATACCCTAACGGAGATTTTAATTTTTTGTAAAGTGGCATTGGTTATCCTTTCAGTTAAATTTCATTACATATAAAAAATATAACAAATTTTTCTTTCACATAACATCAGCCATAACAGGCAAAAAAAAGCTTTTGCTAGCAAAAGCTTTTTATTTTTTTTAATTACAAATAAAAAAACAACTCCCAAAGTGGGAGTTGTAATGTTTGGTACAGCGTGCTTAGCGAATACCGAGCTAATAATTTGATTTTAAAAAATATCTATTTTCATGATTCTTAAGAAATTCAATCCCAACTTCATCAAATGCTTTACATATATCTTGAAATGATAAAAGGTTATCCAAATCATCATTCCATTCAATATTATCTACTGGAACATTTTGCTGTTCTGCTATATTCTCAACAATAAGCGTACGCTTCAACTGATCCAACTCAGCATAAACAGATTGATGTACAAATCTGACAAGTTGTGGTTGTGTTTTTAGTTCGTCCATAGCTTGTTCCAGAGATATACCTTTTTCCTCTAATCTAGTTTTTAATTTAAGTATATCGTCCTGCAATAATTCAATAAAATCATTTGGATACTTTTGCATTTCATAATTTTCTTTCAAGCAAACATCTGCATATCCATTGACATGTCTATAAATAAAACCTAAAGAAGCAGAAACTTTGTCCAACTCTTCCCCTTGAAAATTCTGAGCTAAAACTGATTTTTCCACAGCTTTATTTTGTTGGTTTTCAATGAAAGGATTACCGAATAAAATAACAAAATTAAGCAATAGACCTAATATCAACCAAGCAACTTCTACAGGATAAAATTTTGTATCAATCTTTTGTTTAAAAGTTTGTTTAGCATATTGATTAATGATTTTTTGTACAGGCACAAGACAAATTAAAGCGATTAGAATAGGAATAAACAAGGAAATCAAAGCAAATAATCCTTGCACCTCAATACTAAATTCATTACTTTCAGAAAAGCGACCCAAAAGCAAACCTAAGCTATTAAAAACAAAAAATAAAAAGCCATATTTCGCATACGATTTCTTTAATTTCATTGTTCTTGTCATCTTGGAGAATAAATCATACATAGTCAGGTGACACAACCAAGAACGAAAGAAAGGATTCACATCATCCTTTGTCTCAACTTGATATGAGTGCCAATTTTTATAACTCCAATAGATTGAATATATACCTAACGTCAAAAAATTCATAATAATCAATCTTTTAATACTAATAGGACGATATAACACAGGCTTTGTTGGATCAGCATCTTTGTACTTTAAAATATAATTTTGTTTGTATTTTTGACAAAGTCGATTTGATGTAAATCCAGCGATAAGATGCGAAATCGTAAAACCAATTAAAAATGATGTCGCAGGATTAGATAAAAAAACAAAAGGTATCATGAATAACCAAGGTAGTACCATGAATAACATAAACCGCCATGGTAGTCTAATATAACAAAAATAAAATGAGGAAAAGCAGAATGCCCAAAAATTAAATAATGCAAGTTCGCCCTTTTGATTGTTTATATCTTTTTTAAATTTTTCAATACGTTTTGTAATATCGGAAATCGGTCCTGAAGTCCATTTAAATAAAAAATACATTAAAGTGATGTAAATAATAAACGCAGCCAAACATCCAAATATGAACGTAGCACTCAAGTTATCAACCGTCTCCGTATAATTCATACTAACCTCCTATTGTTTTCTCTCATCATATCAGATTATTTCACAAAACTCAACTGGTTATTTCATTCTCTATGAAGTCTGTTTTGGGGTCTAGTTGAACTTGAACCAATATAACACCTTGTTTTACAAGAAAATCGCAAAAAAGAGTTCGATAAATTGAAAAATTGAACCTTACAAAATCGAACTATTACCGAACTAGCACAAGTGCTTAGAAACAAATAAAAAAACAACTCCCGAAATGGGAGTTGTATGTTTTGGTACCCCTCACTCCCAACCACACACCCCTCATCCCACGCACCACCCCACCTTACTCACACCCCACCGTGCGCCACACTCCGCTCAACCCCACTGAATCCAACCAACCTATTTTATCCCTCTTGCTAACTTCTTCTCTCTCTTCCTTCGCGTTTAATTTGATTTTTAGGTATTTTTTTAGCAACTTTCCCAACTAAAACGCCCCCAACACCGCTCCTCGGCACACACCCACGCGCCAGAGTACCCACCGAACCATACCCCACCACGCCCCGCCACTCAACACCGCACACCCTCACTCACCACCTAACACCGCACCCCTGCACCTCGCCCCACTCCACACACATCACGACCCACCACCACTCAATCCCAGCACATCGCTGCCAAAAGCCCCTCTTTCCTCCGATATATCTTTACTTCTTCTGATATAATTTATAATTCTTCTCTCTCTTCCTTCGCGTTTAAGTAAAACTTTAAGAATTAACGATAACACATTGATATTATATAATTTATAACACATGTACTATTATTATAAAAATAGTTTGGGGTGACAATTTTGAGAGCAATTTTTGGGCAGGACGTGGGCATGTTGAAGGCGATGGGTTTTGGGAGCAGATTTTTGGGCAGGACGTGGGCATGTTGAAGGCGATGGGTTTTGAGAGAGATTTTTGGGCAGGACGTGAGCATGTTGAAGGCGATGGGTTTTGAGAGTGGATGTAATGGGCGGTGTTGTGGTGGGTGGGGTTTATGATGAGTCTGGCGGAACGACTCAATGCTTTATGATGAATTGGCCCTTGGGTTGCTCAGCATTTCAATGATAAAACAAAATAAGGATTGACAAAGCCCACTCTTTCAGGCAAGATAAAGAAAAGTTATTTTTTAAAAGGGGAATTTTAATGAAAAAATTAATCGAACTTTATTTAACAGTTTATCAAAAATGGATGCAACTACCTGAAAAAATTCGTTTTTTAATGGTTGGTGGATATAACACAGCCGTGTCATACATCATCTATGTCCTATTGGTTTTCTTTGGTCTTGGCGCGCAAATGGCTTTGCTTTTAAGCTTTTTTATCTCGTCAATTAACAGTTACTTTTCTCAAAAATTCTTTGTTTTCGCAACAAAGGGGAACTATTTAAAAGAATATTCCAAATGTCTTTCCACTTGGGTAGGCAGTTATATTTTAAATGCCATTTTGTTGTTCTTGCTCATGAAAACGGGCCTCAATGCCTATATCGCCGAATTTATCGTTCTTGTGATTTTAACGGTATATAGCTATGTTGTTCTTAAATATTTTGCTTTTAAGGATAAAAAATAAAACCAAAGGGAACATATTTACTTTCCATATAAAAAAAGCCGCCTTTTCAAAGAAAGACGGCTTTTTAATTTGTTACTGCACATTGATAAACGGAATCGGCGCCGCGCCATACATATTCACCGGCAACTTCCCATCCCAACGCTGAACGGCTTCATATTGAATCAAATTTTGATTTTGACTGATAGCTTGCGAACGAATGCGCATACTTTCCGCCTCGGCCTGCGCCGTCAAAACCTTTTGCTTGGCTTCTTCTTCAATTTGCTTTGTTTTATTCATAGCTTTAATAGCATTTTGTGTGGCAATTTGCTTTTCTTCAATCGCGCGTTCATATTGGTCGGAAAAATCAATATTTTCGAGCGCCACACCAGTCACATCAATATGATCCGGCGCCATCACCGTTTGCAATTTTTCAAAAATCGACTGGATTGCCGTTTCGCGATTGGCAATCAACTTATCAGCTTCCCATCCGCCAAACGTATCTTTAATAACGGAAATAATTTTCGGATACAAAATCTTTTGTTCATAATCTTGCCCAACATCTTGAAACATCACATGTGCAAACGCCGGATTTAAGTTATAGTTCACTGTCACCTGAACCATTGATTGCTGAACATCTTTTGTATAAGCATTTGTACTTAAAGTTGCTTTTCTTGTCCGACAATCCATAGCATAAATATCTGAACTAATGGTATTATAAAAATAAAGGCCTTCCGGCAAACTTTCGCCGGACACTTTTCCCCACACGGTTTTCACCCCTCTGAAACCGGCATCAATTTGTTTCACACTTGCAAAAGCAATAATAAAAACCGCTAATGCAATAAATCCGATTGTTAATTTAAGCATATTTGTCATTATTCATTATCTCCTGTTTTTTTAATTTCGTCTGAAAGTGTTTTGCGCCCATTTTTGGTGCAAATCAATAAGGGGAATAAGAATAATGAGCTAATTCCCTTATTTTTCTTGCTGGCATGCGATAATTTCATGAATAAAAGAATGAATAACCCCAATAAATAGGCAATAATTAAAAATCTTAAAAAAAGTAAAATCATAGTGCTCTCCTTTGCCCCTTCATCATACAAGAAGATGCAAAAAAAATTCAAGACAAAAATGATTTTCTTTAAAAGCCTAAGAGCGCTCTCTTTTATTTTTTTGTTTATGAGCTTGTTTTGCCACCTGTTGTTTCATCACAACCCCATTCATCAAGGCTTGCAGTTTTTGCCCTGTTTGTTGCGACATCGTTGCCAAACCCAAACCGTTTTCAATTAAAATTTTAGCGAGTTTCTTTTGCGTTTTTTCGTCCAATGACGCCTCTAAAATAACGTCTAAAACCGTTTGCCCGTCTTTATTTTTCATGTTCACATCGGCCCCTTGTTCAACCAACAGTTTAAAAGCTGCCGTTTTTTTATGACGAACGCAATAAAATAAAACGCCTTCCCCCGCCTCATCAATCAAGTGCACATCGCCCCCTTTTTGAAGGGCTGTTTGAACGGCTTTTTTATTCCCCGTTTCAATGGCTTTTAATAAAAACATATCCTTTTCAAGCTGTTTTTCAAGCGCAACAACCGATGAAAGCCCCAAGCGTTTTTCATATACCTTTTTCATCAACGCCGCGTCTTCAAATAATTCGTTTTCAATCGCTTCTTGCATTGCCGAAACACCTTCGCTATTTTCTTTCCAAATATCGGCCCCTTGCTTAATTAATAACCGAAGCGCTTGTTGATTTGCCGTAAATAAAGCCATAATCAATGGTGTTTCATGGTCATCATTTTCAACCTCAATGCTTGCTTTTGCCTTAATGAGTTGACGAAGCATCAAATTATCGCCCTCATCTAATGCCACCATCAAAGCCGTATTCCCATTCAAGCCTTTTAAATCAATATCAGCCCCTTGCTCAAGAAGATAAGATAAAATTTTTGGTCGCTCGTAAATAACCGCTGTCATTAATGGGGAATTCCCTGCGCCATTCAACTCATTCACATCAGCGCCTTGTTCAACCAACAGTTGAACCATCTTTAACTGTCCCCTTTCAATAGCATAGAAAAGCGGTGTTTGTCCAAACCTATCTTTTAAATGAATATCGGCGCCTTGTTCAATCAACTGGCGAACAAGAGAAACCTTTCTGCTTTTAATGGCATCAAAAATGGGATCTTCTTTCACCGCCTGTGTTTCTGATGCAAACGCCTCATCCTCGTCTTCTTTTTCTTCTACTACCGGCTTTTGCACGGAAAAATCTATCCGTTTTTTATGATAAGCTTTCTCCTGAATCTCTTTCATAAAGGCCGCTATTTCATATTCTTGCGTGTTCAAAACAAAATCAAAAGCCGAAACGCCCTCTTGATTCACCGCATAAATATTGGCACCATTTTCAATCAACAGCTTAATCAAGCTCGTATTCATCATTTTAGTTGCCCGCAATAACGGCGTTTCTCCCTCAAAATTTTCGGCATGCACATCAGCGCCCTTTTCAAGCAACAATTTAACCATTGGCACATCCATCATCAATAGCGCCGTTCCCAATGCCGTTTCACCGCCAACACCTTGAAAATCAATATCAACACCGGCCTCTAACATCCAATTAACCAATTGATAATCCCCGATTAAAACGGCCAACATCAACGGCGTTTGCCCTTTTTTATTTTTCAGGTTAAACCCATTTTCATACGTTGCCGGATGATTCAACATTTCAGCCAAAGCTTCATGCAAGGGTGTTACTGTTGCATTTTGCATAAGCTCATGATGCAATCTTTCAAACTCAGGGCCAAATACCTTTAAAATTTTTCCGGTTTTAAATAAATCCAGTTCAATTTCTTCGGCCTTTTCAAGCATCTTAATAATCTTTTCGCTCGCCGAAATGCTTTTTGCCAATTCAAGCGCCGTTTGATCTTTATCATTTTTTGGAAAAATCATCGCGCCTTTTTTGAGCAAATACAAAACCATCTCTTCATTTTCTCTTAAAACCGCCACCATCAACGGCGTAAACTTGCGCTGACAAACATGATTCACATCCACCTGATGATCAATTAAAAACTTGGCTACTTTATTATAATGCTGATAAATCATATAGCTTAAATAAGAGCGCCCCTGCTCATCTTCAATGTTAAAATCCATCCCGTTTAAAATATCTGATTTAACCTTTAAAAATAACCGATCTTCGGGACTTTTGAATTGAGACAGAGATAAAATCATGTTTGAAATATCTTCAAGCTTCAAGCGATGCGCCATATCATAAGCCGTTTCCCCTTGAAAATCTTGCTGATCAATATTTCCCTGCATGGCGCCCATCAAAAAAGAGCAAACCATTTCTTTTCTGGCCAAAACGGCTTTCATCAAGGCCGTTTGACCTTTTTGATCTGTTAAAAAGAGATTGACACCGAAAGATAAAAGTTTTTGAACAGCACCCATATCCCCTTTTTCAGCAGCCTGCATCAAAAGAGTTTCTCCCCGCTCGTTTTGCTCATTTAAATCGGCCCCCTGCTCGATTAATTGTTCAATTAATTTCAGCATCAATCTCTCGTTATTTCATTAATCTCTGGATAAAGCCTTTTTCAAGCGAACCACAAAAGATCTTTGTTTTCTTTCCTCTTGAATTTCTTTGGCCGTTTTAGCACCCATCGAACGCAACATTTTGATGTCTTCTTTTAACTTTTCATAAAATTGCGGCACAAGCATTGATCTGTTTGGATCTGATATTCTTACATCTTCAATGCTGAACGTTCTTCGTTCTTCAAAAATATCCAACACCGTTTGTTTCTCTTTATTCATCAGATTGATATTGTTGCCTTTTTGAGCAAAGAATTTAATTAATTCAGCATCTTGATTCATAGCAGCCAATAAAATCGGATAGGTATAAAGCTGTACAGCTTGATTCAATTTGGGATCAAATTTATAAGAATAAACCTTTTTGTTTGGATTCACCCCTGCCTTTATCAGCTCTTCAACAAGTTCTGTGCCATAACGAGGGGCCCAATAAATGGCTTCAGCCAATGCTGAATCTTTTTCGCCAGAGAGTAATCTTTCCGGCATTGTTGCAATAGCGCCCTTTTCAATCAACAATTTAAGCATTTCTGCATCATGTTTGTGAACCGCTGCATAAACAAAAGAATCAGCTTTTACATCAGCGCCATTTTCAATTAAAAAAGAAGCCATTTCTTTTTGTTGACCGGCCACAGCCCCCATCAACGCATAAGTTGCAAATATTTCTTTATAAGTTTTTAAAGGTTTAAAAACCTGATTATAAGCAACAGCTCCCCATTTATCCACTGTTTTCAATATTTTTTGAACTGCCTCTTTGTTTCCATTGTGAGCGGCATTAAATAAAGCCCTGCGAAAAGCTTCTTTATCTTTTCCGGCGCGTAACAACAAAGCATCAAACCCTGCCATTGTTTTTTCACTTCCAGCCGCATCAATTAATTCCGACTTTTTCCCCGGTCGCATATTGGCGCCTTTTGAAAACAAAAACTTAATCATGGCTTCTTGCCCTTGAAAAATAGCCGCTTCTAAAGGACTTGACCAAGCATCTTCATCAACATTTAACTCGGCACCAAAGTTAATAAATTCATTCATCACTTCAATATTGCCAAAACTTGCTGCTGAATGAACAGCGCCCCATCTATCTTTTTTCTCTTTAAAAAAGTTTGGTCTTAAAGTTAACACATGTTTGGCAACATCCACCTGATTATATTTGGCAGCCAAATAAAGCAACGAAGCAGCCGCATTATTCATCAACTCTTGTGGATCTTTTTTTAATTCAGCCGCTCTTTCTTTTGCAAAACGCATAATATCCGTTGCAACAGAAGAAGTTAAAACCGCACGAGGATCTTCTTTTTCCACCGCGTCATTTTCGCCTCTTACAAAATCTTCAATGTAATGAAATTGAACATCATGCGCAATTAATTTAAATAAATGCTCTGTTGATTTTGCTCGTTTTTCTTGTCTTTGAAGCGTTTCTTTCACTTGATTGGTAATCGCTTCTTGTTTTTCTTCATCTAACAATTCATTTTCTTCTTTTTGCTCTTCTTGTTGTTGCTGAGCTTTTTCTTCTTTTTGCTCTTCTTGTTTCTTTTCTTCTTTTAACATAAGAGCTTCGGCTTTTTGAGCCTCTTTAATTGCCTGAATGCTTTCTTTTGAAAACCCTTGTTCTGCCATGGCTGAGGCCAATGCTATTTGAACTTCGGTTTTTGCTGCTAAATCGCTGTGTCTGGCCAATAAATCAACGGCTTCAAAATTCCCGCTTTTAACCGCTGTTTTAATCACGTTTTCATTCGGTTTAGCGCCTTTTTTAATCAAGTGGCGCATAATCACAATATTGCCTTTACGGGCAGCCAACATCAAAGCATTATTTCCATAAACATCCGGTCGTTCCAAATCAGCACCTAACATTAACGCCTGATCAATGCCTTGTTGACTTTCGCTTTCAATTGAAGCAAATAATAAATCTTGCAAATCTACTTCAACTTCTTTTTTAGGCTGTACCATAACAACCCCCTCGCCTTCTTCTAATTCATACTCTTTGGCAGTATGCCCTTGATGATCCTTCATTTCTTCCTTTGCGCCCATTTCAATCAATTGATGCGCAAAATTGCTTAACCCCTGTTGATAAGCAAACATTAAGGCCGTTTTCCCACTTTTATCGAATAAATTCACATCGGCCTTATTTTCAAGCAACCAATAAAACACTTTTTCTTTCTGATTCAAAATCGCGCGCATTAATGCCGTTTGCCCGTCTTCTCCCTGAAAATTAATATCGGCACCGTCATCCATCGCCTGTTGAATGGCTTTTAAATTCCCCATTTGCGCGGCAATAATCAATGTTTTATTTAAATTATCTTTATTCATTTTTCCCTCCAAAAACCAAACTTTTTCAAGTATAGCATAATTTCAGATATTTGTCAATCTTTTTATATTCATTTTCAGACCAATCAGAAAAAGAAGTCCGCTGTTTTTGTTAAAACGCTTCTTTTATGTTTTTCATCCGTTTTGATAATCATTCTTTTGCTGAGAAAAAGCTCTTGAAATTATGTCTAATTTCATTTTTGTTTGCCGTTCTTCTTTTTTGCGTCTTAAAAGTTCTTTTTTAATCAATCCGGCCGCCGTTTTGGCTCCTCTTTTCATCGCGATTGCAAAAGCATCCTCACCTTTTTTATTTTTAACAAGCAAATTTGCCTGTGGCGTAATTAAAAAGGATGATATACCCAAATAATCATTCCAAACAGCAATCATCAAAGCCGTTCGCCCAAAATGATCCTTCAAATCCAAATCCGCTTTTCCCTCAACCAATAACCGAATGATTTGAAGCTGTGTTTGAAAAACAGCATGCATCAACGCCGAATATCCGTTGTTATCTTGCAAATTTAAATCAACGCCTTGTTGTATCAATGCGTTTACTTGGTTTATATCATGATGTAACACGGCTCTCATCAAAGCCGTTTGCCCTTTTTCATCTTTTAAATTCAGTTCCGAAATCAAATGACTCATTCTTTAACATAAACCCCTTGTGCTTTTATCGGCCGAATGATCTTTAAGGAACCTGATTGAATAACAACCGGTTGTCCCTCGCCAACCAAATCAACTGTTTCTTTTTTTTCAATCCCTTTAATGACCTTGTCATCTTTATGAGCAGTTAACAAATCCAAAATGTTTTCTGCACTCCATGAATTAAACACCGGCTCAAAAAACTTTTGTATCCAATTTCTCTTCATTTGATATGAATCCCTTTCGTTGTGTCTGCCAGCATCTTCTTTAAATAAGACGTTTGAGATGAAATCTTTGATGAAGAACCGGTCTTTTCCAGTTTCTTTTGAACTCTTCTTTCTTCTTTTTTGCGTCTAAGCAACTCTTTTGTAATCAGTTCGGCAATTTCTCTTTCCCCCTCTTTCATGGCAAAATTATAAGCATCTTCCCCTTCTTTATTTTTTTTCAATAAATCTATTTCCTTTGTTATCAGACATTGAGCAATTACAAATAACCCAAGACGCACGGCATAATGAAGCGGCGTATTCCCCTCATTATCTTGAGCATTCAAATCCGCCTTGTTTTTAACCAAAAAGCGAACGGCCAAATAACTTTCAGCAACAACCGCCTGATGCAAAGCCGTTTGACCTTCTTTATCTTTAAAGTTGATATCCGCCCCAAACTTAAGTAAATATTCAATTTGATAACTCAAACAATCAAATCGATCAGCTTGAAAAACAGGGATAGAGGCATCCTTCTTTAATTCACCAAACAAGCGTAAAAGAGGCGATTTTCCCTCATTATCCGGCTTATTAAAATCAGCACCGGCCTTTTTTAACAAGGGCCAAAACTTGCGGTTTTGCGCATTCCACCACCCGTCAACCAAACACATCACCGCCGTTTTGCCATTCCCATCTTGTTGGTTCACATCAACGCCTTTTTGAATCAACTTACGAACAAAATCAAATAAATCACTTTCAACCGCCTCATTAAAAATCGGCAATTTACCAAACAACAGTCTGTTCGGATTAAATTTTCCTTCTTCAAGGCCTTGAATTAACACCTCTTCATGATAAAGAGCCAACTCTTCTTTGATTTTACCATCAGACCATTCAGAATCAAGAAATCTACCCAACAACTTCTTAATAAAACCTTTTGTTTCTTCTTTTTTTGGCACCTGTTTATTCCTTTTCTCTTTTCAAAGCGGGATTTAATGTTTTAATCAATCCGGATTTAGAAATCTTTCTGCCATATAAAGGGGAGCCCTTTAACTGCCGTTGAAGGCATTTAATAATCACTTTGGCCACCGCTCCATGCCCTTTTTTCATGGCTAAATTATAAACATCCAGCCCTTCCTTATTTTTTTGAACCAAATCCGCCCCAGCGCTGATTAAGTACTCTAATATCTTCAATAACCGATTTTGAATCACAAGACTGGTATCGCTTATTTCTTGCGTTTCATCAACCGTCAACATCCCCTTATTATTCTTAATCTGAATGTTATTTAAATACCAATCTTGAACCACTTGCATCACAGCTGTTTCCCCCTTTTCATCAGCTAAATTCACATCCGCCCCATTTTGAATCAAAAACTTAACGGCGCCGAAACTTCTTTGTTGCACCGCTTCCATCAAAGGTGTTTTACCATTCTTATCTTTCGCATTAATATTGGCTCCATACCGGATTAAAAGCTCTGCCTTTTTCCAATAGTTGTTAAAAAAATCAACATATCCGTTTGGCATCGCATTGCGATAATAAACGGGATGGGCGCGTTGGATCAAGCGTTCAAGAGGCGTTTTATCCTCCCCATCTCGTTTATTAAAATCAGCACCGGCCTCTTTTAAAAGGGTTAAAAGACGCTCATTTTCATTTTTTAACGCTTCATCATCTTGTTCCCCAACTAAGCCTAAATATCTTTCAATAACAATCATCACCGGCGTTCTGGTAAACATATCAAATTGATTCACATCAACCCCTTTTTCAATCAGCTTTTGAATCAATGTTACCGTGCCGAGTTTTCGGCAGGCTTCGTTTAAAAAAGGCGTTCCGTAAATTTTCATATTCGGATCAATTTTGCCTGTTTCAAGCCCCTTAATTAAAAAATCAAATTGCCCGTCTATAAAAACCTTTTCAATTTTTTCTTGATTCCATTTATTAAAAAATCTCATCTAAATCCTTTTTTTTCAATCGGTTTTTTTATGTTTTTAAACCTTTCCTTTAATCTTTTTGACGATCAAAATCTAACAAGCTTACATTCGCTCCTTGCCCCGATAAAAGATGAATGGGTTGAGGTTTTTTTGCCACTATCTTGGCTTTTTTTCTTTCTCTTAAAATATCTGACACTCTTTTTTTAATCATATCGGCTATTTCTTTTTGCCCCATTTTCATCGCCAGCTGATAAACATCATTACCTTCTTTATCTTTGATTAAAACATCAGCCCCTTTTTCAATCAGCTCAAAACCGGCAGCCATAAAACCATTTTCTATCGCCATCATCAAGGCCGTTTTGCCATATTCATCTTGCTTATTTAAATCAATCGCCTCTTTTTCAAGCAAGCATTTAAAATGCTTAAATCTTTTTAATTGAACAGATGCCATCAACGGGGTGATTTTAAACCCACCTTGATTTATATTTGCCCCTGCTTGAATTAAATCATTCATCATTTGAACAGAGCCATTCGTCACCGCCGCCAATAATGGGGTATATCCGTTATTTTTTGTTTGAAAGTTTACATCTGCTTTCTTTTCGATCAACATTTTGGCAATATAGCTTCGTCCCCAAATCACCGACGCAAAAAGCGGGCTTGACTGCAAGTTATTTAAATCTGTTAAAGGCGCCCCTGCCTCTAAAAGAACTGCCACAACCACTGATTGATTACGCCGAATAGCTTCATATAAAAGCTCTAATTTTAATTGATCATCCATGTTGTTTTTTGGGTTTTTAAAAATCTGATCCAAGGATGAAACATCCCCTGTTTGCACGGCTTCAAAAAGCTCTCTTTTACCTTTTTTCCCAAAAAACTTTTGAAAAGGCGAAAGCGGTTGTAATCCCTTTTTATCATTATATTCTTTAAAAACAAGCGCCCTATTCTTCAATTTTGCTGTTTGTTTATAAAGCCAGGCATGGGAAAAAAGGGTCTTATATCCCTTATGCTCTTTATCCAAACAAATACCATTTTGAAGCAATAAATCAAAATTTTCTTCATTAGGGCCAATCGCTCTATACACCACATCATGAATATTTGGCACATGAACATCCAATCCTTTTTTAAGCAATAAGGTCAACATTTCTCCATTATTAAACCCATTGGCGCACTGAAAAACCAAATGCTCATTGCTTGAACTAAGATTAATATCAGCCCCCCGATCCAAAAGCAACTGAACCATCTCTTTTAGCCCATGCCTCACGGCAAATTCCAGTGGTGTTTCCTTGTCTTTTTCATATAAATCAATATCTTCGCCATAATCCAAAAGAAGCTTAACCGCCTCTTTATTATTCCACAAAATCGCCATAATTAACAAACAATCAACGGATTTTCCCGCCTGTTTTAAAGCGCCTTGATCCAGCAGTTTTTTAAGGTCGTTTTGACTGCCTGATCTTAAAATTATATTCAACACATCATCTCTGTTTGGCATTTTTAATCCCTTTGATTTGGCTGTGCATACACACCATTATTTTTTGAACTCAATATCTTTATTTTACCCAATCGCTCTTTAACAGCTTCCTTTATCAAATGCGCAATTTTAACATTCCCTTTTTGCATGGCGATTGTATAGGCATCCCGCCCTAGCATATCTTTAACTAAAACATCGGCCCCATACTCAATTAAAAGATTAACAATTTCAATGCTTTCATGATGAGCGGCACACATCAATGCCGTTTTGCCCTTTTTATCCGTTATATCTATATCAGCATTCATCTTTAAAAGCCAATGCACCGCCTCAACCTCTTTATTGCAGGCCGCCAAATGAAGCGCCGACCACCCTCTGGTGGATTGCTGATTAACCTTCATCCCATGGCGCACCAACTCTTGCATCACGGCCACATGCCCATAACTGGCAGCCACGCCGAATATCGTCCATCCCTCTTCTTCATAGGTTAAATCAACGCCAATCTCTAAAAGCTGTTTCACAAGTTTAAGATGCCCCCTTGTTGAAGCCACAAACAAAGCTTTTTGCTTTTCCTTTTCCATTTTCTTTGCATTCAAAAGAAAATTATCCAAGAAAGAACCACTGCCACGAAGAATATCCTCAAAAACCCTTGAATCCATTTTATTCCCTTATTAAACCATCACTTTTATTTTGACTTTTAATCACTTGATTTATCATTTTATTTATCATTTTGTTAAAGCGCTTATTTTAATAACTGTTTTTGTTCAATCCTTATTAATCCCGCGCATAACCACCCGTTTTGTTTTTACCACCCAAAGAAGAGCGAGAAGCAATTTTTCCTTCTTTCATTTGTTTACGAACCGCAGATTTGATCAAATCACCCAAATACCCATATCCTTTTTGCATGGCAATAGAATAAGCATCTTTCCCCTCTTTATCTTTCTTCAAAACATCCGCTCCATGATCAATCAAAAACTGGGCGCAATTAAAATTCCCTTCATTCACGGCGCTCATCAAGGGCGTCCATCCTTTCTGATCTTGAATATCCAAATCAGCACCATTTGCCATCAAAAAGAGAACCATTTGCATCCGTCCATAAGCCGCCGCCACTTTTAAAGCCGTCCACCCTTCCTCATTTTGTATATTCACCCCAATGCCATGTGAAAGCAAAACCTCCATCCCATCAACATTTCCGTTTTTTGCTACTAAAAAAAAGAGCGTTTTCTTTAAATCATCTTGAAATCTTGTGCCAGCATACGAATCTAATCGACTCAAACAAGCCAACGCTCTAATCAATTTTTCATTTAACTCTCTGTTTATACTCATTTTTACTCTCTTTCCAATGTTACCAACTGATTTTGAGATACCAAACAAAACATCATCTTTTTTTTCACTGTGTTAATAATCTCTTTGGCAATGACTTTATCACCTTTGAACATGGCAAAATGATAAGCATCTTTTCCCATATTATTTTTCTTTAAAACATCCGCTCCTTGTTGAATCAAGGCTTTTAAAACATCTAAATGTCCGCCACAAACAGCAAACATTAACGGCGTGCATCCCGCCTCATTTGGGGCATTCACGTCCACACCAGCCTTTATTAATCTTAGCGACACTTTTAAATATCCCTTTCTGGCAGACGCACGCAACGCCCTGATTTTAGCAAATTCAAAATCGGCTAAAAGGCGCTCAACTTCGGCAATCTGGTTATTTTCAGCGGCTCTGATTAACTTTTCTTTCATTTTAGTCCCTTATTAATTGACCTTCTTTTCCTAACGCTAAAATCAAATTTTTACCTTGTTGCGAAAGAAGATAAAGCCTTTTTTTCCCCATATTCAAAAGGGTGTTCGACAACAAATTCCTTCTTTGTGTTATTTGCTCTCTGAGCGCTTTCTTTATTAATTTGGCAATTTCAATATGCCCCTCTTTCATCGCCAAATTAAAGGCATCATTTCCTTGATCGTCTTTTAATAAAACATTGACACCGGCTTTCATCAACGCGTCAACCACATCTAAAAATCCTGCTTGCGAGGCCTTCATCAAGGCCGTTTGGCTTTGTTGATCGGTTTCATCTACCTCTGTGCCATTTTGAATTAAAACTTGCACGCTCTTTAAATCCCCCTCTTGTGCCATTTTTATTAATTCTTGGGGGTCCTTCAATTTCAAAAGCTCATATTTCACAAACGAAATCAATTCCTTATCTTTCGTTTCAAGCGCAGCTTCTTTTGTTGTTAAATAACTATTTGGATAAAAGTCATTTGGATCAAACCCATTTGATTGTAAGGTTTTTAAATACCGAATTTTCAAGCGTGTTTCAAGCTCCTTTGACCCAATAATCACATTAAACGGATTTCTAGAAAGCTTTTCTATTTGACCATTTCTTCCTGTAATCGGCTTAAATTCCTTTATAACAGAGTTTAATCCGCTATAAACACTTCCCTCTGCCTCTTTGGCATCTAAAAAAGCATATTCATTATAAGGTTCAGCAGTTGCTTTTTCTTTTTGCTCTTGCACCGCCTCTTTTAAAGCATAAAGCGCATAGTTAAGAGCCGTTCTCCCATACTCATCTTCTGCTGTGGCAATAGCTCCCGCCTTTAAAAGCGTTGAAATAACAGAGCCATGCCAAACCGCATCCATTAATGGTGTTATCTTCTTTGTTCTTGCACGGTTCACATCAGCCCCTTGTTTAATAAGGAAATCAAGCACTTTGCTTCTGTTATTTTTCGCCGCCCAAGCAAGCATCGTTCCTTTATTTGGCTCAACATAGTTAATATTAAGCCCTCTTTCTAACCACATCTCAATCGTGGCAATGGAATTTTCAACCCAATTTGGATTATTCACCACATGATTATAAATCCAATCCGTACCACAAAATTGATTTTGATATACCGGCCAAATGCTATCTTTCATTTTTTATCATCCTTTTTCCTGATTTAAGAGCGCTTTTTTTAAGTATCCTTATTCTCGTTCGCCTCTGCCCTCATCTTTTTGACTCATTGGATTTTTTGCTGAGGCAATCTTTTGTGGCTGATCTTTATATTGAAGAAGCAAATCAAACATGCGTTCTCTTCTCAAATAATTGGCAACTTTCAAAGCCGTTAATCCATGATGATCTTGCGCCATCACATCAGCACCTGCTTTTAAAAGATTTTCCGCCACATCTAAATACCCGATACGAATAATTTGATGCAATAATCTATCGCCATTTTTAAACGGTTTATTCACATCAGCCCCGTGCTTGAGTAATAAATCAAACATCTCCCATCTTTGATGCACAAAAGCATATTGAAGCGCTGTTTTTCCTTCAAATCCTTCTTCTTGAATATCAGCACCATGCGCCAAAATTTTCAAAACCATCTCTTGATTTTCGGTTAAAATGGCCTTTTCTAAAATCGTGCCATTTTGATGATCTTTAATGGTTACATCTGCCCCGTTTTTAAGCAATAAATCCGCAATTTCAAAATCATTATTCATTAAAAAATTTGAAAGAGGTGTTTTGCCTTCAAAATCTTTTGCATTCACATCGGCCCCTTTTTCAATCAAAATTTTAGCAACATAATAGCGGTTATGCTTATGATGTTGTTCCTCTATTTTTGGATCCAACTGATACCCTCTTGCCACCAAAGAACCTCTGTTATTTTCGCAAGCATAATGAAGCGGTGTTTTAAGCAATCTGTCTTTTTGATTCACTTTTGCATGAAGATTAATCAACTTTTCAACCAATAAAAAAGAGCTGTTTTGAGCGGCTGTCATTAAAATTGTTTTCCCGCCATCCGGACTTTGCGCATTCACATCATTATACCAGTCATGCAAAATTTCATGCTCTAATTTCAAGTCATCCCCTTGTCGAAGCGCATAGCTATAACAACGATATTGCCCTGAATGGCGAGCATCTAATGAACTTAAATGCAAATAAGCATCTTTTTGCCCGGTTCTAGAAGCAATATCCATAGCCGTTATCAAATACCCAAGCTCATTTTGTTTTTGAGAAAGCTGATACATATTGGCCCCATTTTGAACCAATAAATCAATCATGGGGATTAAGCCTTCTTTGGCCGCCACCATTAATGCGGTATACCCTTCCTCATTAAAGGAATAAACATCAGCGCCTTGTTTTAAAAGAGATTTCACCTCTTCCAACTTATTTTCTTTCACCGCTTTAAAAAATTGTTCTTGCATTTTTTTTACTCCTCTTATCTCATATTTTGCTCTTGTTTTTGTTGACTTTTGACCACCTGATGTGTGCTGATTTTTTTTAATTTTAATTGTTGTTTAAGCGCCTGTAAAATCAAACCGGCATTTTGTGAACGCCCCTGCTCCATCGCTAAATTATAGGCATCTTTTCCCTCTTTATTTTTCTTTAAGACATCAGACCCAAACTCCAATAAATGGCAAACAACTTTTTTTTCACTTGCAACACCATACATCAAAGCCGTCATCCCTGCTTCATCAACGGCATGCACATCAGCGCCCAATTTTAAAAGTTCATAAACAATATTGTCCCTCGTTGTGCCAAATTCAGCCGCCCGCATCAAGGCTGTTCTTCCTTTTTTATCAGAGAGATTCACATCCGCCCCACTTTGAATAATCGCTTGAATAAAAGTTTCTTGAAGCGGTAAAACAGCTGCCTTCATCAACGCTGTTTCCTCATTCAAATCCTTGTCATTTAAATTGATACCTTCTTTAATAAGCAGATTAAGCATTTTTTCTTTGCCGGACAACAAAGCTTTCATCAAGGCATTTTCATTTTTTTCATCTTTTGTATTTACATTCACGCCCTCTTGTATCAACACTTGAACAGCTTTGATTAACCCATATTTAGCCCCTAAAAGAAAAGCCTGTTCCTTTTCTTTTTCATCAAAAACCTTTTGTTTATCAAAGGCTAATAAAACACGCACCAAATCTTCTTTCCTTGTTTGAACAGCTTTTAATAAATCGCCTTTTTGAATATCGTTTTTTTTCATTTCATTTTGAAGCAAGCGAACCATCTTTTTTTGCACCTTTTCAAGAGCCAAATCAAAAACGGTTTTCTCCTCATGATTTTTTTTATAAAGATTGGCGCCTTTTTGAATCAATGCTTTCATAAGCGTCACATTTTCCCCCCGAACGGCACACATCAATGCCGTATCCGTAAACCCCATACCCCCACAACCAATTTTCTTCCCATAACTTGGTTTATTCACATCAGCGCCTTTTTCTAATAAATAAAGAGCGGCTTTTGTTTGTTTTTTAAAAATAGCATGCCATAAAGGTGTCCTTCCTTCGCTGTTTAACCGATTGATATCACTCCCTTTTTCAAGCAACAAATCAATCATCTCTTGCTTTTCTTTTGAAAAACCCCACTCTTTTAAAAGAAGTGCCTGCAACAAAGGCGTTTGACAATGATCATCCTCCTCAGTTAAAAAACAATCAATCCAGCCATATTTTTTTTGCAACTGATTTAAAAGAGATTGAAGCTTTTTCACCTCTTTTTTTTGAATGGCTTGACCAATTATTAACCGATAATATTTGATATCAATCATAAGTATAATCCTTTATTTTGCGTAACTTACACCCTTTTCAATCAACAAGGAAAGCGCTTGATTATTCCCTTGATGAGAAGCAATTTTTTTGGCTTTTAACTGTTCTTTTATCGCTTCTTTAATCATTTTTGCCACTTCATGATGCCCATTTTCCATCGCTAAATTATAAGCATCTTTACCCTCTTTATTTTTCTTTAACATATCAGCCCCTGCTTGAACCAATACCTTTGCCCCTTCTAAATTCCCAACGATACAAGCTTTATGAAAAGCCGTCTCTTCCAACTTATCGGATAAACTAATGTCTGCCCCCACCTTTATTAATTCTTTCAAAGGTAAAACAGATTTTTGTTCACAAGCAGCAATCATTAAAGCTGTCCACCCATATTTATTTTGAAGATTGATATTGGCTTTCCCGTTCATGATCATAGTCATAAAACAACCACGAGTAAAATCAACGTTTATTTTGATGGCTCTCATCAAGGGCGAATAACCAAATTCATCAAAAATATTTAAATTAGCCCCATTTTTAATAAGCAATTCACCCATAAAAATTCGCTGACATTCAATTGCTTTAAATAAGGCATTACCCAAAACTTGAGGGGATTGTCTTTTGGTTTCTGTAAAATAAATCACCTTATCCGTATCACCGATTTTAATCGCTTGATTTAAATGCTCTAACATCCTCTTTTTATCCTTTACTCTTTATCCGTTTGTTCGTTGATTTTGCCGAACATCAACTTGCCCCAATACGTTATTCTTGCCAATTTTTTGAGGTTTTTGTTGCTCTTTAAAAGCTTTTTCTAAATAAGGGAGCAAAAATGTTTGATGATTCTTCTTGGCTAATTGCAAAGCATCAATTCCTTCTTTGGATTTAATCAACACACTCGCCCCAAATTCAAGCAAATATTCGGTTATTTTTTCTAATCCATGATAAGTGGCAAATAGGAGCATCGTCCAGCCTTCCTTATCTTGATAATTTGGATTAAACCCTTGTTTTAAATAGTTTTTCACTTTATCCGTTTTATTATCGCTTAAAGCAAAATAAAACTCATCTGCAAACGCTTCATCCGTCACCGTTTGTTGAATAAAATCAGCAACTTCTTGACGTTTAAAGGTCTTTGCCCAAGTAAATGCCGTTTCGCCTGCTTGATCTTGCGCTCTTAAATGAGCCCCAGCTTTTACTAAGGTTTGAACAGATTTTAAATTACCACCAGCCGAGGCAATCATCACAGCCGTCGCATCACCCTCTGCTTTTTCATTCACCTTAGCGCCTTTACTTAAAAGCATATAAAGTAATTCTTCATCATCTAATGAAGAAGCAAACATCAAAGGCGTATACCCCCTAAAATTTGCTTGATTCACATCTGCGCCGGCTTTAATTAAGTCTTTTGCAACCGATACCTTTTTATGGTGAAGAGCCAACGTCAACGCTGTATCGCCATAAAAATTATGTTGATTAATCGGCGCTCCTTTTTGAATAAGGTGGTTTAAAACTTTTTCGTACCCCAAACGAGAAGCCCACATTAATAAAGAATTGCCTTGCTCATCTTGATAAGATAAATTTACCCCCTCTTCCAATAAAGAGAAAACTTTTTCCTCATCAAAATTTTTCACCGCCTCAATTAGTTGCATTCTCATTTTAACCCCTTTATTTGATATGAGTCGTATCGTTTTTTTGCACTTTTAAGCAAGTTTTCTTTGCCCCTTGATGAGAAGCAACTTTCTTGACTTTTAACAGTTCTTTTATCGCTTCTTTAATCATTTTGGCCACGTCATGATGCCCCCGCTCCATTGCTAAATTATAGGCATCTTTTCCTTCTTTACTTTTCTTTACCACATCAGCCCCTGCTTGAATAAGTTTTTGAGATATTGCCTTTACCCCAAAACAAACGGAAAACATCAGCGCCGTCCACCCCTTTTCATCAACCAAATTTAAATCAGCTTTTTGTTTAATTAAGGCATTTGAAACTTCTTGTTGCCCTTTTATCACCGCATAATGAAGCGCACTCCATCCCTTTTTATCTTGGATATCAAGGGCGCAACCTTTTTCAATAAATTTTAAAGCCGCCTTTTTTTGATGGTTTTCAATCGCAAACATCAAAGCCGTCCTTGAAAAATCAGAACAAACAACATCCAACTTAGCCCCGGCATCAACCAACTTTTCAATCAGCTCTGACTTTCCGTAATAACCAGCCCAGATCAACGCCGTTCTTCCTTCATTATCTTGAATATTCACATCAGCGCCGGCTTCAATCAACTCTTGTGGATGCACTTCGCCCCCTATACGAATGGCATTCATCAATGCCGTTTCGCCTCTTTGATTTTGAATATTTAAATCAGCACCGGCTTCAATCAATTCAGTGCCAATACCTGGAACACAAGAAGCTTCACTAATTGCTGATAAAAGTGGGGTATTCCCAAAAGCATCTGTTAAATTTAAATCCGCCCCAGCCTCAATCAAGGTTTTTACACCGTCATAAGATTTATTCAACACAGCAATATGCAAAGCCGTTCTGCCTTTATCATCTTGAATATTTAAATCTGTCCCTGCTTTAATCAAGGATTTCGCAACACCTAAATACCCCTGACTGATGGCCAATTCTAACACATTCAATCCATTTAAAAATTTTTCATTTAAAGGCGCTCCTTTTGAGATTAAAGCCGTCACTTTTTTTTCATCATTATGTAAAACCGCCAACCATAAATCATTTTTCATTTCTTTTTCTTGTTCATTTAACATCTTACATCTCCTTGAAAACAATTTATTTTCAATATATTAAAACGTATAATCCCGACCAAAACAGTCTTTTTTCTGAACGCCTTGTTCGCCTATTTTCACGGCTTTCAATTCCATATTCAAAAGCCCTTTTTTAATCAAATCAATATCAATCAAAAGGTCAAAAATCCCTTTATTAGAAGATTGAAGAGCCATATTTAAAGCCGATTGTCCGTCTTTATTTTTTAAATCCAAGCGCGCCCCTTGTAAAACAAGATATTTAATCATTTCTATTTTTTCAAATTGCACAGCGCTCATCAACGCGGTTTTTCCCTCTTTATTTTGAAAATTCACATCAGCCCCAAACTTGATTAACAAGTCTGCCATTTGTTCATCACCATTTTGCGCTGCTCTCATCAAAGCCGTATCCCCACTTAATGTTGGCAAGTCAACTTGATGCCCCTCTTCTAATAATTTTTGAGCGCTTGTTACATCACCACTTTCTGCAATCTGAACCAAACTATTATTTTTAAGTGCTTGATTTTCCTTCATAACAACTCCTCTCATGGCCAACACATACATTTCTTGAATATCATTTGTTTCAACGGCTTTTAAAAAAGCGGATGATATTTTTTGCGCTCTTAAAATGCGCTCTTGTTGCAACACACGATATTGATTTAATAAACTTAAAATTTCTTCATTTTTTTGAGCTAAATCAAAAACCGTTTCATTTTTCATATTTTGCTTCAAAACATCGGCTCCTCTTAAAAGCAACGCATTAATTATTTTCAAATTTTTGCCCCGAACCGCCGTCATCAAAGCCGTTTCGCCCGTTAATTTGGTTGACTGATTCAAATTTGCCCCATTTTCAAGCAACAAATTCATCATATCAACATCAAAGCGCTTTACCGCCATCATTAAAAGCGTTTGCTTACCCAAAACATCAAGAGTCACATCCGATCCGGCCTTCACAAGCTTTTCAGCCGCCAAAAGATTGCCTTCTTCAACCGCCACCGCCAACGGGGTTTCCCCTCTTTTATTTTTGGCAGATAAATTTGGTTTTTTTTGCAACAATAAATGAAGGATTGCCCCTTGATTAGCTCTGGCCGCCAAATGAAGCGCCGTTTCATTAAAGATACGCCTTGAATCAATATAAGATGAGTCAATCAATAATTTCACCAACTCAAGCGAACCGGTTAAACAAGCCCGCGTGAGTGGCGTATCCCCAAAACCGTTCACCACCTGAGCAGTTGCGCCTTTTTCAATCAGGAATTTCACCCCTGACACACAGCCCTCATCCGTCAACACATGAAGCGCGCTATTTCCAAAAGGAAGTTTTATATTGGGATCCATCCCTTGTTGCACCAAAGAAAGAATCCCTTTCACCTCTTTTTTTTGAATATATTGCAAGAAAAGCGTGTTCACGTCTTCTTTTGCCATTTTGCTGATATTTATATCAAAATTATCTTTCTTTTCAATCATTTTAATAACTCTTTTAAAGAAACACTTTAAATTAACTATGTTGATAAGATTCGCCCAAATGAGAGTTTTGTCGACCATGTACATGACAAGAGCCAATCTTTTCAGGTTCTTGTTTTTCCGCTCCAAAAGTAATCAAAAGTTCCGGCGCCTGTGGCATTTTTAATTCATAAGCTTTTTCAAGTGGTGTTTGCCCTTGTTTATTTTTCATATTCAGGTCAACGCCCAAGCTCACCAAATTAAAAAGCCCTCTTAATAAATTATTTTCAATCGCAATATCAAAAAGCGTTTTTCCGTTTTGATCAAACTTATTCGGATCTTTTCCTTCATCCAACGCCATTGCCAACGCTTCCTTATCTTCATTTAAAACAGCATTAATTAAGCTCAAACTTAAAAAATCCCCTGTTTGATCTTCTTTTACCTCTTTCATCCGTTTTAAATCAATCTGACGCACAAAGGATTCATCTGCATGATAATATCTTAAAAGATGAATGGCTTTTTGATTTTCATATTGATAAGCTTTATAAATCGGCGTTCTTCCGTCTTTATTTTGCTGATTCGGGTTCAAACCGAAATAAAGCAAATATTCCAACGCACGCATGCTGTTATTTTCAATCGCATGGTCAAAAAGCGTTTTCCCCTCTTTATCAAAATAATATGGATTTTTCCCCATATGCTGAATAACTTGACCATCCTTTTTAACGGTATATGCCTCTTCGCCACAAACAAGATGATATTGCAAGCTTTGTGTATCATCTTTTGAAACAGCTTCAATCAAATTGGGATGCAACACATAAGGATCCTGATAACTTAAATTTTGCGGTTCATATATTTCAAGGGAGGATAAAGCCGGTGAAGTGTCACCAGATTCTTGCGCATAATCATAAGCCGTCATCCCCTGCAAATCTTCAAGATCTTTATCCGCACCACCGTCAAGCAAGGCTTCAATCGTTGGGCGCCATAATTCTTCCGGTCGCTCATAATTTTCTTCGCAAGCATACATCAACGCCGTTCTTCCGAATTTATCCGTCATATTCGCATCAGCCCCACTAAGCAACAAAAGTTTAACCGCTTCAACATTCCAGTCTTGCGCTGCATGCATCAAAGCTGTTACGCCATTAGAATCTGCATAATTAAGATTGGCTCGGTCTTTCAACTTTTCAATCACTTTCACATAATTACTCATTGAAGCCCATTGAAGCGCCGTCCATCCGTTTCGATCAACGGCATCAACATTTTCAAACGTTTCAGCCAAAACAGCCGCCGCTTTTTCATTCTGAGCAACAATATTGTGAATCACATAATAAAGTTGCGTATCAATTTTTCTATCCGAAATAACCGGTGTGCAAATATCTTCCACATAAAGCGGACAGGCGCGAAAAATTTGATTAGGACAAACACCATTATCATTTTTCAACAGACTATCAGCCCCAAAATGATAAAGAAGCATAATCATTTCAAGTAAGTCTTTTGACTTGCTTGTCCAAGCATTTTTTAACTCATTGTAACGAGGCAACACATAATGCATTAATGCCGTATTCCCTTCCCGATCCTTCAAATTCGGATGAGCCCCTCGCAATAAAAGAGATCTAGCGATATAAGATAAATTTTCATGAGCCGCCCACATCAACGCCGTTTTACCTTCTTTATCCCGTGCATTCACATCAACACCGCGATCAGCCAACCATTTAACAATTTCCCCACGGTATTCTTTGGTTGCATAAACGATTAAAGGGTCGCCAGCATCGTTTTTCATATTCAAATCAATATCTTGAACATCATATAATGCTTTTAATTTATCGAAATCTCCATAAAAAACCAAATTAAAAACCTGCTCGTTTATGTTCATTTTTTTTCTCCTTTATCCTAAGTAGCTATAAAATCAGACAAAACTTTTCCGAATTAAATTAAAAAAAGCCTCCCATTATATCATGGAAGGCCAAATTTGTCAATTTATTTTTATAAATAAAAATATCAGTCTTTTTCTCTTTTTAAACCAAAAAGTAAAACATCTTTTAAAACCTTTTTCAACACTTCCGATTTTTTCAAAGAAACCGGCGTTAAATAAAGTTTTTTACCATCCGTTTTAACCTTAAAAATTTGATTGGGCACCTGTTTACTCAGCGTTGCCAACACAGCGCCTTTTTCAGTTGAAAAAACATCTTTAATTTCAAGAGAGTTATCCTGCTCAACTTCTTTTGCAACCGCCTTTTTTTCCTCGCGTTTTTTAACCAAAGATAAAAGTTTGATGCATTCTTGAAATCCCCGCTCAACGGCATAATCCATTGCCGTTTTTCCATAAACATCTTTCACATCAATATCAGCATCTTTCATCAACAACGCAAAAACAGCTTCCGTATAATCATTTTTAACCGCACGCATCAACGGCGTTCTTCCCTTACTGTCCTGAATATTGATATCAGCCCCTTTTTCAATCAATGATTTTGCAAAAGAACCATGCCCCAAATCAACCGCCCAAGTCAACGCACTCCAACCGTTTTTATCCGTTAAATGAATATTGGCGCCATTTTCAATCAACGCACTCACCAACTTTTTATTAGCTCTGCGAATGGCAATCATTAACGCCGTCCACCCCTTATTATTTTGAATATCAAGATTTGCCCCCCGCTTAATCAATAGATCGGTAATGGGTTCATTGGCATAACGAACGGCCACATGAAGCGCTGTTTCATTATAGCTATCCTGCAAATTCAAATTGGCACCGGCATTAATCAAAACATTCGCCATTTTTTCATCTTGCCCTTGAACCGCCATCATCAACGCCGAGCGTTTCGTATAGGGGTTAACCAAATTCAAATCCGCTTTCTTTTCAATAAGATATTTAAGAACATGCAAGTTATCGTTTAAAACGGCCAAATGAATGGGGGCATTCCCCTCCTCATTCATAACATCCGATTTTGCCCCCTTTTCCAGCACCGGCACAATCAAATATATTTCCTTTCTATCCAACACTTTTTTTAACTCTTTATCCACTTCTCTTACATAATTTTTCATTCATACACCTAAAAAAATTAACCTTCCAGACTTAAAATAAACTGATTTTAAGCCGTTAACCATCATCAAAAATTTATAAAATTTTAACCTTCTCTTTGAAAATCCCCTCTGATTCCTTTTGCTTGAATTTGTTGGGTTTGCACGCGATACGGTGGCGAAATTAACTTGGTTTTTTCATAGTTCACCAAATAATCAACCACATTTTTGGCTCCCACTTGATTTGCCAAACGAATGGCGGTTGAAATTTTATCAGTTTCTTCCCAATTCGTTAATTTTTTAACCGCTTCCAAAGCGCCGTTTTCTGCCGCATAAAAAAGCGCAAATTTCCCCTCTTTATCTTTAAACCAATCCTCTGCAAACATGCAATCAAGAATATTAAGCAATGTAACATCATTTTCCTTGGCCGCCCACATCAGCGCTGTTTTGCCTTCTTTATCTTGCTGATTCACATCAAGCCCAAAATGCGTTAATAACAAGTCAAAAACCTGTTTCGCGCCCACTCTGGCTGCCGCCGTAAGCGCCGTTTCGCCTTGCGCGCTATACCCTTTTGCCGCAACCTTTTGAAGGTATAAGTCCCATAGTTTTGATGTATCATTTTTTTCAATCATGTGAAAAAATTCTTGATTCAAATTCTTTTTTTCATCAAGAAAATCAATCAGTTGACGATTACCGGATTCTTGCGCCAAGTCAAAAGCAGACATCCATTTTCCATGAACGGTTAAAGAATAAACCGGATCTTGCCATGTGATATATTCCCGATGATAAAGATTGGCCCCTTCTTTTAAAAATTCATTGGCTTTTTCAATATTCTGCTCTTTCACCGCCTGATAAAATCCGTTATCAAGTTCTTGTTGCGTTTCTTGATCCCACATTTCTTTTTTATTATTCGGCCCATAATATTCCAATGCTTCAAGATATTTGATATATCCTTTTAAACGCACTTCTTCCCATGGATATTTTTCATCTGCCAAGCGTTCATTTAAAATCTTTTTACAAGAAACCCCGTTATTATCCACTATTCTGGCATCCGCCCCATAGCGCATCAATACTTTCATCGTAAAAAATTGCCCGCTCGCAATCGCATTTAAAAGAGGCGTTCTGCCATTTTCATCTAACGCATTCACATGCGCGCCCTTGTTTAACCAATAAAGAGGCTCTTTTTCGCCTTTTCCTTTTATAGAGGCAATCAACCCCTCATTTAATTTTTTCAATTCCTCTTTATCCATGTTTCCTCCTTTTAATAAACGAATAATTTAAAATGCAATCTCGAATTTTTTAAGAATGCTCTCTATCCCCCACTCTTGCCAACATAAAATGACGCTCTCTGGATTGGATAACACTCACAACAAACCCATTTTGAAGAACAGATTTGCGTTTGCCGTTATACCGGTTTTGCCCTTCCAAAACGTTTTTAAAATAAATCGCCGTCATATAAACCAGAGCATCATTTTGGTTCGGCTTAACAGATAACAGCGCCACCTTTTTCATCAAGCGATCATAAACACTCACCCCTGATTGATCCTTTTCCAATAAATTAGCGCCTTCTTTAATCAACACCTCTGCCATTTTAATCATCCCTTTTTCAGCTGCCAAAGCCAAAACAGGAACACCATTTTCATCCTTTGTGTCAACATTGGCCCCCAATGAAATAAAATCGACTGCCTCAGTCACTTTATTAAATTTAACGTTATAAACCAACAACTTATCTAATTGTTTTTGATGTTCTTTTGAATCCATTTTATTCCTTTTCATTAATTAATTTTTCAATAACTAACTTTTTCAACGGCAAATTTTTATTGAGTTGAGAAACAATTTTTTGCGCCTTTTGTTCCATCAATGCCATTTCCTTATCAACCTCAAATTCCTTTACCGGCAAAATTCCACCCACACCATTTTTCTCTTTTATCTTCAAATCATTCGGCCGAGCCGTCTCTTTCTCAGCCTGTTTCTTGCGATATAAATATTCATAAATTAACACCCAAGCCGGCAGTGCCCCTTTCCACATTTTACTCGGCGTTAAATGCGCCTTATTCTGAATTGAAAGATCCGGCCAATACCTTAAAAATCTGGGGCGGATTCCTTGCTCAATAAATAAATGAAGCGGTGTATTTCCCTCGTCATCTTGTTTATTCATCTCAAACGAATTCATCTCAATTAAATCATCTAAATGCTGAAAAAACAGCCTTGTTTTTTCTTTATAACCCGTTGATAATTCTTTAAAAGTTGAGTGTTTTAAAAACAATCTTTTTATCAAACAATACTTTTCAGGATCAAGCATAAAGGGCGCTGAGGATGTTTCAAGATGATATAAAAAATGCTCTTGCTTCGAAGAAATAACCGGTGCTTTATGGTTTAAAAGTAACTCAACATCAGCTACACGGCCTTCTTTGGCAGCCACAAAAACAAGCGGTTCACCCTGCTTATTTATCAGGGCCGGATTTGCCCCCGCCTTTAAAACGCGTTCCATCTCAACTCGGTTTTCTTGCATAAATGCCAAAAGAAAGCTTTCATCTAACAAATTTTGCTCATCTTTGGACAATTTTTTTCCTGCCATAAATCCTCTTTAAACTCATTATATCTTAAAAAATTTTTTTAGCACATTTTTTCAAAATTTACAATCATCTTTTATGAAAAAGCATATTTTAAAAGACTTTCAACCCATTTATAATTGATTTTTATAACGATTTTAACAAAAATTTTTTTGTCATAGCGTAAAAAGATATAACTTTCCTGCTGAAAATCAACAAAAAATCTCTCTCATTTTTCAACTTTTTTATGAGTCAAAAATCCCGTATCTTTTTCCCGACTTCTGAAAAATTCCCCTTCCCCTTGCACACCAAAAATTTTACCCAACTTTTTTTACAGCCCTCTTATCCCTTATCCCAAACTTTACCCCAACTTTTTTTACAGCCCTCTTATCCCTCATCCCAAACTTTACACCAACTTTTTTTACAGCCCTCTTATCCCTTATCCCAAACTTTGCCCAAACTTTTTTCACCCCGCGCGCCTAACCTCCCGCACCCCCCTGTACCCACACCAAATCTCCTCCATCTGCACCACCATAGCCTCCTAGCACCAAATCCCCCACCTCTTCCACTCACTCTCTCAACTCCCACCACACACCATAGCCTCCCAGAACCAAATCCCCGCGCGCCAAAATCTCCCCCATCTTCGCCACCGCGTCCCCGCGCGCCTAACCTCCCTCGCCCTGTACCCACGCGCCCAAATCTCCTCCATCTGCACCACCATAGCCTCCTAGCACCAAATCTCCACTCCTCAAAAAAAAGAAACTTTCCATAAAAAAATACGAAAAGTTTCTTCTTTCATCTCGTTTAAGTAATGCTTTAAAAACGACGTATAACTCTTTGATATTAATAATTCCAATCAACAGCGCAACAATGATTCCCTTTAAAATTAAAGTTTGTCACAACCCCATCTTTCACAAAAAATTGAGTTTGACACCACCTTAATTCGCATTTATTTTCCGATAAACAAAACTTTTCTTGATCAAAATATTCCAATGATTTATATGGTTCCGCCAAATACATTGAACGAGGATGCCCCAATGTCGCCACCAAATTCACTTCCGATTGACCAATAAAAGATGAAAGTTGACGCATATAATTTTCCTCTGTGCAACATCCGGATAACGCCATTAATCCCAATATTAGTATGATTTTTTTTCATATTCAAACATCCCCCATTATATTTTGTTATCCCATAACAAAACCCACCTATTTAAAAGGTGGGCGGACGTTAGAAAACCGTATTAGCGAAAAACGGCTCGACTTATTTGGCGAGGCCTTATTCGTCGACATCCGTCCATGGCCGGAGCCGACACAATATTTAAAGTCGCAGTCATTCGACTTCGCTAATATGGGGTTTCTACGCCCCAGATAAACCGCTTCTTTGGTTTATCCTTCAATAGGCTATCATATCTTTTTTTTCTTTGCAAGCCATTTTTTTCTCTTCAACTCCCACTCCACCACAACCACACGCCCCACACCATAGCCTCCCAGAACCAAATCTCCACTCCCCAAAAAAAAAGAAACTTTCCATAAAAAAATACGAAAAGTTTCTTCTTTCATCTCGTTTAAATAATGCTTTAAAAACGACGTATAACTCTTTGATATTAATAATTCCAATCAACAGCGCAACAATGATTCCCTTTAAAATTAAAGTTTGTCACAACCCCATCTTTCACAAAAAATTGAGTTTGACACCACCTTAATTCGCA
>JAGCKR010000001.1 GCA_017647405.1 Alphaproteobacteria bacterium
CAGATTGAAGAGCTGTCCAGCCCCCCTTATTCGTGGCATTCACATTTGCCCCCGCTTTAATCAGCTCTTTTGCTATTTCAACATGATCATAAAGAACTGCCATATGAATCAACGGATCGCCGTCTTTATCAACCGCATTCACATCAGCGCCCGCTTCAATCAACTTTTTGGCTATTTCTAACTGTCTTTTAAAAATCGCTAAACGAAGAGGTGTCCACCCTTTTTGATCTGCCTCATCAATGGGAGCCCCTTGTTTAATCAACTTTTCAAGCCGAGTTATATCGCTTTCAAGAATGGCATCCATTATCTTTTGCGCCAATTGTTTCTTCGCCTTTTCTTTAAAACCAAACAACTTAAGCATCTTTTATTCCCGCTCCAATCCATTTTGAGCCAAACCAACGTTTTTGTTCACCTGTTGCGCTACTTTTCTTTGCCCCCCTCTTCTAGAAGCATTCATCTTCTCTTTAATCGCCTCTTTAATCAACTTGGCAACTTTAACTTGCCCATTCTTCATGGCAATTTGATAAGCATCTTCCCCTTCATTATTTTTTAAAAGAAAATCAGTTTTATCGGTTATTAAGCATTCAGCAATTTTAAATAACCCCTTTGAAACAGCCAGCATCAGCGGTGTATTTCCATTCTTATCCGTCAAATTCACATCTGCCCCTTTCTTCATCAAAAACTTAACGCCAGCAAATGATTGTTGCAAAATGGCTTCATGAAGCACCGTTTGCCCCTTATGATTTTGAAAGTTCACATCAGCACCAAATTTAATTAAATAAGCCGCTTGATCTTCCACGGATAACAAAAGGTGGCTTTGGTTTACACCAAAAGAAAAAGCATTCGCCTCTTTTTCAATTAACACCATCAATGGTGTTTGCCCTTTATTATTTGGCTTATCAAAGTCAGCCCCCGCCTTTTTTAAAAGAGGCCAAAATTTCCTGTTTTGAGCAGACCACCAAGTGTCTACAACAACCATCACCGCTGTATTGCCCTCACTATCTGGCTGATTCACATCCGCTTTTTTTTCAACCAATTGACGGGCAAAATCAAACATATCTCTTTTAACAGCTTCCATAAAAATCGGCATTTTATTAAACACCAATCTATTCGGATTAATTTTCCCCGCTTCAAGACCTTGTATTAAAAGCTTTTCATCAAACTCTATCAAGGCTTGTTTAAGCTTACTTTCTGAGAATTCAAAATCAAAGAAACCGCCAAATGCTTTCTTAAAAAATCCTTTTGTATCCTCGTTTTTTTGCAAACGCGCTTTTTTTTCTTCTTCCATCTTAACACTCTCTTTCTGCCCCAAAGCTCTTTAAAACAACTTGATTATTCGCTTTCAAATATGAGCTAATTTTCCTGGCCATCATCTTCTCTTTCACCGCTTCTTTAATCATTTTAGCAACTTTAACTTGCCCTTGCTTCATGGCTAAAGAATAAGCATCTTCCCCGCTTTTATTTTTAGCCAATAAATCAGCGCCACTTTTAATTAATTCTTCCATCATTTTTAAACGCCCCCAAACAGCCAGATGAATGGGCGCATTTAACTTATTATTTTTTTTGTTTACATCTGCGCCAGCTTCAATAAATAGTTTCACCATATCCAAATAATCAAGAGAAACGGCTTGATGCAAAGGCGTGTTTCCCTTATTGTTTATCATATTCACATCTGCTTTTTCTTGAATTAACAACCTAGCCATATCTAAATAACCTGTTTTAGCCACCAAATGAAGAGGCGTTTCGCCTTTTAATGTGCAATCGTTCACATAAACCCCTTTTTTAATCAAGGTTTTTGCAATATCTAAATATCCATGTTCCACCGCTAAATGTAAAGGCGTTTGACCATC
>JAGCKR010000037.1 GCA_017647405.1 Alphaproteobacteria bacterium
GGCGATTCATCGACTGCGGTGTGCGGATAAAAGGAGCCCTAAGCTCCAAGGCACATAAAGAAGATGTAATCGCCCTTAGATATCGCTTATCAGTCTTTTTGCACTCCCGATACTTGAGCATTCATCCCCCTGTGATGAATCTGGTGGGTGTGGCGGTGCTGTGGTGGATGGGAGTTGGTGGTTTGGGGGGGATGTGGTAGTTCGCTCCGCTCTTTGTAATGAATCTGGGGGGGGCGATGGTTGGATGGTGGCGCGTGAAGTGGGTGGTAGACTGTGGCTAGATTGAGAATGGTGGAGCACCTTTGGTAGAGTGCCTCCGCTTTATGGTATGCATTTGTTCGGGTCACTCCGTCCTCTGTGATGCATTTTCCACGCCCCGCAGTGCTTTGTGATGCGTTTAGTGGGGTCACTCCGATTTGTGTGATAATTTTGTTCGGGTCGCTCCGTCCTCTGTAATGAGTTTGGTGAGGCGCCTCGATGTTCTGTGATGCGTGAAAAATCGCGTTTTAAAAGAGAAGATAAGGATAAGGTTAAGTGGCGATGAGTACAAATCGAAGTGAAACGGAGGGGTACTTGAGCCCGCTTAATCTTGCCTTAGATTCCTTTCTAAAACCGATTTTGCACACACGATACTCGGGCCTACCCCTCCAAAAAAGGCTCAGAAGCGAATAGATAAGAGGCGATTCATCGACTGCGGTGTGCGGATAAAAGGAGCCCTAAGCTCCAAGGCACATAAAGAAGATGTAATCGCCCTTAGATATCGCTTATCAGTCTTTTTGCACTCCCGATACTTGAGCATTCCTCATGGGCACAAACGCCCCTAGTTATCTTTTAAAACCGATTTTGCACACACGATACTCGGGCCCTCCCAGCCCTAGCGCGTCCCCAAGCCTAACAAAAACACCGGAGAGTTAAGCTCCGGTGTTTTTTCTTTTTAGTAGCCTTGATTTTGTCCTTGATTTGAATATTGAGACTGCAAGGTTTGACGGGCTCTATTTGCCTCTTCTTTATCTCTAAGATTGTTGCGAATTCTGTTCACTTCGGCTTGTTTTTTGCGAACCTCCATCTTGCGTTGTTCAAGTTCAACCAATTTCTTTCTGCGGGCTCTGGCTTCAGCAACAGCTCTCACACCTTCTTTCAAGAATTCTTTCTTATCTTCTTTCGTACCGGATTTATCGGCTTTATTTTTCAACCCAGCCAATTTACCGGCTTTTTTATCCGTCAAAGTGAAATCATCCAAAGAGCCATAAACATAAAGTTCTGCCACTGCTTCGCGCACTTCATCGCTCACGCGTTGTTCCGGCACATTACTTTCTGTTAATCTTTCCTGATTAAAGGCATCAACCAAACGGCCAACCGTTCCTTTATCGCCGGTTGATAAGGCATCGCGGTTCCCCTCGATCCCCATTTCAGACATGATATTGCCCAGTTGATCCATTTGTTTGTCTGAAAGTTGTTTACCATCCAAAACATCAAACATCAAATCTTTTTCGGCTTTACCGGATTGATATTTATCAATAATCAGACGACCTTGTTCATCCACTTGCGGTGCTTTGGCATTTTTAGGTTCTTGTTTACCTTTCGAACGATCCGTTTTTTCAACAAAAGGCGGTTGTGGTTGCGGTTGAGCTTGTTCAACAATCACCGTTTCCACCACCGGCGAAACAACTTCTGGCTGAGCCGGTGTTGACTGCAACTCTTGATCCGGCGCAACGAAAAGACCGCTTGGATCCAATGAAATTTCTTCACCGGTTAACGGATCTTTCATCACCATTTCCTCATCCATCCAATTTGGATGAGCCACCGGTTCCGGCATGGCCAACTCTTGCTCAGTTGTCTGTTCAACAAACAATCCTTTTGGCTCTGGCAATTCTTGTTCTGCCTCTTGTTCCAATGGCTTAGGCTCTGGGAAATCAACCTGTTCAAGTGATTTTTCAAGTGGCTGTTCCTCGGCTTCAATAGATTCCATTTCTTGCTCTTTTGGAGCCAAAACTTCCTCAGCTTCAACTTCGGCTTCGGCAGATTCCATTTCTTGCCCTTTTGGAGCCAAAACTTCCTCAGCTTCAACTTCAGCTTCAGCAGATTCCATTTCTTGCTCTTTTGGAGCTAAAACTTCCTCAGCTTCAACTTCAGCTTCAGCAGATTCCATTTCTTGCTCTTCTTTGGCTAAAACTTCTTCGGCTTCAACTTCGGCTTCGGCAGATTCCATTTCTTGCTCTTCTTGAGCCACAACTTCTTCGGCTTCAACTTCGGCTTCAGCAGATTCCATTTCTTGCTCTTCTTGAGCTAAAACTTCTTCGGCTTCAACTTCGGCTTCGGCAGATTCCATTTCTTGCTCTTCTTGAGCCACAACTTCTTCGGCTTCAACTTCGGCTTCGGCAGATTCCATTTCTTGCTCTTCTTGAGCTAAAACTTCTTCGGCTTCAACTTCGGCTTCAGAAGATCCCATTTCTTGCTCTTCTGAAACAATGGCTTCATCGTCATAACCGGATTGAACTTTTTGATCAATTTCTTCTGCGGTCACGTCAATAACTTCATCTTCAACCAATTCTTTGGCTTTTTCCGCATCCCCAGCGCGAATAGCCTGATTTAATTGATTTCTTAATGCTTCTTGACGCATGCGTTCTGCTGTCTGACGAGCCAATTCTTCTTCACTTGGGCCAGTAGATTGAACTTCTTCTGGTTCAAGCTGACTTCTTACGCCGGTCATTCTTGGCGGTTCATATGTCCGTTGAACTTCCTCTTGTTTTTGAATTTCAACCTCTTCTTCTTGAACTTTTTCACCACTCACAAGCGTTTTTTTGCCTTTTTCTTCACCCGCTAAAACGTTTTCTAATTTTTGTTCATCCCCTTTCACCATCGGTTTTTCAGGCGTAACAACTTGTTTTTCACCGTTTTCTTTTCCTTCATCATAATCGCCCGTGCGTCCTTCATCATCCGGCTTAAAGGAATTATCCCCTGTCATGGCAGCAAATAAATTTTTCAATTCTTTGCTTGGATGTGTTTTCAATTTATCTGCAACGCTCACCCCTTTGCGACTTTGGTGATAAGGGTTAGCACCGGCAGATAATAAATTAGACACCATGGATTGCACCAATCTGGATTCCAATGTTGGTCGGCTCAGGGCATATATCAACGGCGAATTACCATTGGTATCTGTTTTATTCACATCGGCCTTATTGTTGATTAAGATGGAAACAACTTTATCGTGTCCGTTTAAAACGGCTTGCATCAAAGCTGTTTGACCAAGACCGGAGCTAACAGCGTTCACATCAACCCCTTGCTTGATTAAGTTTTCAACTTTTGTTGCATTCCCTTCTTGAGCGGCTTTTCTAAATTCTTTTTCCATTTGCAAATTTGAACGGGAAAACGGCTGTGTTTTTCCGACAACGCCCGGCCCGCGTGTTGGTTGTTGCAACGCGCGAAAATTTTCTTTAAGTTGTTGCAACATCAACGCATTTTGAACCCCAGACTCAGCAAGCGCTTTTTCAAAACTGGCTCGATCGATTGTATTAATAATCTCGGCTGCCAATTTCAAATTTTTCGTTTTAAGCAAATATTCTAAGGCCGTTTCGCCGTTTGCATCTTTTGCACTCCAATCCGCACCGCCTTTAACCAATTCGGCAATAACCTCTTTATTGCCGGATAAAATGGCCTCCATCAAGGCCGTTCTGCCTTTAACACCTTTGGCATCGATATTAGACTTCGCCCCATTATTGATTAAAAAGGCCAAAGCATCCGGATTTTTTAATCTAACAGCCATATGCAACAGCGTTTCTTTGCTTGCATATCCAGACTTGTTCACATCGGCACCATTTTGAACCAAAGCAGACATAACTGCTAAATCGCCAATATAAGTGGCCTGCATCAATGGCGTTAATCCATCTTTATTTTTGGCATTCACATCGGCACCGTTTTTAAGCAACAAGTCTAATTTATCTTTTGAAGCAGACGGAGAAAAAAGAAGCTTCAATAACGGCGTGTTTCCTTGCTGATCTGTGGCATTAATATCGGCTCCTTGATCAATCAAAGATTGAATTTCTTCATACTTTGTTACCGGTGAAAGGCCAAGCAACGCGTTATCCAACCGTTTTTGAACCTCTGGTTTAATGGCAAGCGGCGCCGGTTTTACCTCAACTTTTCTTTCCTCAATCGGGCGCTCCTCAGCCGCTTGTTTTTCAACGGGGGCTTCTTTAATCTCAACTTGTGGCTCATTTTGAATCAAGCTGATAATTTCTTGATATTTCGGCTCTTTTGTTTCGCCATAAACAATGTTCGCCAAATCTTGAGCTGTTTGTCCTTCAAAGTTTTTGGCTTTTACATCCGCACCGGCATTCACCAATAATTCAACGGCTTTTTTGTTTCCACCAACAGATGCCAACATTAACAAAGATGTCCCATCCGGCATTTGATGGTTCACATCAAGACCGCTTTCAATCATGGAACGCAAATCATCCGTTTTGCCTTCATTAATCAACTTATTGGCCTGATTAAATTGTTTATCTTTTTCAAAAAGCTCTTCTTTCAAGCCTGAACCAAAAATATATGATGTTGCGGCATGAACCATGCGATGCAAATCATCTTGCGTTACTTCGCGTCCCAAAACTTTGGCCAACTCTTTTTTCATCGGTTCGGAACAAAGATAACCGGTGGCATATGTTTTATAAACACCTTGTTGATGATCATCAAATCTTTCATAATCAAGTTTGCCGTTTGTATCACGCGGGAAAGAAGCCACTTCTTGTGCCAATTTTGTATTTTTCGGCGGATTTTCAATAAAATCCATCACCTTATGAGCCATATGTCTGGTGGCCTCTCTTGGCATCAAATATTCATTTTCCTTTTGAGCCTCTGGCGTTGTTGTCGGATCGTTAGATAACTCTTTTTCCGACTCTAACTGAACGTGTATACCCAACGCTCTTTCCAAAATAATATTCAATTCATCATCATTTGGCGCCAAGCGATAGCAGTTACCAACATAATAACGGCAATCCGGTGAATAAACATATTCCTTCATATATTTTGCATATTGCTTTTGTTGTTTTGACGTCAATTTTGACCAATCAATGTTATCCGATCCTTCAACTCTTGGCAAAGATTGAGCGAATGTATATCTTTTATAGGCATCCTGTTGACGGGACGTTAATTTTTTAACAACAGCCGGATCATTCAAATCCAAACCTTGCAAACAAGGATCTTTTGTTAAAATATATTTAAGCCCTCTGCTGGCAACGCCTTTTGCAACGGCAGACTGCGTTAAATTTTGATCTTTCAACTCATTGGCAACATATTCTTCTCGATTGCGTCGTTGAATTTCTTTATTTTTCTTTTCAAGTTCTTGCTGTTGCTTATAATATTTACCCAATAATTCTGCCGGCGCCGAAATAAACACCGTCAAAAATAAATTCATTGCCAAATCAGCGCAAGAATCCCCCGGAATATTATTTAATTTACTCCAAAGCCCTTCATCAAACAACTTATCCCAGTCAAATTTTTCAATATTTTCTTTAAAATCATTTGGACCGGCTTGAATCACATCATCATTATAGCCTTTTAAAATACCCATGGCATCTTTGCGTTGCTGATTGATTTTATCAAATGTTGTTTCCGGTTCAACATGCTTTTTATAAGCTTCTGAAATGGCATCTTGACCGTTTGCAAATTCTTTTTTATAGTCTTCAAGTTCCTTTTGTCTTTCAGGAGAAAGCAAGCGTTCCTCCTCTGGCGTCAACGCCTCATTTCTTTTTTGTTTTTCTTTTACTTGCGGTGTTTTTAAAAGATCGTTTCCGGCTTCAATGCCTTTTTGTGTTGACGAAATTGCTTTCAAATTTGAAACGGCATTATCATAGGCCACGCTTCCTTTTTGAAGGGTTGGCGCCTGCTTTTGCATAAAGGCATCAATTTGTTCATCTGAGGCAAGCTGATTCTTTTTAAGCGCCTCAAAAATATCTTCTTTTTTAACGTTTTCAAATCCATCCCGTGATAAAAGCGTTTTCACATGAGCGCCTTGAATGGCCCCCAATTTTTCAACACCAAGCTCAATCTTTTTCATCGGATCTTTACCGCTTAAAATGCTTTCTTCTCTTGTTTTAATTTTCTTTTTCAATAAATTCACATAAAGACCAGCTGATTGATTTTGCGCTTCCATCGGATTATCGGCTGTTTTCAAGCCCATTTCATAATAATCCATCATCGTGCGCCCATGGTTATCAACAAGGGTAAGATCCGCTTTCTTCTCATTCATCAAATATTGAGCCACCCCATATTGACGGTTCATCAATGCCTGCATCAAAACCGTTTGACCAAAGGCGTTCACATCCTTATCAGAAAGGCCCGCTTTTTCCAGTTCTTTTAAAACAGCTACCTGCCCGTTTTGAGCTGCCAACTGATACGCTGAATTTCCCTCATTGTCTTTAACATCAAGATCAATGCCGTCTACCCCCATCAATAAATGCATCACATCTAACCGGCCATTTGCAGCAGCAGCTCCAAAAGCAGAATCACCACTCAAATTTTTCTCATTCGCATCGGCACCGGCATCTATCAATGTTTTAATCACACTTTCAGAAGCCCCTGTTTGAACGCCTCTGATCAATGCCGTATCGCCATCGGCATTTTTCACATTCACATTCGCACCGTTATTTAATAAAACAATAACCGCTTCCTCATCATCCAAAACCTTGAAAAGAGCCACTTCATCTTGATTATCCAACGCATTGATGTTTTTGCCTTCGCTTTGTAAAGTTTTCACTTTTTCATCATTATGCGCAAAAGCAGCCGCCGCAAATAAAGAAGCCTCACTGTGGCCTTCATTTGTTTTTTCATCCGTCACCGGAGCCCCTTCCTCTTCGGCTTTTTCTTCCTCAGCTTCATCAACAGGCTCTTCGTTTTCATTATCTTCAAGAATCACTGTGTCCTCTTTCTCCTCTTCGCCTTCATTTATCACATCTTCAAGAATCACCGTGTCCTCATTTTCCTCTTCATGAGGCAATTCTTCTGACATCGGCTTTCTGTCTTTTTCCGCTAAAAAGCGATCAACAACCCCTTTCATATCATAATAAAGATCTAATTTTTCAGCATAGTATTTATCTTTGAGAGAGCCATGTGCCACTAAAATACTCTCTGCTGCTTCTAAGGGTGTTTGCCCCGCATTATTTTTAATATTCAAATCGGCGCCAACTTCTAATAACGCACGAACGCCTTCTTTGGATCCGTTCATAATGGCATAAAATAAGGGGGTATTTCCTTTTGAATCTTGAAAATTCACATCAGCGCCTTTTTTGATCAGGGAGTGAAGTTCTGCAACCTTTCCCGCAGCAACCACAGTCTTCAATTGGTCATTTAACTTTGTTTTCATCTCCGGATCCCTTTCATCTATTTTTGTTAATTTTTCTTTAATCAATTCTTTCACCTCACTCAACTGATCGGCTGTTTTTTGATTTGCCCGACCAATTTGAAGGTCTAATCGCTCAATCACATCGCGTCCATATTGATCTTTTGTGTGCACATCAGCCCCTTTTTCCAGCAAAAGGCTCACGATTTCTTTATTGCCTTTTAAAGCCGCCGTCATCAAGGCCGTGCGCCCGGTTTTATCCAAAGCATCAACCTGCGCTCCCTTTTCAATCAAGAAATTCACCATTTCTTTTTGCCCGAAGTGAACCGCGGCATTCAAAGGCGAAATGGAGTCTTGAACAAAAGTATTCACGTCCCGTTTCTTTAAATATTTTTTCGCCCCGTCCAGATTGCCCTTTTCAATGGCTTCCACAAAAAGATCTTCTTCCTCTTTTTTCGGCTCTTTTTGAGAATCTGACCGTGATGAAGCAAAAACTTTTGTTTTTAAAAACGTATCCAATCTTTCAATTCGTTTTAAATCAACGTCTTCTTGTTGCTTTAATTCCTCTAAAAGAGAAAAAAATTCCTCGCCCGTTTCGCTGATAATCGGCCTTTTGGCAAGCACTTTTTCAAGGTCTTTAACCGTTCCGTATTTTAAAACGTGTTTTAACGGCGTCATCCCTTTAACGCTCACCGCCGCATCCATCCCTAAATCCAAAAGGATATGCAAGCGATCTATATTATATCTGTTTTTTTTGTGTCGACCCTCTAAAAGAATTTCAAACGCCTTTTCGCCCGTTTCACCGCTTAACGAAACGCCTCCTTCTTGCACCAACGCTTGAACAATCTCATAGTTTTTATTGCGCAGTGCCAAAAAAAGCGGAGATTGCCCGGTTTTATCTTCAAAAGAAGCCAACGTATCCGCCCCCAGCAGTTTACGCACTTCTTTTAAATCACCGTTTGCAATGGCTTTCATCATTTCTTCTTGATAACCGGCACGTCCTTTTTCAAAAGAACCCTGAATAAGGCTTTCAATTTCCTTACTTGTTTTAAAAAACTCCTCTTGCAAAGCCCCATGATACACTTCATCAAATTTTGCAAGATAATCGCTAATGCCCCCCATCATCGCTTCAAAACGATCAGGGGTCATTTTTTCAACATCCAAAGAAGAAAGTTCATAAACAGATTCAACCAATTCAACCGTTTGCGAAAGCTTTAAGCAAAGTTTATTTTTCACATCCGGCGTCAATCCCTTATATGTTGCCCCAACATAAGAACGGATTTTCTTTTCATCTGAAAGGGCCCCTTTTGAAATCAGGTCTAATAACCCTTTATAATCAAAAGACTTCGGATCTGATCCCGTCAAAACGGCCACATCGCTCAAACAAACGTTTTTTGAAGCGCGCGCAATTTCAATATATTGATCAAATATCTGTATGGCTTCTTCTTTTTGCATGTTAAAAACAAAACTCCTTATTCAAAATCCTTTATAACGTCTTCAAGGGCCACAAACTTCGCCTTATTTGAAGCTTTACCTTCCAGTTGCAAATAAACATCTTCAATAATTTTTTGAATTTTCCCATCCATCATGGCAAGCAAAAGCTTTTCATCTTCCGTGGCTTTAAACGGATGTTCCAAAATTTCGCCAAGACGATCCGTTTTTTTAGCAACACGGGCAAAGAAAGCTTTTTCTTCTTCATATTTTTCTTCCAATGCTTTTCTTTCACCCGCCGTCACACAAGCCGTCGGTTCGTTATATCTGTCAACTTCATAATTAAATTTCAGCAAAGAAACCGTATGATAAACATTTTCACCTGCTCTGCTCATCAAATTTAAAACACTGGCCGCCTGCTCTTTTAATTCATCGGCTAATCCGGCATGATTTTTATTTAAATAGGCTGTGATATCTTGACTTTTTGAAAGTTTTTGCTGTTCCAACGCGTGGGATAATTCCAAATAAACCTTTCCTTTATTTTCAGCATTGACCAAATGGGCAAATTCACTCATTCGATAATTTAAAAGACTTGTTTCTAACATTAATAATTGTGTAATTTTTTCTTCGGTTGAAAACTTTTCCATTTAAACTCTCCATTTAATGATGCTGACACATGGGATGCATATCAATACTTGACTGAATTTTTTTCGAAGCACAACAAATCCGCTCTTGACCATACGTCAAAAACATCTTTTCAACAGCCCGCAATTTATGTTGAACCAAATAAGCTTCCAACTCAAAGCAAATCGGATTCATATATTTCATTTTTTCCTCTTCTTCTTTTTTCAAGCAATCGCCCGCCATTTTTTTCAAAGAAAGCGCATAATATGTTTGGATCGCCCGTGATTTTGAATAAACATCATAAAAAAAGCCGATATTTTGCAAAACCCTGTCCGGTGAATCAAAAAAAACATCCTCTTTTTTATTTTGAGAAATTTTCTTTGATTGAGTCAAGTGCGTTTGATAAGCCTGAACCGCCGGCAAAAAAACATCCTTTAACATTTGATGTCTTTTCAAATCAGATAATAATTCTTGCGTTGCAATCAATTCAAAAAAGGCTTGGTAATCGAATGATTTTTTTCCACCGGCAAGCATCATCTTTTCAAAACAATCTGTTTGAAAAAACAAAATATCGCGCACTTTTAAAGAAAGCTTTTTAAAAACTTCTTTCTTTTTTTTCATTAAATTTCTTGTGGCAATATCCATCGAACGCTCCAAAAAATAAATAAGTATATTGATTATACCATACTTTTTGTTTTTTGTCAAAAACTTTAAAGTCTTAACCCCTTTAAAAACCGGGCAAGACGTCTATTTTCTTCCACAGCTTGCGCCGCAGATAAACAAACTTTTCCTTTTGCATCTTTCACTAAAATAGGAGAAAACATCGCCGGATTGGTCGTTAAAACTTTCCAAGCTTCTTGCGCATCTTGTTGCATCATCTTTAAATAATTGGCAACCAATTGCTCAGCATTCACTTTAAAACCGGCCTCTTTAATTTTTGATGCAAAAGATTGGATCACTTTTTTTTCTTTGGCTTCAACGGTTAAAATATTTTTCAAAGCTTCTTTGGATTCTTGTAATAACGCTCTTTCTTCTTGAATAATTTCCTCTTTTTCTTTTAAGAGCAAATAATCAATATAATCAAACAACAATTCGCGCCAATATTCCTGATCCTTATAACCGGAAGCAACACGTTCGGCAATTTTAACAATATCATCATTTAAAAAATCCATTCCGCCCGTTAATTTACTTGCCACCATCATCAATTTTTCATCGGCAAATTTTGTAACAGGACCCCACCCTTCTTCAACCGAAATTTCACCTGGGGCCACCGATAACAATCCCCCCTCTTCTCCCAATAAGTCCTTATTATTAAAAAACTCTTGGTAAATTCCCAAAAACGTTTGTTTCACCTTCATTGTCCCCATCTCCTTTTTTATAATTCCTTTTTAGTTTACTCCACAGAAAATAAAAAATCCACTAAAATTTTTATATTTTTATATTGTTTTTGAAAAAAATGTGGTATAATGTATATAGGAATATTTTTTCAGTCGAGTTTTAAGTCAAGGAGAATGAACCATGAAATTGATGCCCAATATAAAACTCAAATATCTTCTGCCCATCGTTATCGGCGCTCTTGCGCTCTTTTTTGTAGCGGATGCCCGTGCCGGCTTTTTAGGCGACATCGGTAGCTCAATCACCTCCGGCATAAGCAAACATGCGGGTCAATTAGGTGTTGGCGCCGGTTTGCTTGCCATGTTTATCGCTTCCGATAACGGCTGTTGGTTTTGTAAAGTTTACGCCGATTTGTTTGACACGATGAACTCTCTTTCCGGCATGATTGCAACAGAAATGGCCGATGACTTCTTAATGTTGCTTGCCGTCGGGGTTTTATTCTATCTTGTCTTTAAAATTGGCGCAACGGTGGTTAAACTTCAAGAAGTTGACTTGATGCAGTTTTTGGGCGAACTCTTCAAGCAGTTGGGCAGAGCCATTATTGCTGCCGCCTTCTTGGCTGGTTCTGTTGAAATGTATAAATACCTTATTTCTCCATTTTTGGCTTTTTCTTTGGGCTTAACCAATATGATTGTTGTCAAAGGCAACCTCATGGTGGAAGAATCTGGCGGTATTATCGGTAAAGTTCAAAGCTTTTTAACCGAGGGCTTGGGTTCTCTCTTCGGAATGGATATGGATGAATCTGCCATTCCGCAAATGACGGGGGCCGCTCTTGAAAATCAAAGCACAAAATTGCCATTTTCCATTCAGCTTCGGGAACAAATTGTCGGCATGTTGCGTCTTTGCTCCGTTTCTGCCATTTCCGGCATGGTTTTGGGTGGTACAATCGCCATTGCCGGCTTGTTGGATACGGTTTTCTTCCCGAACTTCCAACTTTTAGTTGTCGGCTTATTGATTTTAGGTTCCTATTTTGCCATTTTCCTTGCTGTTCCGTTCAAATTGATTGACGTGATGGTTCGTCTTTGCTTTGTGGCAGCCTTAACGCCGTTATGGATTCTTCTCTGGGTTTTCCCGGCAACGGCAAGCTACACGAAAAGCGCTTGGGAAATGCTTTTAAACTGTTGCGCCTGTTTTATTTGTATGGGCGTGATCATGGTCATGGTTTTCCAAATTATGGCGGCAATGAACCCGCTCAACTCTGCGGGTGGCTTGCTCGAATTAGGTGCCGGTATCTTGGGAAGCGGTCTTGGGTTCGGTATGTTTAAAGGGATTAATATCTTATCTCCAACCGTGCTCAAAACATTAGCGCTGGGCATGTTGGCAACCAGTATGATTAAAGGCTCTTCTCAAATTGCCACACAAATCGTCAAATCCTATGGGGCCAATATTGGTGATGGAATGGATAAACAAATGGCTGATTCTATGAAAGGTCTTGGCGGTGCCGGTGCTATGTTGGGTGGCCTTGGTATGGGCGCTTTGGCGGGCACAACGCAAGGCATGAAAGATTTTATCGGCCATGTCACAAACTTTGGTGGTGCTGTCAACTCAGATGTCAGAAAGGCCACTCAAGGAGATGCCTCAGGGGGCACAAAAGGACGCACAGCCAACACCTATACCGGCGATACCGGTGGAGGCAACGGTGGTGGCAACGGTGGTGGCACTGGTGGCAACGCAGGTGGCACTGGCGGCAACGCAGGTGGTACTGGTGGCAACGCAGGTGGTACTGGTGGCAACACAGGTGGTACTGGTGGCAACACGCCTGGACCAACTGGCAGACCGGGGGAATCTAACAGAAAATTGCCGGATGGCGCTTTGGATCTTTAACAAAAACAGAAGGGGGTTTATATGAAAACGGTCATTAACCGCTTAGCATTCAAAAAGGTACTCACCTTTTGCCTGATTTCTCTCCCGCTGTTTTTCTTGACGGGGTGTAGCAACCTGCTCACGCCGGAAACCCTCACCAAAATGTTAAATCATGGATCAACGGCCGGTGGTGTTTTAAGCGGTATCGGAATTGTTTCAAGTTTAGCAGAATCAGCCGGCCAATGTTGGGCGTGCACGGTTTTTGTTGTCACATGGAATGCCATTGGCGAAGCGTTTGAAAAAACCTATGCTCTCTCAGCGCAATCAGCCAGATTATTATTAGCTATCGCCCTTTTGTTTTGGTTAACACTCACCATTGGCAAAATGGTGATACAAATCAAACAACCGAACTTAAAGGATTATATTCCCAAAATTGCCGGAACGCTTTTCAAAGCGGCCTGTGTGGGCGTTGTGTTATCTTCACCGGCATTTTTGGTTCAGATTATCAATATTTTCATGGAGCCGATTTTAACCGGAACCGTTTATATTGCGCGTTTGGTCTTACCAAATGATTTGGATATGGAAAGCACGCTGTTTGCCATTTTAAGGTTCTTATCCACGCCGGCCAGCATTTTGGGTGGTTTCTTGGAAGAAAGTATTGATAACCATCCGGTATTCACCAAACAAATCGGTGAAACGTTGCGCGATGTCATCTATAATTTATTTGAAGTATTTAAAGGAGGCTTCTTGTTGGGTGGACGCATGATGTTTCAAGTGGATCCTATGGCAGTTGCCTCTGGCGGTCTTATTTTATGCACCTTCTTTTATTTTATGTTTTACTTTCCGCTCTTATTATTGGAAGGCTTTGCCGCATTAGGGGTGATCTTAATTTTATTTCCGGTTTTTATGGTCGGCTGGGTTTTCCCTTCCACCAAGGGATATATGTCAGAGGCTATCAAAGTCATCTTCCAAAGTGTGGCTCAAATTTTGATTACATGTATTTACATCGGCATTATTTTAGCCATTATCGATGCAAATGAAGGTATGCTAGCCCCAACAAAAATGTTAACCGACCCTGTTTTGATTACAGGTATCGGCAACATGAATAATAACGGGTTGGCCTTCTTTGGGATGATTTTCTGCTTATTAAAATTAACAAATGATATTCCAAACATCACCAGTTATTTCGTCGGCGAGATGAATAAATCCATCATTGCCAAAACTTTCTCAAAGATGCAAAACATTATGAAAAACAGTGCCAAAATGGTTATCGGAACGGCTATGGCCGGCACGGGTGTTTTATCCTCTGTTGGGAAAGTCATGGTTGCTGAAGGGGCGCGCGATGCTTCCCGAGAAGCCGTCAGCATGGGAACAAATGATTCGGAAGTTTCATCCGGCGATATCAGAGAGCAAACAAAACAACAAAGGTAATAGGGAAAAAAGGGTAAGGAGACAACATGAAAAGAGTATTAAAATTTTTATTATTTATTATACTTATTTTCGCGCTTTCAAAAATGAACGGCGATGTTTCCTCATGGGTTGATATCGCAACCTATATCAGCTTCATCCTTTCATTCGTGGTTCTTTTCGGCGGATTTTATTATCTGGTCAAAGTGAAAAAGGCCAAATTCATTTTATTCATTGTCAGTGCGCTTTTATTCATGCAACCGGCGTTTGCGCAAATTGATTTATCGGATATCCAAGCCGCCGATAGCTCGAACTTTCGTATCAGCGACTTAGGGTCGGATGTTTGTAAAGCCAAACGCGAAGGCCATTTGGATTTAAAGGCACTTAAAAAAGCACAAGCCATCATCAACTATTGGAATAAAAAAGGTGTCTCACCAAGCATTTTAGGCGGTGGGGATAATAACTATGAATGCGCCCGCAGTTACATCAAATATGCCGCCGCATTGGGCATTGCCGCCAGAGCCACCTGCTCTCCTTCAAGAGTTTTATTAAAAACGGCAGCCGAAAAAGATAAATGCTGGCCTTGTGACGTCACGGCAACCATTTTAGCCGGCATTCAAAAAATGTCTGTTAAATCTTATCATGCCATTAACAATGCGGCAAAAATCACCTTGGGAGTCGGCTATTTATTCTGGCTGAGCATCACCATTTTGGTTTCTTTTGCCAAATTCGGCTTTGAAAAGTTCGGCGAATTTTTCTCCAAACTGTTAGGCCAAACGATTATTGTGATGATTATTGCTTTAATTTTGCAAGCGCCATTATCTCAATTCTATCGCGCCACCATTTCACCGTTTATCTCTTTTTCAGCGGCACTGAGTATGCGTATATCTGAAGAAACGATCGGTTTAAAGAAATCAACTTCGCTTTTTGATAAAATCATTTCAAAAGTCGGCTTGGCAAATACCGGTAAATGCTCTTATTGTAATAAGATAAAAAATGTTGATAGCGGATTAAATAATTTCATCGGATCAGATGCCATCAATGCCATTTTGTGTTTAACCTGCACCACCTATAAACAAACGGCGCCAATGATTGCCATCGGGCAAAATCTTGTTTGCCTTGGGCGAAACACGCCATCACCGGTTATTAACGATATCCCCGTATTAAACACGGTCACCTCGTTCATCGGCCCGAACTATCAAGTGGCTATCTTTGGGTTAATTCTGGTGTTAATTTTCAGTATTTTAACCTTCTTGATCGGATACTTTATTTCAACGAGCGTGCTGAAACTGGGCGTTGTGTTGGTTTTGATGCCGTTTTTCTTGGTAGCCTTCGCGTTCAAGAGCACAAGGATATATGCCAATAAAGCGTGGGGCTTAGTCGTCTTTTCCATGGCAAACATTTTGATTGTTTCCGTATCAATCAGCTTTGTCACCATCGGCTTTTCCTCATTGATGCCAACCCCTTCAGCCCTGAACTTCGTGAACTTTTTCTTGCACTCATCAGGGGGAGAATTTGCCAACCTCATGGGGGGAAGCAATCTGGCCAATGACATCACCTTAAATGCGGAAGGATTTAAAAAGCTTGCCGGCATGGTCGGCGCATCTGATGCAACGTTCAGATTGCTCAGTATCGCCGCCTTTTCCTACATTGGCATTCATATCATTTCAAACTCTTCCTCTATTACCGAACAATTAACCAATGCTTGGCAACTTAATGCCTCTGAAGGTCGTATCCTTGCTAATTCACTTATTGAAGGATCAAAACGCGGTATTGCCGGTGCCAAAGCCGTTTGGGATGGCACAAAAATCGGTGCCGGTCTTGTTGGCAAGGTAACCCATAACGGCAAAAAGACCACGCAACAAGAAGTGATTGACGAGGCCGTAAGGGATTTAGAAAAATCCGAAAAAAATCCGCGCGTTATCGCTCCAACGCAATATACGTATGACGATAAACCGGAAGGAACAAGCACCCCACCACCGCCACCAACCAGTAAGGCATAAAAAATTCCCCCGCCTCAACCGCGGGGGCTTTCTTTTTGTGAAACGTTTATTCACCCCACACACGCCTCACTCACTCCCAACACCACCCCCTCACTCACGCCCCGCCACCCAACACCGCCCCTCGGCACACACCCACGCGCGCACACCACACTCCGCTCAACCCCACTGAATCCCACCTCGCCCGTCCACATCACCACCCCATTAATTATAATATTCTCTCTCTTCCTTCGCGTTTAATTTGATTTTTAGGTATTTTTTTAGCAACTTTCCCAACTAAAACGCCCCCAACCACACCCCCTCACTCACCACCTAACACCGCTCCTCGGCACACACCCACGCGCGCAACCCAGACACACACGCACCACCTCACTCACACCTCACTCCCAACACCGCCCCTCGGCACACACACCCACGCGCACAACCCAGACACACAACCCCACCTCACTCACGCCCACCCCACACTTGCGCACCCCAGACACCCACGCGCACAGCGTGCTTAGCGAATACCGAGCTAATAATATCAAAGAAATTGATGATTTGTATCGTTTACTTGAAAGCCTTTCCTTTCAATCACAATTTGAACAAGGCACTAAACCAGCCCCAAGGACAGGAAGTTGGGTTTGCTAAAAATTCAACCTTTACCTATGCGATGATAAAGGTTGGAAATAAATTTTATTCTGATTTTAAATCTAGTTCGAGTTAAGTTTTTTCAATTCTCGATTATTCTTTTGAGCCAGCTGAATAAGTTTTGTTTTTCTGTTTTGTACAACATATGGAATATTATAATCTTTTGCTTTTTCTTTTAAAAACCAATTAACAAAACCATTCGCAGTTAAATTTTTATTTTGACTTAAATATTCTTGATATTTTTCTTTTTGTAATTTTTTAAATTCATTTCTAAAAAAAACATATTTTTCATCTCGTTTCAATGCTCCTTTTTTAGCTTCTTCACTCTTTTTTATTTTAATAAAAATATCAATGGTATCTTTGCGTAGTTCTTCCCATTCTTTTCGTTCTTCTTTAATAACTTGCCTTACCCAATTTAAAATACTTTGTTGCAAATCTTTATCAACAGATAATGTTTTATTTTTCCTAACAAATGAATCAAAAAGCCGAAGCGATTTTGGTGATAATATAATTTCATCACCGTCATCTGTATATTTTTCCATTTCAACAAATCCTTTCACATAATAGCACCTGATACATTCTTGTAAAGATCATTTTATAATATATCAAATGGATATAGTATTTTACATATATCAATCAGTTGTTTTTTTAATAATGTTACCATTTTTTTGTATTTTACATAAACAGGAATCTACTCTTGACAATTATCCAAATAATCGCTCAAATCATCCGTTTGTCACAAAGTCTTCTTAAATTCATTTACATTCTAAAAGGTTTACATCTTTTAGGAATATACCAAATATTTTCATCAAGTTTTTCACAATTATCCAATGAAAAATCA
>JAGCKR010000038.1 GCA_017647405.1 Alphaproteobacteria bacterium
GCGATTTGACAGTACTTATACACGCCCCCAATGACAGTGCTTATACACACCCCCTAATCTCTCCCACCAAATATCCTTTGCCAAAAACTCCCTTTTTCCATCTTTTCATCTTGAGCATTACCCTCCAAAACCTCTTTTTTTGCTTTATCTTTATGCTCACTTAATACCTCAACCTTAGCCTCATAAGGCTCTTTAGCCACTTCTTTTTGTTGCAACTCTTCCAAAAACTTCAAACAATCAGCTTTTCCCCACATTCTTGCATGATCAAGCGCTGTTTGTCCATCTTTATCTTTCACCTCCAAATCAGCCCCTTTTTGAGCCAAATACTTAACCACTTCGAAATGACCATTACATGCCAGCATCATCAACGCTGTTTGTCCATCTTTATCTTTTACATCCAAATCCGCCCCACATTCCACCAAACATTTAACAACATCTAACTCCCCCCAATTTGCCGCCACCATCAACGCTGTTTGTCCATCTTCATCTTTTGCCTCCAAATCAGCCCCACCTTCAGCCAAATACTTAACCACTTCGAAATAACCATTACATGCCAGCATCATCAACGCTGTTTGTCCAGCGTCATCTTTTGCCTCCACATCAGCCCCAAGTTCTGCCAAACTTTTAACCCCCTCTCTATCCCCTATCTTAGCTGCTCTTATCAGCGCTGTTTGTCCATCTTCATCTTTTACCTCCATATCCGCCCCTTTTTTCAAAAGCTCTTTAATCTCTTCTTGGCTTTTTAATTCTCCCTCATCATCCCAAAAACCTTGAGAAAGCTCTAACGCCTCTTCTTTAGATATAACCCACTTAATCGCCCCTTTTTCTCTTAAAAACTCCACGACCTCTGCCCCCACCCCTTTTTCAATCGCTTTAGATAGCACGCTTTTCCCATAAAGCCTCGCATTTACATCCGCCCCAAGCCTAACCAAATATTTAACTTTTTTAAGCCTTGCCTCATCACTTGCTTTTTCATCAACTATAACATTAAATAACTGCTCATTTAATTTTTCTTGATTATTACTCATTTAATCTCTCCCACCAAATATTCTCTGCCATATCCCTCTTTTCTTAACCGTAGTATTCTTTTCTTCTCCACTTAATATCTCAACTTTAGGCTCCCCTTTTTGTTGCAACTCTTCCAAAAACTTCACACAATCATCTCTTTTCATTTTTTTTGCAATATCAAGCGCCGTATGACCATACTCAGCACTTGCATTCACATCCGCCCCACATTCTGCAAAATACTTAACCACTTCCAAATGATTATTATATGCCGCCTCCATCAACGCTGTTCTTCCAACTCCATCTTTTGCCTCTAAATCAGCCCCACATTCCACCAAACATTTAACAACATCTAACTTCCCATTTATTGCTACTTTAATCAGCGCTGTTTGTCCAACTCCATCTTTTGCCTCCACATCAGCCCCACATTCTGCCAAAGTTTTAACCCCCTCTATATCCCCCCTACTAGCTGCTCTTATCAACGCTGTTCTTCCATCTTTATCTTTTGCCTCCAAAACCGCCCCTTTTTTCAAAAGCTCTTTAATCTCTTCTAAACTTTTTAAATATCCATCATAACTCCAAAAACCTTGAGAAAGCTCTAACGCCTCTACTCTATAGATAACCCACTTAATCGCCCCTTTTTCTCTTAAAAAATCTTGAACCTGAGCCCCCACCCCTTTTTCAATCGCTTTAGATAGCACGCTTTTCCCATAAAGC
>JAGCKR010000039.1 GCA_017647405.1 Alphaproteobacteria bacterium
AAGGTCATCTTAACGCCGGAAGTTGGTGTTCGCTACTTAAATGCCAGACAAGAAGGATACACGGATTCTTTGGGAACAACGGTTGAAGGAACGAACTCTGACTTCGTGACCACAATGGCAGGCTTTAAAGTTGGCGCTGATCTTGGATGGATTCGTCCGTTAGCCGGAGTGATGGTTGGATATGATGTGATCACCGATGATGTGTCATCCGTCAACACGTTGGCAAATGGCGCAACCTATACCATCCAAGGCCAAGCGCTTGATAGACTGAGCACAACGGTTGTTGCCGGCTTTGGGATGGATTTAGGCGACAACGCCACCTTGAAGCTTGAATATAACGGCAACTATCGTAAAGAATATTTGGATCACAGCGGTATGCTTCGCTTAGAATGGAAATTCTAAGAAGGTGCAACAAAAAGAAAAGGCGGTTTTAAACCGCCTTTTCTTTTTGCTTATTAATCTGCATTTGTTGAATAACGTTATTATTTTTTGATAATGAGCTAGTTAAAAGTTATATCTTGCTCTTAAAATGCCTCCTTGAGAATCATAATCTTTTCTAAAGGCTCCATTATATTCAAGAGTTAAATCCAAATTTCCAATGGTTGCGGTTATTCCTGCACCTGCTTCTACTCCAAAACGATGCAATCGTTTGGTATCAATACGATAGTTTCCGCCACCCAGTACTAAAACATTTGCAGTGGAATTATCTGAAATTAGATCATATGTAGCGGCTAAATGAAGAGTGGGGCTTATGGAGAAGTCAGAAGTACGATACATCTCATGTTGGTATTTCACACCGGCAACAGCTGTTAAAACATCATCTGTATTTGATCGTATCCGTTGAATACCATCGAAATATGATTCTGCGTCAACATACAAATATCTTAAGCCGATTTCAGTTGTAAATCCGCTTGGTAGAGCGTAACCCGTTAAAACTTGCGCTCCCCAAGAGTTGACATTGTATTTGCTTTTAAGCAAAATACCAAAAGGAGATTTTTTATGAGTATATCTTCCAAAATTATAATTTAAAACAGAACTGACATACCATCTTGTTGGTTGATATTTCCCGTAAACAAAGAAATTATGTCCATCAACTTCAATATCTTGTCCAAGGGAATCAGCATCCGTATGCAAATAACCATATCCAATGCCTAAAAGAAGATGCTTTACAATTTCTTTATCAAGACCGATGGCAAGCCCGTGTGAATTTGCCTTAAATCCAGCGGAAGATGATGTTGAATCTTGTTTTGTGTGATTATAAAGACCTTGAGCCCAAAGACCGGTATTTTCCAATGTATCCCCACCAGATCGGCCTTTAATAGAATCCATTCTGATACCGGAAATGCGCGAAATTGTTGTGGATGCTTCCTTGGCAATTCCGGAAATAACTTGGGAAGTTGAAGGGGCAATATCTTTTAATGCTTGAATTGCGGCTACACTATTCCCTGATTGAATAGCCTCTGAAATTTTATTGGCTAATTGTTTGCCAAGATCTGTTCCATTTCCATTTGTTTTTAAAATGGCAGAAGCTTCGTTAGCTTCTTGAGATGAGATAGGGGTATCAATGCTTTTAGCAATTTCTTCGCCAGATTTTACAGACACATTAATCTTTCCGGCATCAGTAAGCTCAAGATTATAAATGGCATTTTCAGTAATGTTGACGTTTTCTTTTCCATTTAACGCTGATGATGTGATGAAATCATATTCAGCTTCGGCCATCCCATTGGCAATGGTTAAATTGAATATGTTATTTCCTTCAAAAGTAACACTATTGGCTAAAATTGTTGTTTTATTTAGTTCGGCTGTCAGATTTGACCCTTTCGCAAAGGTAACAGAACCATTTCCCGAAATACCACCATCTAATGTAACATCTCCATTAAAGGTAATTGTTCCGTCATTATAAATATCATTGGCGCCGGTTGAATCAGAGTTGTCTTTGAAAATGGTTATACCATTAAAGGTTGCTAAAGAGTTGTTATATATGGCTCCTCCAAGACCCTCGGCAGTATTGTTTTCAAAAGTTGTTGTTCCGTTTGTTTCAAAGGTGCTTGTTCCTGTCGTGCCATTTTTTTCGGCAACATAGTTCCAAACGGCTCCTCCATTTGCTTGCGCTTTGTTTTGAGTAAAAGTTGTTGTTCCGTTTATGATAACTTTTGATGATTCAGATTCTCCATCAACTGCTCGAGATAAAATAGCGCCACCATGAGCATTTGAACTGTTTGATTCAAAGGTATTTATGCTATCAGAGGTCCCGATTGTAATCAATGCCGTATTCATAGATGATCGGTTATGAATGGCTCCGCCGCCGCTTTTTGTTGTGTTTGTTTCATCGGCTGTATTGTTGGAAAAAATATTTTCATTCCCTAAAATATTTAAAGTTCCATTATTAAAAATAGCTCCCCCATAGTTTGATACAGCTTTGTTATTTGAAAAAATGATTTTTGAGGCCGAAAATGAAACGTTGCCTCCGTTATCAAAAGCGCCTGCTGAGCTGGATGTTTCGTTGTTTGAAATATTGATTTCTCCAGTTGTATCAACCAAAATTGTGCCGGAATTTTTGAGGGCCCCGCCATTTGAGCCGGTATTGTTTGTTAATGTGAAATCACCGTTTGTTACATAAACAGAGCCTGCATTTTGTAAGGTTCCATTTTGTGTGTTTGTGTTTGAATCAAACGTTGCACCGTTATTAAAATAAACTTCTCTTGTTTTTCCATTGTTCCATAAAACAGCGGTTCCCGTGTTGTTTTTAAAAGTAGCGTGATCATTAAAAGTGATTGCTCCGGCTTCTCCATCACTGGCAATAGCTGACCCTGTGGTAGCCGTGTTATTTATAAATTCAGCTTGTCCGTTAAAAGTGATATTCCCGCCCAAAGCTGCGATAGCTCCACCGGAAGATCCGGCTTTGTTATCAGTGAAAGAAGTGGCTCCTTTGAAAATAATATCTCCAATGCTTAAAATAGCACCACCTCTTGAACCGGATTCATTTCCTGTAAAAGAAGCATCTTTTTTAAAAACAATGGCGCCACCACGGTGGTGGATTGCACCGCCCCCGGAAGGATAGATATTTTTTGGATTGGTTGAGGTTGATTTGTTTTGAGAAAAAGTTGTTTTTTCGTTAAAGAGAATATCCGGATTTTCTGTTGTCCCGACTCCATAGTTAAAAATAGCTCCGGCACCGTTTTCATTATTTGTTGAATTGTTTGAAAAAGAGGTTTCTCCGTTAAAAACAATTTTTCCCCCTGGTGTAAAAGGCGACCAAACAGCGCTGTCTTTCGTGCTTAACCATCCATTACCGATGCCACCACCCATACCACCATCAATAATGGAATTGCCTGAGAAATTTGTTGTCCCATCAAAAGTTAAAGTAACATTTTGAACGTTTTCAAGATAAAAAACTCCACCGTTATTAGATGATGTTGATTGAATATTTGAAACGGATAAATTATTATAAGTTGTATTTTCATTAATGACTGTTCTGGATTCAAGAGTTGTGTTAGCATTAGCACTTGAGGGAACAGCTAAAAATAATGCCATATTTATTAAAGTACATTTAATCAAAATATTTTTGTATCTTTTTGAAAGCTCTTTAAGAGCTGTATTTGAATATTTCATAAAACACTCCTTTCTTTAAATAATATAAATTTAGATAGGGAGTGTCTTTTTATTATCAATAAAAAAACCGCCAAAAGAATATTTTGACGGTTTTATATTTTGAATTTTCCTAATGATTAGAAATTATATCTGGCTCTCAAAATACCACCTTGTGAACGGTAATCTTGTCTGAAGGCCCCGTTATATTCAAGTGTAATGTCAACATTATCAATTGTTGCGGTGGCTCCGATAACCGTTTCAATACCGAAACGATGTAAACGTGTTCCATCCATTTGATAGTTGCTTCCACCCATTACGGAAATATTAGATTGAGAGTTTTCGCTCAATAAATCATAGGTGGCTGCAATTCTTGCTGTTGGGCGAATCATGATATCATTTGTTTTAACGGATGTTGTGTATTTAATCCCGACAAGAGAGGTTAAAACATCTTCCTTTTCGGAATGAACACGTTGGATACCATCAAAGTATGAGCCGGCATCAACAAATAAGTATCTGAATCCAGCATATGGACGAATGCCGTTTTTGAATTCATAGCCTGTCATAAGTTGTCCACCATATGAGTTAACATCATATTCACTGCGAAGAAGAACGCCCATCGGAGCTTTTCTTTCTTTATATTTTGAAATGTTATAGTTTAAAATAGAGCAAATATACCATTGTGAAGGTTGATATTTACCATAAGCAAAAATATTATGACTGTTGACTTTGATATCTCTGCCAAGTGAATCGGCATCTGTGTTCATAAAGGCATATCCCATACCAAACATAACAGAATCTGATAATTCTTTATCAGCACCGAATGCAAATCCACGTGAATTTGCTGAGAAGCCATCAGATCTTGTTGTTGCATCTTGTTTGGTGTGATTATAAAGACCTTGTGCCCAAATACCAGCCCCATTTGTTGTATCACCGCCAGATGTTCCTTTTATTGAATCCATGCGAACAAGTGAAACATTGGCTAACGTATTAGCGGTTTCTTTTGCAATGCCGGCAACAAATTGAGAATCCGTTGGAGCAGCTTCTTTTGCTGCTTGGATAGCTTGAGCTCCGTTACCTGATTGTACAGCATTTGATAAAGCGTTGGCTAAAGCGCCACCTTTACCATTTGTCTTATTTGCATCAATAATGGCAAGCAATGCGTTGGCATCTTGTTCGGATGCGCCTGTGTTTTGAGCAATTTCACCACTTGATTTTTCCGTTGCAACAATTTTTCCGCCTTCTTGTTTGAATGAATATAAGCCATTGTCAGCAATTTTAAAGGCACCAGTAATATCATTTGATTCAATAAAATTATATGTTTTAGCTGTGACATCTTGGTTCAAAATCAAGTTTAAAGATGAATTATTGATTGAAACCTTATCTGCACTGATTTTAACTGTGTCATCCAAAGCTGTTGTGAGAGAGGAACCATTAGCGAAAGTGATTTGGCCGGTACCTTTCATACTTCCATTTAATGTTAAATCACCCGCAACATTAATTGTTCCCCCATGATTGGTAATATTTCCTGTAATTGTGTTAGAACCCTTCATGTTTAAAACGGCTTTATCAGATCCTCTTCCTTGTGTATCTATATCTATGTTGCCAAGAATAGTATTTCCACCTGCCAAGGTAACTTCAACACCATCTTTATACCCACCAGAGGCATAATGATAAACATCAAATGCAAAGCCGTCTGATTTCCCTATAATTGTTGAATTCTTGATGGTTGTTTTTCCGTTATTGTTGGATAAAGCATAAGTGTTGGAACCAATCAGATTTGAACCATCTACAACAATATTATCTAAAGTCAAATCAACATAATTTTGAATCCCCATTTTAAAATTAAAATTGTTGGCATCTTTAGGGGCAGTTGGTAATATGTTCAGTGTTCCATTTTTCAAAGTAACGGTGTATCTATCGCCAGTTGTTGCTTTATTTTTAATTTGAAATAATTGCGTTGTTGTGCCAGTAGAACCTACTGAAGAGTCATATCCTGTATAGGTGTGTCCGTTAAAGTCAATTGTTGTGGATTTTTCTATTACGACGCCTGTCCCATCCATATCTTTTGAAACTGTAATAACATCTTGAGATTCATTAATGCTTGTTGCTAACCAAGAATCTGCTTGAGCAAAAGCTGATGCAGAAAATGCAGTTAATGCGATGGCATTAATTAGGGCACACTTGATTAAAATGTTTCGATATCTTTTAGAAAGCTCTTTAATAGCCGTATTTGAATATTTCATTCTTTGCTCCTTTTCTTTGTTGATTTATTCAAATAATACTAAACGTCGGTATACGCCTTTTGGATATATATGTCAAGAGCTATTTCATAAAAATGTCATAATCAAAATTTGTTCAACTGTTTATTTATAAAGAATAAAAACTATCTTTTTTAGGAAAGAGAGGTTTTTGATGAAATTATATATATTATTAAGTATTGTGTTGCTGAGCGGATGCATAAAAGAAAATAAAGTGATGGTCCCTTTATATTCCGTGAATAATGAAAATATGGGAATTGTGACTCTTCAAGAAAATGATAACGGAGTTGAATTTTTGGTTGACCTATATAATATTCCAAAAGGAGCGCATGGCTTTCATATTCATGAATTTGGTAAGTGTGCGTCCTCTGTTGTGGATGGAAAAGAAGTTTCTTTTGGAGGGGCCGGTTCTCATTATGATCCGGATGAAACCAAAAAGCATTTGGGTCCAAATAAAAACGGACATAAAGGAGATTTACCTGTTTTGATAGCTGATTCAAATGGGGAAGTTAAAACAAGATTTTATAAAAATGAGATCACCTTGGATGAAATCAAAGGAAAATCCCTTATTCTTCATAAAGGAGGTGATAATTATGCCGATACTCCTAAACCATTGGGTGGTGGCGGTGAACGGATTGCCTGTGGTGTGATCAGATAACTATTTTAGTAAATATTTATCAAAAAGTGATATATCCTTCGAGATGAGTATATCATTTTTTGATTTATCGGCATTCATAAACCAAATTAATGGGTTTATCGCCTTTGGGCAAAACAACTCGGTCTAATTTTTCAAATCTGCCTGAACATTGTTTATAGGCGGATTGATAACATTTCCCCAAAGTTTCGCAGGTTGTTTCAAAAGTGCCAAACCCATAATCGTTTGTATAAAGTTCTTTATTGTTAGAAGAGCAAGCTGAGAGAAAGAGAAGTGGGATAAGAAAATATTTGTTCATAGAGAGTCTCCTAAATAATTTGTTTTTGGATTTCAGATTCATTTTCTTGCAAATATAGATAAGCTTTTTCCATAAAGTTTTGAATGGAAGAAGTTGTTTGATATATTTCTTTTAACTTTTCTAGGATTGGTTTTCCCTGAATATGGATATCATAGAAATATGCGTAAGCAGGTTTATCAATATCTTCTTTTGCATAGAGAGTGTTCAATTTGGTATATTTGATAAGCGTATCAATAACCATTTCACTTAAAAGCCATTTTAAATGTGGTTGTTCATATTCTTGCTTGTTATCTTTAAAATGCTTTTGCCATACATCAAACCAAATAAAGTGGATAATTTCATGTATTGCAAGATTTAAAAATTGTTTTGGTCCATACTTATAAAAAACAGAAAATCTTTTTTCATCAATGTATCTCGGACAAATCGGATTTAAAGACAAATCAACTTGTATCTCGTTAAACCTATTTTTGCAATCAATATGGAATATTTCTGAAAAGATATCGGTGAGCATTTCTCTATATTGAGTCCATTGTTTTATATAGATCTTTTGTTGCTGTTTAAATGTTTTTTTCTCTTCGCTATATATTTTCATGAGCTGATAGGAAAGATATTCTTTTCTAATTGACCAAGGTAAATAAAATCCAAATCTTTTATCTATAGACGGATAAGCCTGAAATAATGGATCTTTCCAAAATGAAGAGGAATCATCTGTTTGAAAGTTAAGCGTTTCATTAATGGTTTGAGTTATACTCATTATTTGAATAGATAAATCCATATTAACCTCCACATATAAGGAAGTATATGAGGTATGAGTTTAAATGTAAAGAATTAATTATTCTTTTGTATGTTCAAACCGAATGGGCTTTATATCAAAGTTTAAATTTTGTTTTTTTACCAAATCAGGAGAGTAGGGGATACTTCTTTTTACTAAATCTTGAAACACTTCTTTAAATTCTTCATGGCGTTGGCGTTCTTGAGAGTTATATTTAACATTGACGCAACAACCCAAAGCGTTGGCATCTATAAACCGAAGTAAATGTATGTTATTCATGAGTATAAAAGAGGGATATCTTTCATCCTCTTTCATTTCAACAACTTTAACAGTTGCAGAGTGCCCCATTAAGCTTTTTACGGTTGGGTGGGTTTCATTAAAATGGGAATCCGTTTCAAATGGCATTGCTTCTCTTAATTTATCATTTGAAAGGGTATCGCTGGTAACGATAATTGTAAATCTATCAGTCCATTCAACAATTTCATTTAATAAAGGATATAATTTATTAAAATCATCTTTATTTAAAAAGAGATTGGCTCCTTGATGTTTGTTATCAAATAAAAGAACTGCTAATGCATAGGTAGCATGCTCGTTTTTATAAGGAATGCTAAAAAATTCTTTCTTGCCGATTTTTACAAGTTTTCTTAAGGTTTGACTGAGTTGATTAATTTCTTTTTGTTCCATGATGTATTTCCATTTAAATTTATTAGTGAAATATATCAAAAAGAGTGTTTGGGGTCAAGTAAAAAAATAAGTAATTTAATGCGTTGGCGACAAAAAGAAAAGAATATTAAAAACATTTGACGAAAAAATGAAAAAATGCTATACATTATTTCTAATAATTAAGAAAGGAATAAAATGGATTTTTTTAACAAGTTTTTTTTAAAAAAAAGTAAAACGAGCCATTCTCATAATGAAAAAGAAGAAAAAAAACAAGAGTTTTCCCTTTTGAAACACGCCAAAGAAGAAATTAATAAAAACGGTCTTTTTAAAGTTTACTATATTTATGTTTGTTGTTATTTAAGTAATGGTGGAGATGCTTTTGTTCGAGATGAAAATGGTAACACATTGGCACATGTTTATCCGGAATTAAGTGAAAAATTGGTTAAAGCTGGTTGTGATTTTAATTTGGAAAATAATGAAGGGTATACCCCTGTTATGTATGCTGCCATGAGAAATATGTTAACCATTGATATGATAAATGCTTCATCAAAAGAAACATTAAATAAGGTTTATCCGAACGGAGAAACAGTATTGACGGCATTTTTTTCAAAAGCTATTTCGGTGGATGAAAAGATATTAAAAGCTTTGTTAGAAAAAGGTGTGGATGTTAATCGCAAAAATGAAGCTGGAAAATCACCGCTTGATTGTCGTCGATATGGGTTTGAAGAAATTTTGCCTTTGCTTATTTCGTATGGATTAGATATTCAAAAATCAAAGATAAAAGACAAACCTCTTCTTTCTTATGTGTTGCTTGAAATGCCTGACCTCTTTTTAGAGCTTAAAGATGCTGACTTAACTCAAAAAGATGAAGAGGGGAACACGTTATTGCATTTATGGGCAACTCATTTAAATTGTTGTAGAGGCGGTATTTATGCTTTTAAGAATTTAAATATATTGCAAAACCTTCTTTCAAATATAGATATAAACGCTCAAAATAATGTTGGAGAAACTGCTTTAATATCTGCTTTGAAAAAAGGGAAATATTATGAATCATATTTTGTTCATGGAGAAAGTCATTTTTCAAATTCAACAAGAGAAAGAGAGGCCTCTTTATTAATTGAAAAAGGTGCGGATGTTGAAAAAATGGATTCTTATGGGAATACGCCGCTTCATTATGCAGCAAAGGGTAATTTAACAGAGATTGTTCATTTGCTTATTAAAAGGGGGGCTAATGTATATACTTTAAATGAAAAAGGAGAAAAAGCATCGGATCTTGCCATTGGGTTGACGCAAGAATATTTAAAGTTAGTTGAAATATCAGAAGAATTTAAAGAATACCAAAAATGGTGTTTGATTAAAAAGTCCGTTTCCCCACCCATGAATCAATCTCAACGCATGAAGGATTAGTTTATTTGTCCCTTTTAAGGCATTAGTAATTGCTAAGAAAATAAATCAAGTCTATCAGCCAATATTTTTCAAAAAAGAGAGCACTTCATCAACATGTCCGTTTACTTTTACTTTTCGCCATTCTTTAACAATATTTAAATCCTTGTCTAAAATAAAAGTTGATCGTTCAATACCCATATATTTGCGTCCATACATTGATTTTTGAACCCAAACATTAAAAAGGGAAGAAAGTTTATGTTCCGGATCAGAAAGTAAAATAAAGTTTAAATTTTCTTTTTCTTTAAATTTTTGATGGCTTTTGATGTTGTCTGGACTGACACCGATAACAACAGAGGAGGGGATAAGTCTGTTCATATTATCCCTGAAAGAACAGGCCTCTTGAGTGCAACCGGATGTGTTGTCCTTTGGGTAAAAATATAAAACAATGGTTTTTCCTTTAAAATCACTTAAAGAATATGTTTTTTCTTCGCCGTTGGGGGATAGGCCTTGTAACTTGATTTCTTTCATATGAGCACCTATATATGTATGAGAGTGAAGGCTTATTTTGTTTCAATATAATTATATTCGCTCAAAAAATCAATAGATAGATTCCTATTTTAAAATTCCTGATTATTTTCCTTAAAAAATAAACAAGACATATCTTAATTTGTATATCTTGATGAATTATAAGGTATAATTTTATAGTTTTAAATAATATTTATTATGCGACATAAGGGGCCGGCGGGGCATAGCCCCAAAATAAAACCCATATCGTAAAATATAGTGGGGCGTTTAGATTTTTTTGTTAAGCAGAAAGGAATAAAAAAAATAAGGGATTAATAAATGATAGAATTAGGCTATTTTATTAACAGCTTGATAAGAAATGGATTTATAATAATGTTGG
>JAGCKR010000040.1 GCA_017647405.1 Alphaproteobacteria bacterium
ATACCCGTGCCACAGAAAATCATTGTTCTTTCATAGTTGCCTTCTGAAATTTCAGCACCAACCCTTAAACCTACTCTGTGGAACATAAGGTCAGTATCGTTAGGGTCACTATCTTTTTTAACACCAAGGTCAAGAATTTTCCAACCTTTTTTGGTTAAGTGTTCAACAACAACTTCTTTTAAAGGGAAACCTGCAAAGTCTGCACCAACTACTAAATATTTATCTTTTACTGTTTTCATATATTCATCTCCTTTATTTATTTATCTTCTTTTGCTATTTTTATAACGTATTCGGGTTGACGCTTTTTGTGTTCGTATTTAAGCGTTTTGCCTTTATTTGTTCTACCTTCAATTGAAAGGTCTTCGGTGTTTACGGTAAACGCCACGCCGAAAGTATCAATCACGGCAATATCGTAAGGTTCTTTAACGAAAGACGCAAACACAACCTTTCCACCCTTGCCTAATTCAGCAATTTTAACGCCATTTCGATCAAAAATATTTCCCCTGGAAGGAAGCGTTAATCTGATAGATGTTCTGTTTTTATCGGCTAAAAAACGATAACGATCCCCTTGCAAAATTTGAAGATAAAAAACTCTGGAAATTAAAACCAGAATTAACAGAAAAAAAATACCAGCTAACGTTAATAATCGCTTAATAAAAATGCGATCTTTTTCATATTTCCAAGGGGCACTCATCTATGATCCCCCGTTTTTTGGTTAATAAAAGCTGAAAAAGAAGCAATAAACGGATAACTTAAAACAATCACAATATAATTAAGCAAAAATGAAGCCGGAGAAACTAATTTATTTAAGGTTAACTGCAAAAGCAAAAGACCCGAGAGTGAAACAATCAATAAAACCCCAGAAAAAACAGCCCATTGCCCCTTGAAGGATAAAGACAATAAACTTCTTTTAAATAAACAAGAAAAAAACGCCGTAAAACATAAAATAAAAGATTGAAAACCCAATGGAAAGAATAAAAGCATATCCGAAAAAATGCCTATAAGAAAAATAAATACTATATTCAATCTTTTAGAATTAAAGACGGAAAAATAAAAAGTGAAACACGTTAATAAAGAAATTAAAAAGATATCTTTATTCCCTTGAACAAAAAAAACAGCTTCAAAAAAAGCAAAAAGAAGCAAAACCAAAAAAGGAACAACGTATGAAAAATATTTCTTTTTTAAAAACCGCATTACTCTTTTTCCCCTTTTGAGGCATCCTCTTCAATTAACCCACTGAGCCCAAAATTAACAACTTCAACAAAACCCAAGTTATTTTTATTTTGCATTAAACGCACTTTAAACCCATCTTTTACTTTTTTAACATATCCAATAGCAAGGCCTTGTGGATAAACACCCGCAACCCCTGAAGAAAAAACAAAATCGCCTTCTTTTAAAGTGGCTTCTTCAGGAAGAGCCACCAAATCCGGTTCATCTGAATTATCGCCAACTAAAATAGCTGGTTCTTTCATTGGGCCAACAAAAACAGGTAATCTTGAATAATAATCTGAAAGTTTTAAGGCTCTTGATGTTGTTTGCCCCACTTCAATAACATGGCCAAACAAAGCGCCATTAAGCAACAACACATCCCCTTTTTGAATCCCATTTTTTTTGCCAGCTGCCAATATCAAAGAATGAGAAAAAATGCTGTGATGTTCCGCCAAAACCATCACAGTTTTAAAAGAAGCTTCTGGGCGCGATTGATAATTTAAAATTTCAGTTAACTCTTTATTTTCAATTGATAAAGAAAGGGCTTTATTTTGCCATTCTTTTAATAATTGATTTTCATGACGCAATCTTTTATTTTCTTCATAAACAGAAAAATAATTTTGAAAGGCATC
>JAGCKR010000041.1 GCA_017647405.1 Alphaproteobacteria bacterium
GATATTTCAATTATTCAACCTTTAGAAGGTAAACAATTAAAAACAGTGTGCCATTTAAAAGAATGTCCAGAGCAATATCCTTTAAAAAGTGGGTCATTATCTTGTTATTCTTGTGATGAAACGAAAGCTATTTTAATGTCAAATGATAAAATAAAAGAAAGAATACATAATCTAAGAGAGGAAGGGAAAGACGATTGGTTTTCTTCTACAGGATTATCTGATGAAAATTGTTCAAATAGATGGATAAGAAAAGTTAAAAGGACTGATAGTTGGATTTCTGTTTTAAGAATTTGTCCTGATGGAACAAAACGATACGGAATGGGAAGTTGTTTAAGTGAGGATCAGATTAAGGCTCATGAAAATAAACAATGGCAACGAGGCAATGATGAATCCATGGGGATGTATATGGGTAGAATTGCTGAAAAAACAGTGGGAAAAACATTGTTGAATTTATGGAAATCTTCTTCAATTTTAATGGCGATTAGTGATTTCTTTATAGGTGTTTTAGATTTTATTTTAAAAATCTTTGTGTTAGTTGCAATGATGTTTTCTCATTAATAACATTATTGATAAAAAGGTCTAAATGTGATATAATATCTAGGTTGGGTTATATAGGAGGGAGATTTATAATGGTATGTATGGATATTAAAACAGATTCGCTTGTTAGTTTTTTTTCATTATGGGGATATGGTTTTAGTGACCTTATAAATTCCACAACTGATCGTGCTTTTTCATTTAGTGATTTATTGCAAAGTTATTCCAGTCAAAATATTCCATTATTAGAACAAACATTTTCTGGCATGAACAAGCTTTCTTTTGAAGAAAAAAAAGAAGCCATAAATAAATTGAAAAATTTAACAATAGATGTCAATTCAGGGAAGTATAATTCTTCTAAACAGTTAATAAATGACATAACAACAACATTTCAATTAGGGGAAGATAACAAAAGAATTTTAGAAAATGCTTACGAGTCATATAAGAAATTTTATGATTTAAACAAAAAAACAATTCTTCAAAGTGTATCAACGCTTTCTTCATCATATGAAAAGAATGGATTATACGATTATTTTGAAAAAATGTATGCATTTTTTCAGGTTGATAAATCAAAAAAAACAAATTTATATTTGCATCATTTCCCATCAATAATGTTAGATACGGGGTCTTCTACAAAAGATTGTATCCACCAAAATATTTCAATAGATAAAAATGAGCCTAAAGATCATTATTTAAATAATAGTTGTATTCTAACACGAAGAATGTTTACTCCAGTTCATGAATTAGGGCATTTTTTATTTGAAAATTCTGAAAGTGCATCAGATATCGCAAATAATCCAGATTCATCTGCACATAAAGTATTTAAACATTTGGAAAATTATTTTGCATCAAAAAATAAAAAAAATCCCAATAGATTTGCTTATGCAATTATTCATGAAGCTTTTGCGGATTCTTGTTCTGGATTTTTTAAGGAAAAACAAGACGAATCATTCAATCTTTTAAATTTGCCCAAAATTAATTCAAATTTTGCTGAAGTTGATTCTTTGATTCATGTTGTTTATCCGATTTATAAGCAGCATATGAAGGAAAATAAACCCATTTCTGATGATTTTTTTAAGCAGGTTTTGGAGTCTCCTTTATTTCAAAATAACTTTAAAAATTTAGCCTCCACAGCACAAATTGCAAGTGCAAAATTTGATGGACGTAACTAAAAGAAAAAACGCCAAAATATTTGGCGTTTTTTTTTGCTTGTGGATAACTTTTAGGAACGTTGGTTTTGTTTAAAAAGGATTGTTTTTAAATCCATTAAAGAGGAACAAACAAAATCAGGTTTTATTTCATTAAATTCATTAGAATTTGGATCTGTCCATACCAAAATGCCTTTTCCATTTTCATAATTATGAGCCATTAAAATATCGGCTTTCCCGTCACCAATAGAATAAATTTCATCGGTAACATATCCTTGCAAAGCTGAATCTGTGAATTCTTTTGAAGGTTTATCATGGGTAAAATCCTCTGCACCAACAATTTTATGAAAATGAGAGGTTAATCCCAATGTTTCAACTTCATTTCTTAAAATTGGACCTGCTTTATTGCTTGCTAACATATTGATAAAATCATTTTCCTTTGTCCAACGAGTAATTTCTTTAGCGCCTTCTTTCAAGGAAATTTCAGCAGCGCTTTCAGCATAAGCTTTTAAAAATATTTTTCTGGCTTCAATGGCATTTTCTTCACCGACAAGATCTTTTATCAAATTCCTTCCGCTGCTGTTCATGGCAATTTTTGCTTCTTCTTTTGTCCAGGAAGGAAGATTATATGCTTTTCTCATTATATTTTGTGCAGCTAAAATAGCGCCAAAAGTGTCAACAAGTGTGTTATCCCAGTCCCATAAAATTATTTTTGTCATAGAGTTCCTTTCATAAAAAAAAGCACTTAAACAGTGCTTTATTTTTTTTGGCTACGATGTAAAACTTACATTCCTTTAACAGCAGCAGCTAATCTTGAAATTTTGCGAGAAGCTGTTCTTTTATGAACTGTATTGCGAACACCAGCACGAGCCCAAGCTGATTCAGCAACTTTGAATGCTGCTTGAGCAGCTTCTTTGTCACCGGCTAAGATGGCAGCGCGAACTTTTTTTGTTGCAGTTCTGACTGCATTTAAACGGTCAGCGTTGACTCTTTCTTTTTTTGTGTTGCGTCTTACACGTGTTTTTGCCGATTTAATATTGGCCATATTTTTATTCCTCAATTGAAAAATTTTAAATCTAAGGCCTTCCTTATACACTAAATAAAAAGAAAAGTCAACTTATTTTTTATTTTCTTAAATTAAAACAAACAGTTCTTATTTATCTCCTGTTAAAGAGATGTCAAAACGAACCTTTGACGGTTGATTATTTTTTAAAATAGTGATGGTTAAAGAATCATTTTGACGGTTAAATATCCCTTGTTCAGTTTCTTTCCATCCTAATTGAGGAAGCGTTGTTTGGTAAAATTTTAAAATTTCATCACCGCATTTTTTATTGGAAACACCTTCTAAAACAAGTAACTGTCCGGTAGGTGTATCAAAATCCATTTCTTCAGCAGAGTTGATTTGAAGGCCATTCATAACCGGTATATCGCTGGTATTTGCTAAAAATGTTTCTGCAAAAGCTATGATTGGTAGAAAGAAAAAAAACACGAATGATTTTAAAAAGAGCATGGGTTATAACCTATCTTCAGATGAAAAATGATTGAGTTGTTTTCTTGTAACAGAAGCATTTTTTCCTCCGGTAGGAGAAACAAAGTTAATCCCCAATATGTCATCAATCTCTTTATTAATTTTTGCAAGCTCTTCTTTTTTAGTATCTAAATCCTGATTAATTTTGGATAAATCAGCATTTTTAATAGAGGTAATTTTAGGGAGCATGTCTTTTATGGACGTTGTTGCCAAGTCAATGTCTTGTGTTGAAAGCAACTGTTCGAGCGTTAAGGCCATTTGTTCTGCTTTTTTATGGCCATATAAAGAGGCAAGGAAAGACCACTTATAAGCAGCCAAATCATTTTGAGGGAAAATAATTCCTTTGTTATAGAGCTGGGCTAAACGATATTGGGCTTCGACATGACCTTGAAGAGCAGCAGAAAGTAAACAATATGCAGCATTATTTTTTTCTTTCCCCTTTTCCAGTAAAAAGGTTTCGCCATAATCAAAAAGTTCATCCGGTGTTGGTAAAAATACACCCCCACGAGTTTCATCAAATTGACCATCACATTGAAGGGGGATGCTCAATTCATTATCATTTGTATCAAATGACCAAAAAGCATTTTGAGTAAAGCCGATTGAACTTAATGAAAAACAGGTTAAAAACAAAGCTGATTTTAATAATTTCATGAGGCGTCCCTTTCTTGTTATTCTCTGTTTAGGATAAATCCTTTTTTTATAGAAGGCAAGTAAAAAAGAGTGTTTGAAATTAAAATCTTATAGTTTTTTATATTTTCCACCAGGTTAAAATATTTGTGCCTTTTAAAGGGGGATTTTGAGGCATTCTGATATTGTTTTGAAACATGTATCTGTTTTGGGGTGAATACCAATGTGGAATAACAATGATTTCCGTTAACAAAATACGGTCTAACGCATGAATAGCTGTTTCAAGCTCTTTTTGTGAATTGGCAGAAATAATTTTTTCAATTATAGCGTCAACAGCTGGATTTTTAATACCACTATAATTCATTGATCCATTTGAATCGGCAGCTGATGAGCTGAAAAAATACCTTTGTTCATTTCCAGGGGAAAGAGATTGTCCCCAAACACTTACAATCATATCATATTCAAAAGAATCAAGTCTATTTTTATATTGAAGTAAGTCAACGGCGCGAATGTGAGCTGTGATACCAAGGCGTTTTAATTTACCGATGTATGGCAGAATAATTCTTTCCCATGCCCCGCTGGATGCTGTATCAATTAAAATTTCAAATTCAAAGGGAATATTCTCTTTTTTTAAGATACCTTTATTATCCACAGTCCAGCCCGCTTGATTGAGTAGTTTCATGGCTTGATAGAGTCTTTTTCTTGGATTTTTTTCTTCTGGTTGATAAAGTGGACTGAAAATTTTTTCATCTAATATATTTTTATATGGTTCTAATAATTTTAACTCATCTTTATCTGGTAAAGAAGGGGCTTTTAAGTTTGAGTTATCAAAAAAACTGGTTGTTCTGGTATATAATCCATGAAAAAGATTATTATTCATCCAATTAAAATCAAAGGCAAGTAGGAGAGCTTGTCGAACGAGCTTATCTTGAAAAATTGGTTTTCTTAAATTAAAAACAAAACCTTGCATGCCGCTCGGCATATGATGGGAAAAGCTTTTCATTAAAATGCGTCCGTTTTGAACATTTTTTTCATTTTGAAAATTAACCCATTTTTTAGCTTCATTTTCAAGGCGGATATCAAATTCGCCAGCTTTAAATGCTTCAACTGCAACAGTTGTATCCCGATAGTAGTCAAATCTGAATTTATCAAAGTGATAATATCCTTTATTAACATTTAAATTCCATGCCCAATAAGTTGGATTTTTTTTATAAACAATATATCTGCCTGCTTGAAAGTGATCAATGATATAGGGGCCACTTGAAACGGGGATTTCAAGAGATGTTTTTGAAAAATCTCTTTTTTCCCACCATGATTTTGAAAGGATGGGTAGTTCTCCTAAAATAAAAGGGAGTTCTTTGTTTTGTGTGTTTTTAACAAAATAGAATGTGATGATTTTTTCACCTTCAATTTCAACTTTTTCAACATCTCGATAATAATACCTGTATGTTGGTGATCCTTGTTCTTTTAAAATATTAAATGAAAAAAGAACGTCTTGTGGAGTGATAGGGGATCCATCATTGAATGTGGCGTTTTTATTTAAACGAAATGAAACGCCTTTTTTTTGAGGTAAAATATAAAAACCATCAGCAATTAATCCATAAAGTGAAAAAGCTTCATCCTCACTTTGTTTCATTAAGGAATCATGTGTTAATCCAATGCCGGCAGCTGAAACACCGTTAATTGAAAAAGGGTTAAAAGTATCAAAAGATCCAAAAGAGGCTTGTTTCAGTTCACCCCCATTTGGTGCAGAAACATTTACATAATCAAAAGAGGAAAATCCTTTTTTATATTTTGGTTCACCATGCATGGCTGCGCTAGGTTGGAAGGGATATTTTGCAAAAGAGGGAAAAGAAATTGTTATTCCTGATAGGAAACATAACCCTAAAAAAAATGCAGATGAAAAGAATTTTAATTTCATTTTATACCTGATAAATATTTCACTTTTATAAAAAACACATAAATAACTGGACTTTTTTGACTATACTCATTATAATGAAAAAAATCAAATTGAAAAAGGATTAAGGATGCAATATTTAGATTTTGAACAAACGATACTTGAAATTGATTCTCGTTTAAGTCTGGTTGAAACAGATGGAACCAGAACGGCGGAGGAAAAAAAAGCTGAAATTGAAAGATTAAAAAATAAAAAAGACAAGGCTCTTTCATCAATTTATAGTAATTTGTCCGCATGGCAAAAATCTGCTGTTGCGCGCCATGAAGCAAGACCGCACACTTCTGATTATATTAATGCGATTTTTCAAAATTTTTGTATTTTGTCAGGAGATAGATCATTTGCTGATGATAAGGCAATTATCGGCGGGTTTGCTGATTTTGAAGGGCAAACAGTGATGATTATCGGGCATGAAAAAGGTCATGATACGGAGAGCAGAATTGTTCATAATTTTGGTATGGCTAAGCCGGAAGGATATCGCAAAGCCATTCGTTTAATGAAGATGGCAGAGCAATTTAATGTGCCGGTGATCACTTTAGTTGATACTGCAGGCGCTTTTCCCGGTATGGAAGGAGAAGAACGTGGGCAAGGTCAAGCGATTGCTGCTTCAACAGAAGCTTGTTTGGATTTAAAGGTTCCGCTTATTTGTTGTATTATTGGGGAAGGGGGATCCGGCGGCGCAATAGCACTTGCTGCTGGTAATAAGGTCTTAATGCTGGAAAATTCTATTTATTCTGTTATCTCGCCGGAAGGGTGTGCCTCTATTTTGTGGAAAGATGCAAAAATGGCCCCTAAAGCAGCTGAAATTTTGAATTTAACTGCAGATGATTTATTGCGTTTGGGAATTATTGATGAAGTGATTAAAGAGCCGGTTGGTGGGGCTCATCGATATCCAAAAGAAGCGATGGGCGCTTTGGCAACATCCATTAAAAAGCATTTGGATGACTTAAAGCAGTTTACACCGGATGAACTTAAAGCTATGCGTCATGAAAAGTTTTTATCCATGACAAGAGATATTTTATAAGCTCTTGTTGTTAAAAAAATAATGGATTAGATTTAATAAAACATATTTTAGAGCTTTTATTTTTTTTATAGAGAGAGTTTGGGAAAATATCCCAAACTTTTTTATATGTTTTACTTTAAAAGTATAAATTGATAACGATTATTTAAAACATATATTATAACATATTGAATTACGTTTAAAAATAGTAAAAAAATGTTGTTATAAAGTTTAAATTTATTGTATAGTATAATTGTTATTCTAAATAATGTTTAGAAATCTAATACCCTTGGGTTATTTTTCGACTTTTGACATGCATAAAGTGGAGGGTTTGATGAAAAAAGAGAAAATGGGGATGGAAGATGGGCGAACAGTTTCTGAATCAATTGGTGCTTTGGGATTGTTTGGTGTTGTTATGATTGGTGGGGTGATGGGTTATGGTCATGCCATCAAAAAGTCCCAAGAGGCGGATGCTTTGGATCAAATCAGTGTTTTAATTGCTGGTGGACGCACATGGGATATTCCCCTTCATTTTGGAGATAAAACCATAGGTGTTTCTGATGATTACAGACCCTATATTGTTCCCATTCGAGATGTTGTATCAGTTGCAAAGTATCGATCCAAAACAAATGCATTTGAGGCAGGCTTAATTGATGGAGACGGTAACCTTGTAGATGCAACCATGAAGGATGTTCGGGAATATGAATCGTTTGATACTGTGTTAGATACACCGGTGTGGGTTCGAGCTGAAGATGAACAAAATTGGAGTGTTCGGATTACAGGTCTTTCTTATTCTTTGTGTGAAAAATTATTAAGAAAAAGTGATTTGGGGTTTGATTATGCGTATGTTGCATATCAAAACAGCTATGATAAAACACCAACCGATCCGGATTTTTCTGATTTTTCAAGAGTATATAAAGAGGATAAATATGCCAATCCAAGTAAAAATTTACCCAATGGTATCTCTACAGAAGAACAAATCGTTAAAGTTTGCTCTGCTCTGGATGTTACAAAAGGAGATGTATCCCTAGCACAAACATATATTCAACATATTGATGATAATGAAAAAACAGGGGTTGCTTCGGGAACAAAACAAGGGGTTTGCAAAGATAGAAAAAGTGTCGCTTGTTTAGCTTATGGGGCAAGGATTTATAATCCCGAAACGAATCGAATTGATTTGCCACTGCAAACATTGGTTCTTCATTTTGGTGATGATGTTGTTAATATCCCTGTACCATCATTAGCGCCTGATCCTGTTTTTAGTAGTGACACAGAGAGGACGCCAGAAAGAAAAAGAGTTAGAATGTTGTTAAGAAGTCCGAAGTTAGATTAGCGTTTTATTTAACATTAAGAACAGATGATTGGAATTTTATTCTTTTAGGTATAACATGCGGTTATTAAAAAACCCCTGTCGACTAACAGGGGTTTTTTGTTGGCTATGTTTACTTTCCGCCGATTTTTGTTTTTCCGCCCATATAAGGTTGAAGTGCGGCAGGGATTTTAACGGAACCGTCGGCTTGTTGGTGGTTTTCAATAAAGGCAACTAAAACACGTGGTGTTGCAAGGCCGGTGTTATTTAATGTGTAGGCATATTTAACTTTACCCGTTTCGTCTTCGCGATAACGAATATTTGTTCGACGGGCTTGCCAATCTAATAAAGATGAACAGCTATGTGTTTCTCTGTATTTATCTTGTCCCGGACACCATGCTTCAATATCATTCATGCGATATTTTCCAGCACCCATATCACCTGTGCAGTTAGCAATAATTTGATAAGGAATTTCCATTTCCTGCATAATTTCTTCTGCATTTTGAAGGATAAAGTTATGCATTTTATCAGATTCGGCAATATCAGCTTTACAAATGATATATTGTTCAACTTTGCTGAATTGATGAACGCGGATAAGTCCGCGAGTATCTTTACCGGCAGCACCGGCTTCTCTGCGGAAACAAGGAGAAAATCCAGCATACATAATAGGTAAATCTGCTTCTTTTAAAATATCACCGGCATGGATGCTGTTTAAAATAACTTCCGCTGTTCCGGCCAAAAATAGGTTATCTTTAGGCATTGAATAAACCGATTCATAATCAAATGGGAAATGCCCTGTATGATAAAATGCATTTTCAAATGAGAGTGATGGAACGCTCATTACTTGGAAGCCCTTTGTCATAAGTTTGTTAACGGTATATTGCCATAAGGCCATTTCAACTTGTAACAATTCCCCTTTAATACCGACTGTACGGCTACCGCAGATTTGAGAAATCTTTTTAAATTCACCCCAATCGTTTAAATCCATTAAGGCAACATGATCTTTCATTTCAAAGTCAAACACAGGTTTTTCACCAACTTGGCGAATCACAACGTTTTCTTCTTCACTTTCGCCACGCGGAACATCCGGGGCTGGAACAGTTGGAGTCATTCCCATCATGGTTTTAAATTGTTCTTCAAGAGGTTTTAACTCTTCAGCATAAGCGGCAGCTTGTTGACCTGATTGTTTGGAAAGGGCTTTGATTTCTTCTTTCCGTTCCGGACTTGCTTTTGGCATTTCTTTGCTTAAAGCATTTCTTTTTTGAAGTTCAGCTTCCATTAATTGCTTAATTTGAATTATTTTCTTATCAATTAACAGCAATTCGTCAATATCAAGTGTTAAACATTTTTCTTGTAATGTTTTTTTGACCAAATCAGCATTTTCTCTGATGAATTTAATATCAAGCATTTTATTTGTCCTCTTCGTTGTTTGATGCTTTATTTTGAATAAGTTGAGCGAGTTTTTTTAAATCATCCCAAGCATTTTTTCTGGATGTTTGGGAAGCAGACACCATATCGGGTCCGAAGGTAGAAATAACCTGTATTTCTTTGTTGTTAATGGTTATTTTTTGAACGTTTTGTCTGGCTTTGGAAATACTTTCAATGCCAAGAAGAGCGCGTGTTGGAATAGCACCGAATATTAAAATAAAATCCGGATTTGTCAATTCAAGCGCTCGTTGGATAAACGGTGTGCAGATTTTTTCTTCTACTAATGATGGTTTTCTATCTCCCGGTAATCGCCAAGGAATAAGAGGGGCAATATAGGAGTTTTCCGGGGATAATTTAATTGCGGAAAGCATTTTTTGAAGTAAAACACCTTGTGGTCCCTCAAATAGATGTCCTGTTCTTTCTGCAGGAGCTTTGGGTGCGTCAAAAACACAAAACACAGTCGGATTTTTTTCTTTTCCGATTCCGATAAAAGTATTTATGGCTGTTTTTTTTAGTGAACAGCCGTCAAAAGAAGAAATCTTATCTTTAAGTTCAATAAGAGAAGCGGCTTCCTTTGAAAGGCTTTGGGCTTTTGCAACAAAAGATAAACTTTCATCTTGAGGGGGAATAATTGTTTGTTTTGATGGATTGGGAAAGTTCATTTGAAGTGCTTTTTTAGGTTTCGAGTCCAACTGTTCATTTTTAAATGCTAAAAAACGGTCAACAGGATTTTCTCCGATGACTTCGGTAATGCCGGATAATTGATACCATTTTAAAATTGCACTATAATTCATTTTTTACTTCTTTTTTTTGTAAAAAGATGATAGCATAAAATAACCCAAAAAGTAAAGGTTTTTCTATAAATAGGGATTTGATATGAAAAAAATTATATATATGATTATGGTTGCAGGTGTTGTGGCCACTGTTTTTTTGTATGATACAATTTCAGTAAATGTTAATAAGTTTGTGAAAAAAACAGTGTTACAAAAACAAACAAGTTTAAGTGATAAGAAAGAGCTTGATACGTTTTTGAAAACCTCCAGAAAAATACCGGAAACAGCTGAATTGGGCGCTTATTTAGCGGGTGTTTCAGCGCGAAACAGTGGTGATTTTAAAAATGGTATTTTTTATTTAGAAAAAGCTTATTTAGCTGATAAAGAAAATGAGGATATTAGAAGAGATCTTTATGCTTTAAAGGGTGTTTCCGGAGATATTCAGTCTATTTTTGATTTGTTTTCTAAGGATTTTTATAAAGATAGTTCATTGCATTATGCTTCAGAATTAAAAGTGGCGCAATTAATTAAAGAAAAGAAATATCAAGAGGCCATAGATATTCTTTCATCTTTTAAAGATACATCTGCATTTATAACTGCTTTAAAAGCATGGTGTTATGTTGGGCTTGAAGATAAAAATAAAGCTGTTGGGTTATTAAATTCAATCAAGGAAGAATCGCCATTTCATCAAATAAAAAGATATCATTTGGCTCTTGTATATGACTATTTTAAAGATGAAAAAACAGCTGAAATTTATTATAATCAATTACAAGGATTAACTAAAAATATCTCATTTACATTCTATATTTCTGCAAAAGATTTTTTTGAGCGGAAAAATGAATGGAATGACCAGAATGTTTTTTATAATCAATATCAAAAGTTATCAGAAGAAAATCCTGTTTTTTATGATGTTGTTTCACAAGTGGGCATGCCTCCTATTAAAACTGTTCAAGAAGCTGTGTCTGAGCTTTTTTATGCTTGGGGAAATAGTCAAGGGGATAAGCCTGATTTGGCTGTTTTGTTATCAAATACAGCCATTTTCTTAAATTCAAAGCATGTGATGGCTAAGGTTTGGTCGGCTGAAGTTTTAGATGTGATGGATTTGGCTGTTTTCGCGCATAAAATTTATGATGATCTTTTAAAAGAAAAACCGGATGCGGATATTGTTTTATATAAAAAGGGTCTTGTTTATATGCATCATGGGGATACAGAGGGTTCATTAAAGATTTTTAAAGATCTTTTGAAAAGAAATGTTTCAAATCCTGTTATTTTGCTTTTGGTTGCTCAAGGATATGATGCAAATGGTGATTGTAAATCTGCTTTGCCACTTTACGAAAGGGCTTTGTTTTTAATGAATAGATGGGGAATCTCTCAAACAAAAAATGTGAAATTTCAAGCAGCTCAATGCTATTTGAGGGAAAATAATTTTAAAGAATTTGAAAAATACGCATACGCAGCGTTGAAAGAAGATCCTTATGATGCTGATATTTTGAATTATTTGGCATACGAATGGCTTGAAAGGGATATGAATTTAAAAGAAGCTTTGGCATTTCTTGAAAAAGCGCATGAACAAGCTCCTAATTCGCCGGATATTCTAGATTCTCTTGCTTTGGCATATTATAAAAAAGGAGAGCCGGAGAAGGCTTTGCCATATGCTGAGAAGGCGGTTGATGTTTTGGGGGCAAGCTCTGTTGCTAATATGCATTTAGGTGATATTTATCAGGCATTGGGGCGAATCAGAGAAGCGCAATCGCAGTATGAAAAGGCTTTAGCACTACAATTTGATTTAACTCCGGAGCTTGAAAAAAAGATTTTAGAACGCCTGCAATAGATTTTTTGCTTAAAAATGAGTGGGTTATTAATTTTTTAAAAAAGTGCTTGACATCTTGTGATTTTAAGGGCATAATAGCCCTACTTGCACAGAGCTTTGTGTAAGTTGTCCGTCCAAAGATGGAAGGGTGGCCGAGTGGTTAATGGCAGCAGACTGTAAATCTGCCGACTTATGTCTACGAAAGTTCGAATCTTTCCCCTTCCACCAAGGACGAACCCGACTGATGTGCGGGTGTAGCTTAATGGTAAAGCTCCAGCCTTCCAAGCTGATTACGAGGGTTCGATTCCCTTCACCCGCACCAATTAACGAAGTCCCTTTTGGGATTTTAATTTTTTAACACTGATCAGTTAAGGAAAACAATAATGAGTAAAGAAAAATTTGAAAGATCAAAACCGCACTGCAATATCGGTACGATCGGTCACGTTGACCACGGTAAAACAACTTTAACAGCTGCTATTACAAAAGTTTTGGCAGAAAAAGGTGGTGCAGCTTTTGTTGATTATGCAAACATCGATAAAGCTCCGGAAGAACGCGCTCGCGGTATCACCATTTCAACATCACACGTTGAATATGAAACAGCAAACCGCCACTATGCACACGTTGACTGCCCAGGTCACGCTGACTATGTTAAAAACATGATTACTGGTGCCGCTCAAATGGACGGTGCTATCTTGGTTGTTTCTTCAGCTGATGGTCCTATGCCTCAAACACGTGAACACATCTTGCTCGCTCGCCAAGTCGGCGTTCCTGCAATCGTTGTTTTCATGAACAAAGTTGACATGGTTGACGATGCTGAATTGTTAGAATTAGTTGAAATGGAAATCCGTGAATTGCTCTCTTCATATCAATTCCCAGGTGATGATATTCCAGTTGTCAAAGGTTCTGCTAAAGTTGCATTAGAAGATGGTGATCCAGCTGTTGGTCGCGATGCTATCTTGGCATTGATGGAAGCTGTTGATGCTTACATTCCACAACCAGAACGTCCAAAAGACAAACCATTCTTGATGCCAATTGAAGACGTGTTCTCAATTTCTGGCCGTGGTACAGTGGTTACAGGTCGTGTTGAACGTGGTGTTTTGAAAGTTGGTGAAGAAGTTGAAATCGTTGGTATTCGTCCAACAGCAAAAACAACATGTACAGGCGTTGAAATGTTCCGTAAATTATTGGATCAAGGTGAAGCCGGCGATAACATCGGTGTTCTTCTCCGTGGTACAAAACGTGACGAAGTTGAACGTGGTCAAGTTTTGGCTGCTCCGGGAACAATTACTCCGCACACAAAATTCGAATCAGAAGTTTATGTTTTGAGCAAAGATGAAGGCGGTCGTCATACTCCGTTCTTTGCAAACTATCGCCCACAATTCTATTTCCGTACAACAGACGTTACAGGTACAATCGAATTACCTGAAGGTGTTGAAATGGTTATGCCAGGCGACAATGTTAAATTAACAGTTTCATTGATCGTTCCGGTTGCTATGGATGAAGGTTTGCGTTTTGCTATCCGCGAAGGTGGTCACACAGTTGGTGCCGGCGTTGTTGCAAAAATCTTTGAATAATCAAAGCCAAAAACCAAGAAAAGCCCTTGCTTGTCAAGGGCTTTTTTTCATGTCTTTAATATTTATATTTTGAGGTTTATTATTCATTTATCCTCCCTTTAAAAATTTTTTGATACATATAAAAATATGTAATCTATATATTTTTTAAATAAAGTTGTTTTAATTGATGAAAAGTGGTATTTATTTAAGGTATATGAAAAGGAGAAAAAATGCCTATTGTTTCTGTTTTAATGCCAATTTATCACACAAATCATCATCATTTAAAAGAAGCTATTGAAAGCATATTAACTCAAACGTATAAAGATTTTGAGTTTTTAATTCTTAATGATTCGCCTGATGATACTGAAATTGAAAAAATTGTTCTTTCATATCCAGATGAACGTATTAAATATATTAAAAATGAAAAAAATATGGGAATTACGCCTTCTAGAAATAAATTAATGGAATTAGCCCAAGGCAAATATTTTATGGTGATGGATCATGATGATATTTCTTTGCCGACTCGGATGGAAAAGCAAGTTAATTTTTTGGAAAATCATGAAGAAGTAGGTGTTGTTGGTTCTTTTGTAAAACATATGGTTGCGAATAAGAAAAAAGAGTATCCTATTGAAAATAATTTAATTGAAAAACATTTAATGTTTTCTTGTCCGTTGGCTCATCCTTCAACAATGTTAAGAGCCTCTGTTTTAAAAAAACATCATATTGTTTATGAAGAAAAATTTTCACCCGCTGAAGATTATTCTCTTTATTGCCGATTAATTGGAAAAACAAAATTTTATAATATGCCAGAAGTATTATTTTTATATCGTGATCATGAAGGTAATACATCGCATAAACAGCGAAAAAAAATGGATAAGGCAACTTTTTTGATTTATGAGATGGTGCATCAAAATAAGCCGAATTTATGGACGGAAGTGGTTGAAAACAGTTTTTTTAGACATCGTTTTTATTTGTTTGGGTTTCCTATTATCTCTTTTAAAACAAAAGGTAAAAAAATTAAGCCGATTTTATCGATGTTTTATCAGGCCAATGTTGAAGATAAAATATTTTCCCTTTGTCCATTTATATCTTGTGAAATAATCGGTAAAAAAAGAATTTATAAACTAGCAGGGATTCCTCTTTGCTGGATAAAGAGTAAATTTATATATAGATAATACATTATTATGAAAAATATTTTATAAAAAAGCCCCTCCGTAAGAAGGGGCTTTAAAATTTAAATTTTATAGTTCTCTAAACATTGGTCGCCCTTGGAACATGCGTGTATTTTGAGCTTCCATGAACGTTGCCAATGAAATTTTTCCTTCCCTGATTGTCATGCGCATTTGACAGGCAACCAAAGGATTTGGATTTGCAAATGCTGTATGAATAACAGGTCTTAAAGTTGTTGTTCCTTCTAATTGTTGATGCACAACGCCTAAAATACCACGGGCAAGCAAGTCGCAAACCAACTTTTCATCTAATCCTGCGCCAGAGGCGTATTTAATGACGGAATTTAAGGCGTCTTCAACGCTGTTAGCGTGTATAGTTGAAAGAACGAGGTGTCCGGATGTGGCGGCTCGTAAAGCCTGAGAGGCAACTTCCGGCGTTCTAATTTCACCAACAAGAATATATCTTGGGCGTGACCGTAAGGCGGATTTTAAGGCGTCGCCCCATCTTTCATTTTCAACAGGACTTTGTTTGCATAACCCAAGACCACCATTTTTAGCATAATAAAGTCCATCAAGCGGCATTTCAGGTGGATCTTCAATTGTGTATAAAAAACCACCATGTGTTTCTAAAAACTCTTTAACCAACGCGGAAACCGTTGTTGTTTTACCCATACCAGTTGGACCGGCAAGTAAAATAAGGCCAGATTCGGTTGCTAGTGATGTCATATACTTTACAATTGGCTCTGGCAATCCTAGTTTATGAATACTGGGAGTTGATGTTGGCATTTTTCGGCAGTTATATTGAATGCCGGTAGTTGTAACAACTCTTTCTACACGATATGATTCGCTTAAAAAACGGATAGCATAACTGGCAGAACCTTGGTATCCTTGCTCCAAAATTTTTAAAAAATCATCTAAATCTTCTGTTTCAAAAGGAACTAATGCAAATTTAGTGTTTTTGTCACGAATATATGCAATTTTTTCCGGTGTGAACCAAATATCTGAAAAATCAACATCTTTAACAGATTTTGCAACAAATATTTTTTGCCCTTTGTCGTTTATTTCTTCATGGGGAACGGATTTTTTTTCAATAACATCAGTCGTAGTTTCATTGACAGGCTCTTGGTGGATAATTTCTTCTTTAGAAGTAAATTCAGGAGCCTTAGGCATATAAGCAGCATCCTTAAAAGCAGGGGGCTGAGGCATTTGGAATGAGGGTGTGGGAGTTTCTTTTCTAGGTGTTTCAACAAAGGGTGTTTCCGTTTGTTTTTCTTGTTTTTGCGTATTAAAATTTAAAGGCATAGGTGGTTTTTTTGAAAACAGCATGTTCGTCCCCATATTCATTTTGTTTTCTTTAATTAAAACGCTATTTTTATTGTTTTTGCAAGTTATTTTATTTTTTTAGCTGTGTTTCATAGTATTTTTTTCTTGTTTTTTCAAAAAGTACTTGTTTTTTTAAAAAAAATGTGTATAATAAAGACATATTCTCAATGGTTTAATGAGGGTGAGCTGTTTAGCTCGCCCTTTTTGATAAAAGGAAACAAAATGGAAATATGTTCAAAATTAACAGATATGTTGTCTCCGTCGTTGGCTGATTTGGGATATGAAATAGTTCGTATCTCTCTTCAAGGTGGTGATGTCAAAACGGTTCAGATTATGGCTGAAAGAGAAGACAGAAATGCGATGACTTTGGCTGATTGTGAAAAGATCAGTAGAACGGCTTCTGCATTGTTAGATGTCGAAGATATTTTTCAAAATAAATATATGCTTGAAATTTCATCTCCGGGTGTTGATCGGCCGTTGGTGCGTGAATCTGATTATTCTAGATTTGTTGGATTTGACGCAAAAATTGAAACGCTTCATGATATTAATGGGCGTAAACGTTTTAAAGGAAAAATTTTAAGCTATGATGAAGTGACACATACGGTTCATTTTTCTTTTGAAGATCAGCAATTAGAAATCGCTTTTTCAGAGATCTCAAAAGCAAAATTGTTATTAACAGACACCATTATGCAAAAACAACCTAAAAAATAAAAAAGAAAGGACTAAAAATGCAAATTGCAACTCTTCCGAGACCGGAACTTATTCAAATGGCAGATTTGTTGGCTCGTGAAAAAAATATTTCTAAAAAAGATGTGTTAGAGGCTATGGAACAAGGTATTTCAAAGGCCGGTCGTTCAAAATATGGTCCTGAATATGACATCAGAACTAAGATTGATCCTCAAACAGGCGCCATTGAAATGGCTCGTTACATTACGGTTGTTGAAGTTGTTGAGGATGAATTTACTCAAATTTCATTGGCTGATGCTCAAAAGAAAGATGCTTCATTAAAATTGGGTGATGAAATTGTTGATCCGTTACCGCCGATGGATTTTGGACGGATTGCAGCTCAAACAGCTAAACAAGTTATTACACAAAAAGTTCGTGAAGCGGAAAGAATGTGTCAATACAATGAAATGAAAAGCCGTAAAGGGGAAATTGTTAGCGGTATTGTTAAACGCGTTGAAGGTGGCAATTTGGTTGTTGAAGTTGCACATGTTGAAGCCTTGCTTCGCAGAGATGAATTAATTCCAAGAGAAACATACAGAGTTGGTGACCGTTTGCGCGCTTATGTATTAGATGTTCGCGCCGAAGTAAAGGGCCCTCAAGTTTTCTTAAGTCGTTCACATCCGCAATTTTTGGCTAAATTATTTGCAGCAGAAGTTCCTGAAATTTATGATGGAACAATTGAAGTAAAATCAGTTTCCAGAGATCCGGGTTCAAGAGCTAAAATTGCTGTTTGGTCAAAAGACAACACATTAGATGCTCGTGGGGCTTGTATTGGTATGCGTGGTGTTCGTGTTCAAGCGATTGTTCAAGAACTTCAAGGCGAAAAGATTGATGTTGTTCAATGGTCTTCAGATCCGGCAACATTTATTGTGAATGCATTAGCTCCAAGTGAAGTATTGAAAATTGTGATTGATGAAGAATCCAAAAATGTTGAAGTTGTTTTAAGTGAAGAACAATTATCTTTAGCTATTGGTCGCAGAGGACAAAATATTCGTTTAATCAGCCAGTTAACTGGTTGGCATATTGATATGATGAATGAGGCTCAAGAATCTGAACATCGCATCAATGAAACAAAAGAACGTGTTGAACTCTTTATGCAAGCTTTGGATATTGATGATATGATGGCGCACTTGCTTATTCAGGAAGGCTTTTCAAAAGTTGAAGATATTGCATTTATTTCCATGAATGAATTAGCTGGTATTGAAGGTTTTGATGAAGCTTTGGCAGAAGAACTTCAAAATCGGGCAAAAGCGCACTTAATTTTGAAACAAGACACAATGGAAAAGAAAGTTGAAGAACTTAAACTTGATAATTCTTTGAAAGAATTTGAAGGTTTATCTTTGGATTTCTTAGTGAAATTGGGTGAAAATAATGTTAAAACATTAGATGATTTGGCTGATTTGGCTGCTGATGAATTGATTGAAATTTTAGGTAAGGGTTCAATCAGTGAAGATGAAGCTAATGCTTTAATCATGAAAGCACGGGAACACTGGTTTGAATAAAATTAACAGACATCAGCATAAACGAGCAGCTCAAACGGGTTTAAAGTGTTGCTTTGTAACCAAAAACTTTTACCCGCGGGAAGAGATGATTAGATTTGTCATCTCTCCCGATCGGGAAGTTGTTTTTGATGCAAATGAAAAGTTACCGGGAAGCGGTATTTGGATGTATCCGCTCGAATCATCTTTTGATTTGGCTGTTCAGAAGCGGATTTTTTATAAAGCAGCAAAAGGAACAGTTAAAATACCGGAAAATTTAAAAGAAATTGTTATTTCTCTCTTACGGGAAAGAGTTTTAAAACTCATAGGGTTTTCTCGTAAATCCGGCGCTCTTGTTTTTGGCTATGAAGGGGTTAAAAAAGCCATTGAGGCAGGACTTGTTTGTTTGGCTTTCGAATCGGATGACTCTTCCGAAAATGGTCGAAATAAATTATATCGTGCAACAGATGAATTTTTAATTTGTGATTTTTTTACACGCGAAGAGTTGGGTGAAATAACAGGACAAGAAAGCCAAGTTCATGTTGCTGTTACAGATAAAAAAATTGCTGATGTGTTAATGCAAACCATAAAAAAGATAAGCCTTTTAAAAGGTATTGAAGTGAAAGGATAAGTTATGGCTGAAGAAAAAAAACAACTTACGTTATCAGGAAAGACTTTGGAGCTTAAAAATAAAACTCTTTCTTTGAACACGCATGTTCGTCAAAATACGGGGACGGGCAAGTCAAATATGGTTCAGGTTGAGGTTCGCAAAAAGCGTGTTATTACGACGGAGCAGTCATCAAATGTCCTTTCAAGTGAGGCAAGTCAAAAGTTAAAGCTCATTCAAGAAGCTCAACAACGTGCCGCTCAAAAGGCTAAATTAGAGGCTGAACAAAGACAACAGCGTGAAGAAGAACAACGTTTATTAGCTCAAAAAGAAGCTGAAGAAAAATTGGCTGCTGAAGTTGTTGTTGAAGCTCAATCTCAAGCTCAAGAAGTTAAAGAAGATATCGTTGTTTCGGAACCCGCTCAAGAAAAACAAGAAAAGAAATATGAGAAAAAACAAGTGGCTGAACCGGCTCAATTTTCTCGCAAAAAAGAAAGAGAAACAGAAGGTGATGAACGTGGTCGCAATCGTGGATATCATGAAGAAAAGCGTTCTTCAAAAATGAATATGAATGCTTATAAAAATATGAGCATGAGTGATTCAGATGGGGATGATATGGAAGATGGTGTGCGTCACCAACGTCGTTCCTTGGCTTCTATCAAACGTTCCAGAGAAAAAGAACGTTTGAAACATATGGAACCAAAAGTTCAAGAAAAAGTTATCAGAGAAGTTGTTATTCCTGAAACAATTACGGTTGCTGAACTTGCAAATCGTATGAGTGAAAAAGGTGCTGCTGTTGTTAAGGTTTTGATGAAACTTGGTATGATGGTGACGATTACACAAACAATTGATGCTGATACTGCTGAATTAGTTGTCGAAGAATTGGGACATAAAGCTAAACGTGTTGCCGAATCTGATGTGGAAGATATCTTGAAAAAAGAAGAAGATTCACCAGAAGATTTGTTGCCTCGTTCTCCTGTTGTGACTGTTATGGGACACGTTGACCATGGTAAAACTTCTTTGTTGGATGCTCTTCGTTCTTCAAATGTTGCCGGAGGTGAATCCGGAGGGATTACGCAACATATTGGTGCTTATCAGGTTATGCTTTCTGAGGGTCAAAAGGTCACATTTATTGATACACCGGGACATGAAGCTTTTACAGCTATGCGCGCTCGTGGTGCAAAAGTAACCGATTTGGTTGTTTTGGTTGTAGCTGCAAATGATAGTGTGATGCCACAAACAATTGAAGCCATTCACCACGCAAAAGCTGCCGGTGTTCCAATTGTTGTTGCAATTAATAAAATTGATGTTCCGGGTGCAAATCCTCAAAAAGTGCGTATGGATTTATTGCAACATGATGTTATCGTTGAATCAATGGGTGGTGAAGTTTTGGATGTTGAAGTTTCAGCTAAAAAACATATTAACTTGGATAAATTGATTGAAACAATTTTATTGCAAGCAGAAGTTTTGGATTTGAAAGCCTCTCCAAAAAGAACAGCTGAAGGGGTTGTTGTTGAAGCTCGCATGGATAAAGGTCGTGGTTCTGTTGCCACTGTTTTAATTCAAAAGGGAACATTAAATGTTGGCGATATCTTTATTTCCGGTCAAGAATGGGGTCGTGTTCGTTCACTCTTTAATGATAAAGGTCAGCGCGTGGAAAAAGCATTGCCATCTCAACCTGTTGAAGTAATTGGTTTACAAGGAACACCATCAGCTGGTGATGATTTTGTTGTTGTTGATTCTGAAGCCCAAGCAAGAGAAATTTCTGCTTATCGTCAAAGAAAAGCTCGTGAACAATTGCAAGTTAAAACAATGAGTGGCGCTGAACACTTGCTGGCAAAAATTAAAGCTGGTGAAATTAAAGAATTGCCTGTTTTAATTAAGGGTGACGTTCAAGGTTCTGTTGAAGCATTAAATGGTATTCTTTCCAAAATTGCCAATAATGAAGTAAAAGTTCATGTATTGCATAGCGCTGTTGGTGCAATTAACGAATCTGATGTTACCTTGGCTCGTGCATCAAAGGCCATTATTATTGGGTTTAACGTTCGGGCAAATCCAACAGCAAGAGAAATGGCAAAACGCGATGGTGTTGATATTCGCTATTACTCTATTGTCTATGATGTGGCTGATGACATGAAGCATGCAGTTGAAGGATTGCTTGAACCAGAATTTAAAGAAAAGATTTTGGGTTATGCGGAAGTCAGACAAGTTATTTCTATTTCTAAAGTTGGTAAAATTGCCGGTTGTATGGTTAAAGAAGGTCTTGTTAAACGCGGTGCAAAAGTCAGATTACTTCGCGATTCTGTTGTAATTTACACGGGCGCTCTCAGTCAACTCAAACGTTTTAAAGATGATGTAAAAGAAGTTCGTGAAAATTATGAATGTGGTGTCAGTTTCGAAAATTATGATGATATTAAAGTTGGTGATATGATTGAATGTTTCGAAATGGAAGAAATCGCAGTTAAACTTAATTTTGATGTATAGGAGGTTTTGATGAAACATACTGAAAAGGGACAATCAAAAGCTCCTAGTCAACGTCAGCTTCGTGTGGCAGAAGAAATTCGCCATGTGATTGCTAAAATGCTTTCGCAAGATGAACTTTTTATTGAGGGGTTAAAACCTGCTTTTACGATGATTACGCAAGTAACTATTTCGCCGGATTTATCCTATGCAACAGCTTTTGTTGAAACAATAGGGGATACAGATGCTGATGAGCAAATTAAGCTTTTAAATTTACATAAAGGGGCATTTCGTTATCGTGTCGGTAAAGCAGTTCGTTTGCGCATTGTACCGGATATTATTTTTAAAGCGGATAAGCGTTTTGCTGTTTCAGAACATATTAATCAGCTTTTAAATACGCCACAGGTGCGTGCTGATGTTGAAAAAGAAATAGAAGAAGAGTTTTAATTTGAATGGCAAAAATTGTTAATCAAATTAATGGTTGGATAATTATTGATAAGCCGTATGAGATGGGATCAACAACTGTTGTGAATCGTCTCAAACGGCTTTTGCATCCTTCCAAAATTGGTCATGCTGGCACGTTGGATCCTTTGGCGACGGGTGTTTTACCAATAGCGTTAGGACAGGCAACAAAAACAATCCCTTATGTGATGGATGGGGAAAAAACTTATCAGTTTGAGGTTACTTGGGGTAAAGAAACTTCAACAGATGATTTAGAAGGGGAGGTTTTATTTCAATCAGATATTTCTCCCTCGAAAGAAGAAATTGAAAATATTTTACCTGGATTTATAGGTGAAATTTCTCAAGTTCCACCTATGTATTCAGCGATAAAAATCAATGGTGAGCGTGCTTATGATTTGGCGCGTAAGGGCGTTGAAGTGGAATTAAAAGCGCGGTGCATTACCATCAAAGAACTTAAAATTTTATCTCATGAGGATGGAAAAACTCTTTTTGAAGTGACCTGTTCAAAGGGAACTTATGTTCGTTCTTTGGGTCATGATATGGGGAGAAAACTTGGGTGTTACGGATATATTACTCTTTTAAGAAGAACAAAATGCGGACCTTTTTCGCTTAACCATTCGATTTTACTTGAAAAATTCGAAAAAGAAGAGTATAATATATCGAATTTGCCGCTTATCGGTATTTTAACCGCACTGGACGACATCTTGGTGCTGGCTGTAGATAGCGAAATGGCAAATATGTTGAGACAAGGTAAAGCTCTGAGGGCTAAAACCATTTGTGAAGGTAAATTTTTTCAAATGGAGCAGGTTGTGGCTTTTGCTTTGGATCAAGAACCGATCGCTTTGGCAAAATATGAAAAAGGATTGTTTAAACCTTTTCGTGTTTTTCCAAAGGAAAATTAACTAAAATTAAGAAAGGAAAATTACGATGTCGCTTTCAAAAGAAATGAAAAAGCAAATTATCACAGATTACGCAATTAAAGACGGTGACACAGGTTCACCAGAAGTTCAAGTTGCAGTTTTGACAGCTAAAATTAATTATTTGTCAGAACACATGAAATCAAACAAACATGACCACCACTCAAGACGTGGTTTGTTAAAAATGGTTTCAAATCGTCGTCGTTTGCTTGCTTATTTGAAGAAAGATGATGAAGCCCGCTATGGCGAACTCATCAAACGTTTAGGTTTACGTAAATAACCAATCAAATTCAAAGGGGGTCATCAAGGGATGGTCCCCTTTCAAGACTTAAAAATGGGTTTTAGGTCTTTATGTATGAAGGAAAAGAAAATGACAATTTTTAAAACATTTAAGAAAGAAATCGTTTGGGGGGGGAAGACACTTTCCATTGAAACGGGTAAAATCTCACGTCAAGCTGATGGTGCTGTGATTGTTCGTTATGGTGATACAATGGTGCATGCTGCTGTTTGTGCTAGTAAAAAATCACCAGATACGTTTGAAGATTTTATTCCATTAACAGTTAACTATATTGAAAAAAGCTATGCGGCTGGTCGTATTCCAGGGGGATTCTTTAAGCGTGAAGGTAAGCCGTCTGAAGCTGAAATTTTAACATCTCGTTTAATTGACCGTCCAATCAGACCTTTATTCGTTAAAGGATTTAATAATGAAACACAAGTGACGGTTACATTACTTAGCCATGATTTAAAAACACAACCAGATATTATTGCTATGATCGGTGCTTCTGCCGCTTTAACAATTTCCGGTATTCCGTTCTTAGGCCCAATTGCTGGTGCAAGAGTTGGTTATGTTGACGGGGAATATGTTTTGAATCCGGATTTGGATTTAATTAAAGCCAGTAAATTGGATTTAGTTGTTGCAGGAACAAAAGAAGGCGTTTTGATGGTTGAATCTGAAGCTCAAGAACTTTCAGAAGAAACAATGTTAGGCGCTGTTGCTTTTGGCCATGATAGCATTAAACCGGTTATTGATATGATTATTTCATTGGCTGAAGAATGCGCTAAAGATCCATGGGAAGTCAAAGAAGAGCCGGCTGAATATGCAACTGTTCGTGCTGAAATTTTGGAAAATTTGGGTGAAGAATTAAAAGAAGCTTATCATATTCACAACAAATTGGATCGTTTAAATCAGGTTAATGCTATCAGAGAAAAAGCTCATGCTTTGTTTGCTGAAAGAGAAGCAGAAGATGCTATTTGTGATAAAGTTTTCCATGAACTTGAAGCAAGAACCGTTCGCGATATGGTTTTGGAAACAGGCTTAAGAATTGATGGTCGTGATACGAAAACAATTCGTGTGATTGAAACAGAAGTAAACGTTTTACCGAAAACACATGGGTCTGCTTTGTTTACACGCGGAGAAACACAAGCTCTTGTAACGGCTACACTTGGAACGGGCGAAGATGAACAAATCATTGATGCTTTGCAAGGTGAATATAAAGAACACTTTATGTTGCATTATAACTTCCCACCGTATTCTGTTGGTGAAGTTGGCCGTTTAGGTTCACCGGGACGTCGTGAAATCGGTCATGGTAAATTGGCATGGCGTGCTATTCATCCCATGTTGCCGAGTAAAGAAGAATTCCCATACACATTGCGTGTTGTTTCAGAAATTATGGAATCAAATGGATCTTCATCAATGGCAACAGTTTGTGGTTCCACATTGGCCTTAATGGATGCTGGTGTTCCGATGAAAAAACCGGTAGCTGGTATTGCCATGGGATTAATTAAAGAAAAAGATGGTTTTGTTGTTTTATCTGATATCTTGGGTGATGAAGATCACTTGGGTGATATGGACTTTAAAGTTGCTGGAACAAAAGATGGTGTCACAGCTCTTCAAATGGATATTAAGATTACATCTATTACCAAAGAAATTATGGCTATTGCATTAGAACAAGCTCATGAAGGACGTTTGTTTATCTTGGGTAAAATGGCTGAATCTTTGGCTGAACCACGCGCTGAATTAAGCCCGAATGCCCCACGCATTATTTCATATAAAATTGATAAAGAAAAAATCCGTGATGTTATTGGAACAGGTGGTAAAGTTATCCGTGAAATTGTTGAAACAACAGGTGCAAAAATCGATATTGATGATGATGGTTTAATCCATATTGCTTCTGTTGATGGAGCGGCTGGTGAAAAAGCTTTGAACTGGATTAAAGGCATTGTTTGTGAACCGGAAATCGGTCAAATTTATGATGGAACGGTTGTGAAATTGATGGACTTTGGTGCTTTTGTAAACTTTATGGGTACAAGAGATGGTTTAGTCCATGTTTCAGAAATTGCTCCGCATCGTGTTGAAAAGGTTGCAGATGTATTGAAAGAAGGCGATAAAGTCAAAGTTGTTTGTTTAGGCATTGACAATCGTGGTAAAATTAAACTTTCAATGAAACGTGTTGATCAAACAACAGGTGAACCGGTTCAATTAGAAGAAAAACCGAACAAGAAAAAACATCATAAGGAAGAAGCTGTTGAAGCTGAATCTGCTGAATAAGATGTTTGAAATAAAAAAAGCGAGTCGAAAGGCTCGCTTTTTTATTTATTAAATAACGGGTTGTAGTTATTATTAAAACACTTGCTTTTAAGGTGATAAGAATGAGAATGGCGTAAATTGAACAATGTTGTTTGAAAAATAATTCTTGAAGGATAAGATCTTTTTTAATTAAAAATATAGGCTTGTTTTTAGATTTAAAATCTGATATATTCAACTCGAATGTTTTTTAATAGAAAAGAAAAATGAAAAGACTAACAATTTATTTTATTCATCAAAAAAAAGCTCTCTTTTTTAAAGGGGGCTTTTTATATTTTAAAGCGGAGGGAATATGATTTTAGAACAAAGATATGTTGGTGCATCTGTTTATGGATTAAGAATGCCGATTATTCAACAAGGGGATGATATTGCTGAAATAATTTCTGATACTCTTATGCAGGCAGGTAGTACAACCTATCAACCAATTGAATTGCATAATAAAGATATTTTAGGAATCACTGAATCCTTTTTGGCGCGTTCGCAAGGTAATTACATCACACTGGATGATATTGCAGATGATGTAACAGATAAATTTCCGACTGGAGATGTTGCTGTTGCCTTTCCAATCTTATCGCGTAATCGATTTGCTAAAGTGTTGGAAGGAATTGCTAAAGGTGTTAATGGAAAGGTGTATGTTTGTTTATCTTATCCATCTGATGAAGTTGGGAATGCATTAATGGATGAAGAAGATATATATCGTTTGAATTTAAATCCTTATGCAGATGTTTTAACAAAAAAAGAGTTTAGGGAAAAAGTTGGTACTTATTTACATCCGATCACAAAAACGGATTATTTGGAGCTTTATCAAAGTATTTCAGAGAAAATTGAAATTGTGTTATTAAATAATCCAAAAGATATTTTAAAATTAACGAATCAGATTATCGTTGCCAGTATTCATACACGGCATCGTCATAAAAAAATGCTTATTGATTCTGGTGCAAATGTTATTACTCTGGAAGAGATTTGTAACACACCGTCAGAATCTCATGGATGGAGCGAATTTGGATTGCTCGGTTCAAATTATGCAGATTCTAATCGTTTAAAATTATTTCCAAGAGATGCGGAAAGTTTTTGTAACCATTTGCAAAAACTGATTTTATCTAAAACAGGGAAAACGATTGAGGTGATGATTTATGGTGATGGTGGATTTAAATGTCCGAAAACAAAAATTTGGGAATTTGCTGATCCTGTTGTATCACCGGGATTTACCAGTGGTTTAAAAGGGATGCCAAATGAAGTGAAAATTAAGGCAGTTGCTGATAATAATAAGGGTGATTTGAAGGCGGCTGTTAAAGAGGCAATTGAAGAAAAGAAAAAGGGTGATGATTCTTATGCTTTGGGAACAACGCCAAGACAAATAACGGATTTGGTTGGGTCTTTATGTGATTTAACAACAGGTTCCGGGGATAAAGGAACACCGGTTGTATTGATTAAAGGATATTTTGATGATTATTTGAAAGGAATACCATCGGAATAAATTAAAAGGGGAGGGGTATCCCTCCCTTTTTTAAGAGGATTATCAGGTGAAAAAAAGAATAGATTGGACACTTTATACATTAAGGCATAAAAAAGCTTTTTTAAGAATTGAAAAAGCTTTTTTGGGCAGGAACACATGGAGATGTTGGCTGCATGATTTGGATAAAGTTTTTCTCTATCTGTTTTGTTTTTGGATGAGTATTAAAGATATTCAGGATTTTCATTGCAAACACCAAAAACATCATGTGGAGAATGAGTTGCCAAAAACCCCAACCGATTTATTGGAAACAGTGATTGACTGGGAGTCTGCACGATTTACAAAGCCAGATAAACCCTTGAATGCTTATGAAACCTTAATGAAATTTTATCCAGATAAACAGGATAGTTTTTTGCCTATTATCCAAAAATATTTACCGCATCAGATAACGGAAAAAAAGAGAAATGATTTTTGAAATTTTAGCAACGTTTTTTGGACTGATACAAGGAACATTTTCCCTTTTAAATAAAAGAATTCATTGGATTTTTTATTTATTACAGTTAATTGCACTTGTTATTTTTTCGTGGAATGAAAAACTTTATGGCGATGTTGTGATTTCGCTTATTTTTATGGTGTTTTGTGTTTTAGGATTCTTTTTTTGGAATTTGCAAGAACATAAACATATTTCTGCATGCTCAATAAAAGAAAGATTAGTATACGTATTTATTATTTTTTGTGGCACTGGTATTGGGTATTTTCTTTTAAAAGCAACCGATGATCCATTGCCCTTTTTGGATTCTTTTACAACTATTTTAAGCATCGTAGCCTTGTTTTATATGGTTTACCATAAAATTGACACATGGTTTTTATGGTTTGTGGCAGATGCTGTTTATGTTATTCAATATGCCCTTCTTCCAAATCCTGCACTTTATTTATTAGGTCTTTATATTTTGTGGACTGTTATGGCGGTTTTTTCATATTTATATTGGTATAATGTTATGAAAAAAGGTATTGAAAAACTTAGTCATAAATCTTAATAACGGGAGGCATTTGTGCGCGCTTAAAAGCATTTTTATGATATCTTTTGATGAGGTTATTAACCAATTTTTCTTCATCTTTTTGAATGGGTTTATTTGAAAAAATATGATTTTTTAAAATAGTATCTAACACATCATAAGGTGGTAATGAATCTGTATCTTTTTGGTTGTTTTTGAGTTCTGCTGAGGGCGGACGATTAATAATTTTTTCAGGAATTAAAAATTTTCCTTCTTTATTATAAAGACGCGCTAATTGATAGATATCTGTTTTATATAAATCACCAATGGGTGCTAAGGAACCACTCATATCTGCTCCATAAAGGGTGCAATATCCCATGGCGCTTTCGGATTTATTTCCACAAGAAAGAAGCATCCATCCTTTTTCATTTGAATAGGCCATTCCTATAATGGTTCTGATTCTTGCTTGTATATTTTGCTCGGTAACATTGTTTTTTGCGTCAAAAGGAAGTGTTTTTAAAAAGTTATCCACAAGCAGTTGAATATCGATTTCTTGATAGTCAACATTGTTTGTGTCTGCAATTTCTTTGGCTAAACATAAACTTTCATGGGAGGTATATTTTGTTTGCATCATAATTGCATGAACATGATTAGCGCCCAAAGCTTCAACTGAAAGAGTCAGAACTAACGCACTGTCAATTCCGCCGGAAAGACCAAAAACAACATCCGTAAATCCATTTTGATTGCAAAAACTTTTCAATTCTTTGACTAATTTTTCTTTAATTTTTTGCATGATAATTCTCCCTCTAATTAATCTTTTTCATGAACAAATAATTCTTTTTGTAATGCTTTTTTTCTTAAATCATTTCTGGTGATGAAAAGACCTTTTTCTAAGCCGGCAATATAAGTATGAGGTGATTTAAGACGTAAATGAGTATCATTCAACCTGGAAAGGTTTTCTGTGGCGTAATCTCTTATTTTTGTAAGTGGTTTTGTCATTTCTTCTTGGTTTACAATTCCTGATTTGATAACTTCAATCATTGGGCGATATGCCTTTTTCCCTTGGAGAAATTTTTTAATGCTTTCGTTATCAGTTCGAACTGATTCTATGTTTTGGTTTAAGGTGTTATTATTTAAAAATGTTTTACCGTTTTGATAGATAATATCACCAGCATATTGACCGTTATTTTCTATAATTCGAATAACGTCGGTTGATCCAGGTATTGTTGTTTTGACGGGAAGTTCTGATACCTTGATCACATCTCTTTCACCTGTTTTTTTTAGTTTGTAAACCCCCCCTAAAGCCGGCTGGTCATAACTTGTTGCAAGCATTGTTCCAACCCCAAAAATATCAATAGGAGCTTTTTGTTCCAAAATTAGACTTTGAATTGTGTATTCATCTAAATCATTGGAAGCGGTAATTTTTGTGTCATAAAAGCCGGCTTTATCCAGAAGATAGCGTACCTTTTTTGAAAGACGGGCAAGATCTCCCGAGTCAAGACGAACACTTTTTAACGCAATACCTGTTTCTATGGATGCTTGAATAGCATTTTGGGCTCCTTGAATGGTATCGTAAGTGTCGATTAATACGCTGGCGCGTTTTGGATCGGAAGTCATATAGTTTTTAAAAGCCTCTTTTTCATTATCTTCACGCATAATCAAACAATGTGCCATTGTTCCAACAGCGGGGATGTTGTAATAACGGGCAGCCTCAACATTTGATGTTCCATCAATACCACCGATATAGGCGGCTCTTGTGGAGGCAAATCCTTGCGTATCTTGTGCTCGTCTTAATCCCATTTCAAGAATGGTTCTTTTTTTGCCATCTGCTTGACTAGCCTTAACGATTCGGCTGGCTTTTGTTGCAAACAAGCTTTGTGCATTAATAATATTTAAAATCCCAGTCTCAATCATAACTGCTTGCCAAGCAGGACCAGAGACACGCACGATAGGCTCGTTTGGGAAAACAATTTCACCCTCTTTAAAGGCATGCATATCGATTTCAAGATGTGAATTTTTTAGCATATTTAAAAAATCTTCTTTGAATCCTAGTGTGCGTAAATAATCGATATCTTCATTTGAATAATGCCAATCATTTAACCATTTTAAAACTTCACCTAAGCCGGCGGTTAAGAGATAGGTTCCGTTAAAAGGTGCTTTTCGAATAAACATTTCATATGTTTCTATTTTGTTATGAGTTCCTTGATCAAACATGGCTTGAGCCATTGTTAAGTGATAAAGATCGCAAAAAAGTGGGGAAAATTTGTTTTTGTTCATAATAACCTCCTGTTACTTAGATAAGAAAATGAATTTCTGGTGGTACATCTTGTTTCCAAGAAGGATCATTAATCTTAATTTTTTCTCTAATAAGTGTGCCGGAAATGGGTAAATCTTGACGGCTAAACTGTTTGACTTTAAATCCTTTTTCTTTAAATAAATCAGCATCTTGCCCATATCCGCAATAATAAATACTAGCCTCTAACGGTAGTTGTTTTTTTACATAGTCAACCCATTTTGGTGGATTGTTGATGTCTTTAATTCCTTGAACAATAAGCTTATTTGATTTTATTTCAGCTAAATAAACGGATTCGATCATTTGTTTGCGCGTATGAAAAGAATATGGATTTTTATTATCATTTAAATCCATTGATCCGATAAGAAGAATAACTTTTTTATTTTCTTTTAGCATGGTATCAATAATTTTTTTATGCCCATTGTGAAAGGGTTGTAAGCGCATAATGGTTAGAGCAGTTGTCATGATTAACCTCTTTGATGTTGTTTTAAATTTTTAAGAAATTGAAGACTGGTTGTTGTTTTAATTTGACCTTTTGCAACAGCTTGCTTAAAGGGTTTTTCTTTTAAAACTTCATCGGTTTCTTTGAATATTCCTCTTGTTAAGTCGGTTAAAATTGTTACCGGAATATCTCTTTGAACCCATCCAAGAAGAGCTGCTTTATTGCAAATATCAGAAGCAACGCCACATAAAACAACTTCATCAGTATTTTGAATGATTGGTTCATAAACCGGGTCAATGCTTGCCGCCCACATATCATAGGTGGATTTTCTTAAATGTTGAATGGCTCTGATTTTTGTGGTGAGATTCCCTTTGTTAACAGCAAGCAACCAGCCGATTGTTCCTTTTTCACAATGAAGGGGAAAGGTTTTGGATTCTTCGGTTTGATTGTACGTGTTTTTATAATGAGTATCGTATGTGATAATCCCGTATGAAAAAGCATTTTTAGGCATTTCATTGAAGAAGTTTTCAGCTCTTGCAATAAGAGCTAGATCGCCTTTGCCATTATCAAAAGTAAGAGCTCCATTCGGTGCAACAAAGTCATTTTGGAAATCAATAAGATTTAATGTTAGTTTTTTCGACATGGTAAGCTCCTTTTGTTATTTCTTTTCTGTTATTAACAATTTATTATTAACATAAAGATAAAAAGATGTCAAGCGCATTTTTTTAGCAAAAAGGTGTGAAAAAGATTACAAAAAAGATTGTTATTTAAAAAACAATATGTTATTATCAAAATGATTTTAACAAAAAGCATATTAAAACATATTAAGAGGATGTAAATGTTTATCAAAAAAGCAGAAAAAGCCTTTTTAAAAACTTACGATTCGTCTGTTTTTGAAAAATTATCAGTAACAACAGATTTGCTTGTTTTTAGTATTTCTGATTTAAAAACAAATAATTACAGAAAATTATCAGAAAAAGGAATGAGTGTTTTTTTAACGAATCGAGAACAATTTCCTTTTAAGGATTGTTGGAGTTTACCGGGGGGATTTGTTTTACCGCAAGAAACATTGGAAGAAACTGCCAAAAGGGTATTGAGAGAAAAAATACATTTAGATGACCTATATCTTGAACAATTATATACGTTTGGTGAAATCGATAGGGATCCGAGAATGCGGATTATTTCTGTTGCCTATATGGCATTAGTAGAGCGTTCTGATTTACCATATACGTTACAGCAATCTGATAATTGGTTTAATATTATAAGGGGAAATAATCGCATTCTTTTGAGGAATGAAAATAATCCAGAAATAGAGTTGGATTTAACAACCTCTGATGTTTTAGCTTTTGACCACCAAAAAATCATAGAAGTTGGGCTTGATCGACTGAAAAATAAAATTGAATATACTGATTTAGCCTTTCATTTAGTTCCCAATGAGTTTACACTAACGGAGCTTCAAAATGTTTATGAGGCTGTTTTGGGTAAAAAACTTTTGGCGCCTGCTTTTCGAAGAACAATTAAATCTAAAGTTGTTTCAACCGGAAACATGACGTCTGGAAGTGGACATCGCCCTTCTGAATTGTATTGTTATAAAAGTGATATGCCATCTAATTCATAAATTTTTTTCTTTTAAATAAAAAGGCGGTGTGGATAACTCCGCCTTTTTATTTTGAGTAAGAAGATCATTTTTTTTCAATGAATCATTCTTTTAAATAAAATTTAAATTTTATTTTTTTTAGGATTTTTATGGATGACGTATTCCCCTTTCATTGTGCAACACCACATTTGTGTAAGTAAATTATTCCAAAAAGAAATACTTTGAATAGTAAAGAAAAAACCAACATAAAAATACATCCAAACAATATGCAAAAAGAAAAAGAATATGATTGTTGAATGAATGGAAAGGATATTTACGAACATGGAGTAAATTATGGCGGAAGGGATAACGAATAAAAACGATAATTTAAACCATAAAATATGTTTTTTGGGTATCATAGCATACACAAGAACATAAATAACCACAAAGGCGACAGCTGATGAAAAAGAGGAAAGAGATTTAATATCTAAAAGAGAGTTGTATCCTATTTTGAATAGAGGTAAAGCAGCATTTTTTGCGTGAATAAATAATATCCCCATAATTAAAACATTAAGTAAAACACCTGCCCAAAATTTGATAACATAGAAAGGTTTTTTTAATCCCCTGTAAAATGCTTTTTCAAGAAGTCTTCCTCTAAACGGTCCTGTTAAAACCATAAGAATAACCGTAAAAATATAGGAGATAGCGCAAATAATCAAAAGATACAGAAGTGTAATTGGTAAATGTTGAATCTCTAACATGGAGATGTTTGAAATACCGGGCTTTTGTTTTAAAACATTTATAATAAAATGAGACCAAATTGCTACAATGCTTGAAAACCAGGTAAATGTGGCTAGAAGCAGTAAAAAAGATTTTGTAAGATATCTTTTAAATGAAAAAGGCCCGTAAACTTGTTTAACGGATGTAAATGAAAAATACGAAAAGAAGCTAAACCAAAGGGCTTGCCAAAAAGCGTATAAGAATGAAAGAATAAGATAAAAATAAACTCCGTTTTGTATTTTTTTATTTTCAACAAAATAAATCAGTTGAAACAAACATTCCGGTCGGCCCCAAATAATTCTAAAAAGACCAACAAGGATTATTGAAGAAATCAGTAAAAAAAGAAATGTTGCCACAAAAGAAATAGGGCTAAATGAAAATTTAAAAGCTTTTAAAATTGAAAAATCTTCTAAATTAATTAAGGATAAATTTGTTTGATGTAATCTTTTGTGTCGATTATTTAATGCTTGTTTGTGGCATTGATATGTTTTTTCATCAATCATACCATGATGAAGCATAAAGTCTAAGTTATCAATTTCCTGTCTATCAACCATTTAAAACGCCCCTCTTAATAAATGGGACAATAGCATAAAAAAATATAAAAAACAATAGTATTAAATAAAAGGGTTATATGCCCATTGAAGAAGAGCCTGTCTTTGTTTTTTTCGGCATGAAGTATCAAAGGGAAGACAGTTTTTTTCTAACTGAGCTTTATGTCTTTTAAAAGAGCGCCATCTCAATATTTGAATGGTATCTATTTCTTCAATTCTTCGGCCAAGATAATATCTACAATACCATTGAAACCATCCACGTGGATCCGGTTCAAGAATCCATCCTTTTGCTTGCCAAATCTTCAAACTTTGTCTGGATTTTACTTGAAAACAGTTGCAGTTGATATCCGGTTTTAATGGAGATAATTTTGCATTAAAAAACCAATTTGATGGAAATTCATTTTGGCAGTCTGTTAAATATTTCCCTTCAAAAACCCCGAATTCAAGCATTTCTTTGGGTGTTAATTCCGGTTTAAAAAGTGGAGAAAAATTTTCACCTTCTTTTTCTTGAAGTTGGTAAGAATAATTTTGTTGTATTTTATCGCAAACTGTTATTATCATTTAAAATAGATAAAGGTAAAATTTTTTAAATTAAAGAAGACGAAAGTATTTTGTTTCTTTTTTTATATATGGTTGTAAATTAACTTTGTATATAAACTATGAGAGATTATAAAAAATAGGAGATTAAACAAGATTTTAAAAGGGATTAAATAAAAAGATATTTTTTAATAGACAATGAAAGATTGACTTTTTGTCAAAAAAATAGTATAATTATATAATTTTATTTTGTTTCAAAGAGTAATGTAATGACTGAAAGACGAAAATCAAATAAAAAAATAATCGAAAAAATAAATTTAATCCAGTCGGATATGATGTCAAAAAATAATAAAGTGGATAGTGTTTTTAATGATGTTTTAAAACTGGTAAATTTATTAATATATGAAAATCTAAAAGCAGGAAGAGCTATTGATTTAAAAAAAGAAATGCAAGTTTTAATGTTAAATGGCGAAAAATTTTCACCGTTTGTTAAAAGTTTTGTTTTAAAGAATTTACCAAAGTATTTGCATGAAACGATAGGAGATTCTGCTGAATGGCATCAGCATATATTGGAGTCAATGTATTTGCAGGCATTGCAAGATAAAACTTTATTGCATGTTGATTTTGTGAAATATCAAAAGGGGTTGGCTCAAAAATTTTCTTTGGCTGATAAAAGTTTTTTCTTGGATGTTTGTTCAATTACTGAACGTCTTATTTTTACAGATTCAAAGAAAACTTTGTTTATATCTCCGGATGAGCGGATTCGGGCAATTGAATGTGAAATGCTGGTTCCTGTTTCTGAAGGAGTTAAAAAAGCCGTTAAAAAAAACTTGTTTGCCTTTAAACGCGAACGGATTCATTTATCTCGCGATCAGAAAGATTTTAATGGGAGTTATGTTCTATTAAGAAAAATGTGTCAAAAATATTATCAGGACATGACGGGGATGACGAAAAAAAATCCTAGGGATAAAATGAAAAAAGGATTAAAAACTACGAGGGAAAAATCATGACGGATACAAATAATTTAATGCCATTTAATATTGTTTTTTTAAATGAGCCTTTACCTAAGTGTTTTAATCAGCGACCTGGGATGACTTATGCAGATTTATTATCCGCTGTGGGACGAGAGTTTAAAAATCCTCACTTTTTGAATCAATATGGGAAAAAGGGAACACATCCCAAAAGCCAAGAAGAATTCAGAAAAGAGTTTTTTGAAGAAATTCGTTGTATGATGAATGAAGAGGAATATAGAAGATGCCTCGCTATTTTTCATGACTTGGAAAAAGAAACGGATTATCAGGCATTAAAAAGAAGTAAATATATTGGCAATTCACAAAATGCCAGAAATCATATGGGGGCAAATAATCTTTTAGAATGGGTATTTAGTGGGAATGGTAGAATTGATGCGTGTTTTATCCAAAAAGACGGCGTTAAATTTATTTTTATTATGGATGTTCGGTTAAGTAATCATGACACTAAAAAAGATACACCACTTCATGAGCAAAATAGGAATATTGCGAAAGTTATTTCTGATTCTTTTGATAGTAAAAATGGGAATGATCCGGATGGTATTTTTAAAACTGGTTTATTGTCTTATCAACATGAGCTTTTGCAAAATACAAATACCTTTTCAGCTCAATTTGAAACACTTTTGGTTACAATTGAACAGTTGGTTACTTCAAATGAATCGGTTCAAGAAAAAATTGATTTGTTTAAAAGAGATTTTACTTCTTGTTTAAAGCACGTTGATGAAGAAGGTTTTAATAAATATATTGCGGAACGTTTACAAAACGGACCAATTAAGAGATATCAAAAAGAATTGTTTGAAAAATTATATCAATATGAGTATGGGAATGATGATTTAAACAATGATATTGAAAATGCGTTTACCTTAATTCAATTAGTTAAGACGACATCGCCGGCATTATTTAACCGGATGATTGATTTGATTGAAAAAAAAGAGGATGAAAAATCTGAAAGTAAATGGGCGCAAGATATTTTGGATTGTTTTCGTGTTTTTCATAAAATTCCGCAATCTCATATATATATTTTAGAAGAAATGGTGGAAGATGTTTGTTCGGATATTGAAGAAGAGGATGTTAAAAATAAATTAACATATTTTGTTTCCTCTTTAAAATCACTTAAAGAAAAATATGTAGCAACAGATAAAAATTCACCGCTCCAAATATTTAAAAATAATTTGCAACATGTCAAAAAATCGCGTTTTTCATCATTGGATGAAACATGGAATGAAAGGATTGCGGAAAGTAAATCTCAAAACCTTTTAGAGGATATGCTAAATATAGATGTTTCAACTCTTGATAGGGTAGAATCAATTGATAAAATTGCAAAAGCATTTATTAAAATGGTTGTTGAAGATGAGTATACATCTGTTTCTGATTTTGTGAAAAAAAATCGAGTCATAACACATCGCTCAAATAAAAATAATCTGTATCGAAAACTTAAAAATCCGGATGATACTTTTTCATTTATTTTCAATGAATTATTTAAAAATGAAAAGATAAAAGAAGGTGTGATTCAACAATATCCTTATTTAAGTGGGTATATTCAAAAATTTCAGACAGATTTATCATTTGAGTATTTAGATGAAATTAATACGATTTGTGAATATTATGCTGAATATGCTGTTTCAGGGGACGAAGAATTCTTTATTGAAGCAAATAATGTTTTGCTTCAGATGAAGCCGGATGAACGCGCCCTTTTAAAGGGATATGTCTCCCATGTGTTTGAACAAAGCGATATATCCGAATTGGTTGTTGGGTCAATGGATATTCTTCATGAGTATTCAGAAATTGAAAAATTAAAAGAAAAGGAAAAAAACTCAGAACGTTTAGAATTGATTGCTAAAAAAGAAAACGAAGCAGCCATCCGAGTTGCCAATAGAGTTGCTTTTGAAAATGCGTTTAATGAATTTTTGCTGGATATGGGTAATGTTGATTTGTATGAAGAAATTCAAATTAAAATCAAGAGATTAACCCAAACGGATTTAATGGAATTAAAAGAATCTAATGGGGAATTGGGTGAGTTTATTTCAGATTATCTTAAATATCGCTCTCAAAAGAAAAAGCCTGCATTTTCCAGTTTGATTGAAAAAATAGTTGTTCGGGAAGCAAAAAAACGAAGAATGAAATTTGATCAATCTTTAGAAAATTACTTTAATTCACTTGATCGAGGTGCTGCAAAAAAAGATTTAGGCTTTGCATGTTTAACATTGGAAGCATCCGATGTACCCCTTTTATTGGAAATGTGGCATCGCGATGAACATAAAAACAGGTTGAAAATTTTATTTTTGGAAACATATCAAAAAGCTTCATTTGATGTTGCAATGAAAAAAATCGATAGTCAAATTGTTTCAGAGAAAAAAGAAATTTATGATAGATTTGAGCAAAGTTATGAAGATGTTATTAATGATAATCAAGTGTCAAAGGCTTCTGATTTTGTTGATTTTTTAATGAATTTGACTCTTGTTGATATGGATATGCTTTTATATATGAATGAACAACATGAGAATATGCAGGCATATCAACTGTTAAAGTCTGTTGAAAAAATAAAATCAAAAAATGCTAAAACAACAAAGGATAACATTCAAACATTTGTTTTAGATTCAGCGCGTCGTGCCATGTTATCCAAAAGTATGGCTGAATATTTTGGTTTTGGATGTCACAAACCAAGTGAGGAGCAAAAAAAGGCTTTTATTAAAGCACTTTTAACTGCTGAAAAATCTGACATTAATTCGTTTTTTAGTGAAACATCAAATGTTCCACCATTTAATTTCTTTTTTGGTAAATTGCGGAATTTGAAAAATAAAACTAATGTCAAAAATATTGAAGAAAATATTTCTATTCTCATGGAATCATGTTTACGTCGTTGGAATTTTTATAATTCATATTTGTTGTTGATAAGAGATGATTTTGTCCAAAAAGATAAAGCTGAAATGTTAGTAGATGAATATTTGTTGTTAACGGAGCAAGATCAAAAAGATATGATTTTAGAACAGAAAGATGGATTACTTTATCCTGTTCTTTTAACGCGTTTGAATGCTGTCAGAAAAGAAAATAACAACAAAGAAAGTTTGGTTGAATTTATTGAAAATAATGTATGGGAATCTATGTTTTATGCATTGTTTGATAAATTTCCGCGTGAAAATGGTGAAATTAAAGATTTTGAAAGCAGGGTAATATATGAAGCTGCCATTGCAAGTTTATCCTTTGATCATGCATATGAGATGTTGTGTCAAAAAACACCTAAGAAACCAAGATGTTTAACTCAGTCTTTAAAAATTAAATGTTTTTTTGATGCGTATGATAATGTTTTGCTTGATAAAACAAATGCGGATTCTCAAAAAAGGTTAAAAGATATTTGTTGTATGTGTACATTACCGGATTTAAAATTTATTGCAGGACAAACACCTGACGATAATATGTTTGATTTTGTAAATCGTTTGATTTTTGTAACATCCTCCACAACATCACCTTTGGAAAAGGAAAATAATGTGCATTATGCTATTGAAACGTTGATAAGCAGTGGTCAAAAAAATGAGGTGATTAATTTAGGTGGTTTTAACATGTCATTACCGGTTAAAACGCAAGGATCAAAATTAAGAGATTAGTTTAAAAATAAATCTTATTACTGATTTATTCGTTTCTTTATAAAAATATTGACACAAAATTAAAAAATTGATATAATTACCTGAAAATAACAATTTTTCAGGTGATTTATCATGGTTGATTATTTAAAGAAAGCGAAAAAAGTTTCAAAATATTATCCACCACATCAATTACCAACAGATGTTTCTGATGTAGTTCAAGTTGCTAATTGTGGACCAAAATTAAAATTTTCGGCTATTTGTATCCCTCATCAATATAAGAAATTGAGATATCGTTCTCGTGAAAAAGAGTAAAAGGAGGATTTATGCTTTATACTTCACCTTTATTAAAAGATAATGAACATTTTTACAAAGCATATCATTTGACTTTTGATGAAAAAAGCATAGTTGAGTTTGCTCAAAATGGATCAAGTATTAAACAATCAAATGGAACTGGGGGACAAAAAGGAGGCCTTTTTTTCTGGGTTGATCAAGAAGGGGTTAGATTTTGGTTAAAACGATTTTTGGCCTGTGAAAAACAGGTAATGGAAAGTGGTATCGGAAGTGCAAAAAAAGTTCCGGAAAAAGTATATGTTTTGGAATTTAAAATTCCTAAAAAAGATTTTTATTATCCTGATTGGCAAGTTGATTTTGCTTTATGTGGGCGATATTTAATTCCTTTGATTTCGAGATATTATTATAAATTATATAAAAAACAATTATTAGATGAAAAAGAAGTTTCCTTGTATTTAAATTGTCCATTAGTGCACGATAAAAAATATTCAAAAAAAATAAAAGGAATGAGAATAGAAAACAAAAAACTTGTTTTAAATTTTGATCAGTCAATATTTTCATTTTCATCTTTAAAAAATTACAGTTCATACTATTCGGGAGTAATACAGCGATTGCATGGTTTTTTGTATTTGAAATCAAAAGGATATGCTATAGCTTATACTAATTTTATGAAGAAAATGTTTTGCAAAAATACTCTGGGAGCTGTTAAATATTGTGGTCCAAAAAATTTAAAACCGCTAGCAGTTGAGGTATGGGATGCAAAAACAGGTGCATTGCTTTTAAGAAGTGAAAATATCAAAGTTTTTGCTGAAGAAATTGCTAGCCAAAAAGAATTTAAACTTACAGATCATTTTCAAAGAGTGAAAAATTAGTTTAAACTTCGGCATTCCCGTATCTGTTTGAAAGATTTTTTCCTTTTATAAATGGAATGATTAAAATTGGCAAAATTAATAAAGACCACCAACCGCTTAAATTTAAATCGTGAAGTCTTCTTATAATAAGACCACCAATAATCCACGGGGTAAAAATAAGAAAATAAAGAAGATACATCAGATTAATCAACCATATATCACTTAAAGACGACATGACAATAGGAAAGATAAGATAAATTAACATAACAGTCCAAAACTCTAACAGATTAGCTCTGGAGTTAATATCAAAAAACTTATTTCCAAAAAATGTTGTAAAAATAATGTGAATAATTTTTTCAAACATATAAGCCTCTTTTTTCTTTTGATGTGGATAGTTTAGCTGTCCTTCAAAAAAAAGTCAAAAAATATCTTTTTTGTAATTATAATTTGCTTTTTGCACCGATAATTGCATAAGGCGTTGCATTTTTTTCATTTAACTCATTGATGTTAACCCAAACGGCTCCACCGGAATCTATTCCATCTCCATCTTGTGATAGCATGCCGCTTGTTTGAATGTGATAGAGCAGGGCAGTATGTTCAAGAACGCCTGTTTGATTACTTTGGGGGGTGAAGTTTGAAAAAATAATAGATGTTTTTTTGTAAAAATTAAAAGAGGTGACATCCAAATTAGTTTCTTCTTTGATTTCTCTGATTAATGTTTCTTCTGGGACTTCATTCGTTTCTGGACTTCCACCGGGAAGATCGTAAAGACCTGTATATGGACCTCTTGTTTTTTTGATTAAAAGAATTTTATTGTCTTTAATGTTAATGCCATAAATACCAAAATGGGTTTTGGTAATATTTTGATTTTTCATAAGCCTTCCTTTTGAAGAATCTGATTAGATATAAACTGTTTTGATTATGTATCAAAAATATATCTCAAGTCAATGAGTTTTGACTTTATTTAATATGAGTTTTTTATCTATAAAAAAATATCTTTTAAGCTAATAAAATTTTTAAAAGATTAACTTCTTTGATGTACTTTGTTAAATTTTTTAAAGAGAGGTAATGTTGAGTGAACAATTTTCATTGGATTGAGAGAAAGACTTTTTTCTTCTAATGTTCGTGCAAGATTTTTATCCAGAGGCATATTTGTTTTGATGTCCCATAAAATTGAATTTTGAGAGAGTGTTTTTGCCTGATATGTTGTTTTTTGTTTTGGGGTGTCTGATTTTTCTGGTGTTTTATTTTTTAATGCTTCTTTATTTTTTTGATATGCATAACCATATAAAAAAGCAGAAAAAACAGATAAAGGAGCCGTCCACGGGATGATCTTGTTATCCCCTTTATCTTCGGTCATATATGAAACAATTGTTCCGATAAATCCGGCAATAGCGCTAAAAAAGCTTATTTTCTTGATGAAAGACCATGTTTTGGAAGGTTTTCCTAATTTTGCATCAATAGTTTCTTTTTTCTTTTGGGTGGTTCCTGCGATCCCGGCTGCCATAAGAGTTGTTGCATAGCCAACAGGAATCAGAAAATCATCTTTTTTGGTTTCGCTAGCTCCGGCATAAACCGCTGCACAAGCGCTCAAAGCTGCTATAGATAAAGAAGCAGTTCTAATTCTATTTAATTTTTTTGATTTTTTTTTGAATTTTGATAATTCGGATTGTTTTTCTGCGACATCTGTTGGGATATTAGTGTTATTCATGAAGACCTCTTTTTATTGTTGAAATTGTATCAAATAGATATGTTTTTGTCAAGAGTTTTATGGAAATGTTGTTTTTTGTTTTTTGTTGACGAATGGTGTATTTTGAAGTAATCATTTAATTGTAATAAGAATTGAGAGGAATAAAATGAAAAAAAATATTATGTTTATAATGGTAGCTTGTTTATTAACAGCTGCATGCGCTTCATCTAATGGTGATATTGCAAATTTATCCACAATGGGAAAAATGAAAAGCTGTTTAACAGATCAAGCTATGCAATCTTTAACAAATGGAACGCTTTATGCTAATGGCGTTTCTGCAACAGCGAAATCAATTTCAAATAGTTGTATTAAATCTCTTGCAATGGAACATTTAGGAATTGATACTCAAACAACTCAAATGGCAACAACTATTTTGTCTGCTTTAAAAGCATCAAACCCACAATAGTTTTTTTAATTCTTTTAAACCCCTGTCTTTTTTTGACAGGGGTTATTTAATAATTGACATTTAACATATTATCATTTAGGTTGAAAAAATGGTAAATCAAGAGCTGATTAAAAACTAAAAAGCGTCTGTTAGATATTGATAACGTGAATAAATAAAATGATTAAAAATACACAAAGATTTTTTGTTTTAGATGTAATAAAGATTTTGTTTTGTGTTTATATTGTAATGTATCATTTAAAAGGAGCAGTCTTACATATATTATGTGTGGTGGGGCTTGCGAAATGATGGGTGCTTTGTTTAAAAGCCAATATTTGTCACATTGTTTTTTTCTTTTTTAGGGAAGTTTTTGAAAAGCGGATTGTTAAAGGGGGAATAAAAAGATGGTTTTATTTTTCTCTAATATCATATGGGGGGCATGGTGGGAATTAAAATGAGTCAAATTTACAGATATTTTTTCCTTTTTTTATTTTTTATAACTATTTGTTTTTTTAGTGTTTTAAGTAAAAATCGGGGAGGGGTAAGTGCCTTTGAAAACAGGCGATTAACCGAGTGGACAAAAATAACGGACACTAAAAATGTTGAGAAATACATTTCTGATCATCTTCCTTTAAGAGAAAAACTATTAACAATTTATTTTTCACTTAACCTTAAATTATCTGCCATTAATCAAGCTGTTATTGAAGGAAAAGATGGATGGTTTTTTAAAGGAGAAAATAACACTGTTTATAATTTGCCGGTCATTCCCTCGTTTCAAAATAAAAAAGTTTTGTCTGAAGCACAACATCTTCAAATTATTTCTAATCTTCAAAAGGTTCAAGCCTATTGTGATGAAAACAATATCAAATTTTATTTAATGTTTCCACCTGATAAGCACCGTATCTATGCGCAGTTTATGCCGAATGGTATTTTACGGCACAAAAATTTATCTCCGAAAAAGCAATTAACAAGTCTTTTGCCCGAAAATATTAGGTTGATTCCTTTGGAACAAAATATGATTGATGAGGCAAAAAAAAATTTATATCTCACATATTATAAAGAAGAATCTCATTGGAATGAAAATGGAGCATTTTTTGCTTATCAACAGTTAATGAAAGAAATAAAAAAAGATTTTCCGGAAGTTAACATTCTTTTTAAAGAAGATTTTGTTATAAAAAAAGAGAAGGTTTGGAATGTTTATAATGTTAGTAATAAACCTAATTTTTGCAATGGGAATCAATATCAGCCTAAATATGGGTTAAAACCAAATTTATATGATCATTTTATATATAAAAAACAAAATGATATAAAAGTAGAATGGAGAGGTAATTTTCGTAGTTCTGTAAATAAGAGTGGCAATCCTCTTTCAGTTTATATTGTGGGGGATAGTTTTGCTTGTTATATCCATCCTTTTTTAAGCGCAACATTCAGGCGTGTTCGGTCTCATCGTTTTAATATGCCACGAGAGGTCTGGGGTATCAAATTCAATGAGCGTAAAAAAGAATTTGAACAAGAAAAGCCGGACATTTTAATTTTTAGCATTTCAGATTTAAAAATAAAAGATTTATTAAAGGTTGACTAATAATGGTTTTTTCATCTTTTACATTTTTGTGTTATTTTTTACCGTTTGTTTTATTGGGATATTTTCTTTGCCCTTCTTTAAAAATAAAGAATTTATTTTTATTGGGTGTTAGTTTAATTTTTTATGCTTGGGGTGAGCCAAAATATCTTTTTGTTATGGTGAGTGTTATTTTTCTTTCTTATGTGGGGGCATTGTGCATTCATCAGGTAAAACGGCATTTTTATAAAAAAATCGTTTTGTTTTTCTTTTTAATTCTTCTATTTTCTTCGCTTTTTTATTTTAAATATTTTAATTTCACGGTTCAAATTTTAACAGATATTTTTCATCAACATATAGATTTTGTTAAAGTTATTTTGCCAATTGGTATTTCATTTTATACTTTTCAGGCGGTTTCTTATGTTGTGGATGTTTATAGAGGAGGAATCCCTCAAAAAGGCTTTTTGAATTTGGCATTATATATTTCTATGTTTCCACAGCTTGTGGCAGGGCCGATTGTGAAGTATCAAACGATAGAACAACAATTAACAACAAGAGAACATACTGTTAATGATGTTTATGAGGGCATTTTACGCTTTATAATGGGTTTAAGTAAAAAAATTTTGATTGCAGATACATTAGCTGTAAGTGTTGATAAAATTTTTGATACACCTGTGCCGGAGCTTTCATTCCCAGTTGTTTGGATGGGAATTATTTTTTATGCTCTTCAAATTTATTTTGATTTTAGTGGTTACTCTGATATGGCAATTGGTTTGGGCCGAGTGTTTGGATTTAAATTTTTAGAAAACTTTAACTATCCATATGTTTCAAAATCAATTACAGAGTTTTGGAGACGCTGGCATATTTCTCTTTCCTCTTGGTTTAAAGAATATGTTTACATTTCTTTGGGAGGAAGTTGGCAAGGTTTAAGAAAAACGCTCCGAAATTTATTGATTGTTTTCTTTCTAACCGGTTTGTGGCATGGAGCTGAATATACTTTTATTGTATGGGGGCTTTGGCATGGTTTTTTCATTATGGGTGAAAAGATAATTTCAAAAGGTTTGATTTTGTTTCACTTAAGTCGTATTTTTGAAAAACTTAAAATTATTTTAAAACCTTTGTTGAGCATTTATACTTTGCTTGTTATTTTTATCGGTTGGGTGTTTTTTAGAGCTAAAAATATGGATAGTGCGATTTTATATATAAAAGCATTGTTTAATCAAATAGATTTTTCTCCTGATTTTACTCTTGCTTATTATGTATCGGGTAGTGCTTGGATTATTTTCTTTATTTCACTTTTATTGGCTATGGGCTATGGGAAAAAGATTTTAGATTTTTCTCAAAAATACCAAACAACAAAAATTTTAAGAGATATCACATTGTTTTTATCTTTCTTGTTATGTATCATTTTTTTAACAGGGAGTAGTTACAGTCCATTTATTTATTTCAGATTTTAAAATAATTTTTTATTAATCTCTTTGTGTTCATTCAATAAAAAAAACCGCCCTAAACGGCGGCTTTTTTTATTGGCTGTGTTGGCTGGATTGCTCGGGCATTGATGCCCTCGTCCTCTCTTCGTTCGGACCGTCCTGACGGACGTCTATTTCGCTAACGCTTCATGAACGAACCAACTCATTTCATTCGTTGGACCTCAACCAAACAAACTCAATCCAATAAAAAAAGTCCCGATTAACGGGACCTTTTTTATTGGCTGGAGAAGTCTGGTAATACACGGAATGATTTTAATATTGAAACCATTTAAAAATAATGCTAAAGTTTAACACAAAGGAGTTTAAAAATGGCACTAAATTTAACTAAAACCATAGTAAGTATATTGAAAAATAATCCTAACAAATACTTTACAGCAAGGCAACTGGCAGAATGGATATGGGATAATAAACAAGATGAATGTAAAGCTAAAATGGAGAGAAGTAAAGCAACCGTTATTCCTGTTGATACTGTTGAGGCGCTAATAAATCAGCTTGTAGCTGAAATTGGTTCACAAAAAAACAATATTTTATCTTTATCATCCAATATTAAAATTACTGCTGAACGTCCAAGAAAATATTATTATTCAGAAAAAAGTGATGCTCAGGAAATTAAAGATGCTGAGAAAGTCTCAAAAACAAATGGACAGCCAGAACATGATTCGTATCCGAAATTATGCGAATATTTGCATAATGAGCTAAATATATATCCCAAAAGAATAGATGAAAAAAAATCTTCAAATTCAAAAGGCAACAATGGGAACAAATGGTTGCATCCGGATATAGTAGGGCTAAAAAATCTTTCAGGTAGTTGGAATGCAGATGTTGTTTCTTGTGCTAGTAAACATGCTTTCAATAAAACATCATTATGGTCATTTGAAGTAAAAATAAAGATTAATTTGTCAAATGTAAGAGAATATTTTTTCCAAACTGTTTCAAATTCAAGTTGGGCTAATTTTTCATATCTTGTAGCTCAAACAATCGATGAAAAAGCCATGGATGAGTTGCGTATTTTATGTAGTGGCCATGATATTGGATTGATTCAATTAGATTGTGAAAACCCATCAGAAAGCCAAATATTAATTCCCGCAACAGAGAAAAAAGAGCTTGACTGGGATATGATTGATAGAATTGTCAAGGAAAATCCTGATTTTAAGGATTTTATTAATTTAATCACAGAGTTTTATCAAACAGGAAAAATAAAAGATAAAGAATGGGATATTTAACATTCTTTTTTACATCAAAATCAACTCAAAGTCCCCCCCCTGCTACCTCTGGGATAAAATTTTGACATCCCAAGACAGACGCATTGTAAAATAAGGATTTTTTGAAATGTGAGTCCGTGTAGAGCTGAAAAAGAGGTTTTTTGAAAAACACTGTACACGGACTAGATTAAATACTTGTAAAATAAAGAAAAAGTCGCTAAAAATAGCGACTTATCTGTTTTGGCTGGAGAAGTCTGGTAATACACGGACTAAGTTTGATGTTTAAAATAATGTTATGAAACTGGGATCTGATGGATTTTTTTTACTGAATAATCTAAGGCTCGTAATCCTAAATGAATATTTTTTAAATGATCTCTTAGCGAAGAAAAACCCATACTACTATTGGTACAGGCTTCAGTATTTTTATGAGCATATTCATTTCTAAAACGCAATAAACAACCCAATGATCCTTTAAATTTAGCATACTGTTCAGGAAATCTCTCTTTTAGTTTTTCTTCTAAGGAAGTCGCATTAAAGACACCTATGGATAAAGAGATACTTTTCATCATTTTATCATACTCAAAAGAATATAACTTTTTAATATGCTCTTCCATAATTTTATAATCAGTGATAGGCTTATTTTTAGGATTATAGGAATATATTTCATCTAAGCATTCTTCTATCCAACCACAAGTTTCTAACAATGCCATTCGCATTAAAAATAATTTCTTTACTGGATCTTCTGTTTTTAAGAAAAGATCTTCACAAAATTTTATATTATCATCAACGGATAGTCTATTTAGCATGAAAAATTTCTTTTGATTTATTAAATCGCATTAACGTATTTTCTTTCTGCCATATAGCTCCAGAAAGACTTTCTGAACTAAACTCTATCGACGTCATAAGTAGATTATACCTAGCTGTCAAAAACGCAGAATCACATCCTATTAAAGACTCTATGTTTTGAGCAATCCCATATAGTACAGCGTCCATGATAACCTTGGATTTCTTTGTATACTCTATTTGTTTAGCTATTTCTAATGTCTTTATAAAAAGTTCTTTCTTCCTGTTTACTTCCATATCAGAATCATTCTTATGATCAATCATATACTGATTTAAAAATGTTGTTAAACGACCATTATAATTTTCTAATTGTTCACAAAATGCAAAAAACATTAAAATACGCTCTTGTCCTTTTAAACGATCATCATTTGCAACTGAAGGCAAAACAATTGCCCAATCAGAAAGTTCATCTAATATTTTTAATAGGTTATTAAATCTTCCAAAGTAAATACAATTTCTAATCTCTTGATTGTTAAGTGCAGAACCCGTTGTGTTTAAACGATGAAATATTTTGTATATATACTCAAGATGTGAATTTCTTTCATAATCACAATACACCGACGTGATTGGAAGCATATTATTTCTTATCCTACTATATAATTCTGGAGTGTTTTTACGTATTTCTGAAACTTTTTTTCCAGATAATAATGGATCAACATCATTTAAATTAGATAAACGCCAATCTCTTTCAGGATGTTCTGCTTCTTCTAAAAAAGCCACAATAGTCGCAATACGTTGTTGTCCATCAATTACTTCATATTTTTCATTAGAAACACTTATGCATAAACTTGGTATTGGTAATCTCTTTGATAGGGAATCTAAGAAGCGCGTCCTATCGGCATTATTCCACACTACTCTACGTTGGTATGATGGTTGGGTATTGAGAGCGTTTTCTGATACCATTCGATATAACTCTGCACATGATCGAACTTCATTGGTGCAAAAAATATCTTTAGGAGGCTGTTGTAATGTGTCATCCTCATAGTCGAACGAATCCTCTTTATTTATAGAGGTTTCACATCCGGAATTTATATATGTTTCAGTTGTATCAGAGGTTATCATCGTGTATCCTTTTTAAAATCTAATAGCCATCAGTATACCACTAATTTTTAATTTTATCAAGGCATTTTCTATTGTTTAATAGCACTCTTTTATACAAAAATTTATTAAAAACAAAAGAAGTGTCAAAAATAATTATCCACTTTATCAAACTCATCTAAATGATTGATAGTAATTTCAGGCCATTGTTTGTAATCTGGGCAAGAAAGCAATTTGTCAAAGGGTTTATTTAGTTCGTACTCCAATGTTTTGCCGTTTAATTTGCAATCTTTTAACAGTAATTTTAACAATGCACTTTTTTGAGAAGTCGTCGCCATATCAAAAACATGTTTTAAATCACTTGCGATTGAAACAATATTTATAATCTTATCCCACTTATAAGAACATCTTTTTACATCAAATTTGAGTCTGAATACATCTGCCTCTCTCTGGGATGATTTTTTGACATCCCAAGTCAGAAGCATTGAAAACAAAGGATTTTTTGAAATATGAGTCCGTGTAAGGCTGAAAAAAGAGCTTTTTGAAAAACACAGTACACGGACCAATATAGTGATTGTAAAATAATAAAAAAATCGCTATTTCTAGCGACTTATTTGTTTTGGCTGGGCTGGCTGGATTCGAACCAACGAATGACGGTATCAAAAACCGTTGCCTTACCACTTGGCGACAGCCCAATTTTTCATTGGCAATAATGCTTATATAACATTTTGTTATAAATTGCAAGTGTTTTTTTCTGTTTTCTTAAAAAAAATATTCTAATTCAGAATATTTTTATGTTTTTAAAGCACTTGGCGAGATTATTCGCATGCGCTCACCCTAAAGGGCTGTTTCGCCAGGAGGCTCAACATTAACTTCGGCTAACGCCTTCGTTCCGAACGTCACTTCGTGAGTTCTTCTCCCGCCAATTACAAAAAAAACCACCCTTAAAGATGGTTTTTTATGGCGCACTTGGCGAGATTATTCGCATGCGCTCACCCTAAAGGGCTGTTTCGCCAGGAGGCTCAATATTAACTTCGGCTAACGCCTTCGTTCCGAACGTCACTTCGTGAGTTCTTCTCCCGCCAATTACAAAAAAAACCACCCTTAAAGATGGTTTTTTATGGCGCACTTGGCGAGATTCGAACTCACGACCCTTGCCTTCGGAGGGCAATACTCTATCCAGCTGAGCTACAAGTGCCGATTTGTTGCCTCTTTTATATCGTATTTTCTTAAAAAAAGCAACAAGTTTCTCTTTTTATTGATTCATACTTTCAAAGAACTCATCATTCGTTTTTGTTTGCTTTAATTTATCCATTAAAAATTCCATAGAATCTGTTACGCCCATTGGCATTAAAATACGGCGCAAAATCCAAACCTTTGGAAGCTTATTTTTATCCACAAGTAAATCTTCGTTTCTGGTGCCGGATTTGATAATATCGATAGCTGGGAAGATGCGTTTATCAGATACTTTGCGATCCAAAATGATTTCGGAGTTACCTGTTCCTTTAAATTCTTCAAAAATAACTTCATCCATTCTGGAACCTGTTTCAATAAGGGCGGTTCCAAAAATTGTGAGTGAACCACCTTCTTCAACGTTACGGGCCGCACCGAAAAAGCGTTTTGGCTTTTGAAGAGCATTGGCATCAACACCACCGGTTAAAACTTTTCCAGAACTTGGGATAACAGTATTATATGCTCTTGAAAGTCTTGTGATTGAATCAAGCAAAATGATAACATCTTTTTTATGCTCAACCAAACGTTTGGCTTTTTCAATAACCATTTCTGCTACTTGAACGTGGCGGACTGCTGGTTCGTCAAATGTTGAACTAATCACTTCGCCTTTAATGGAACGAATCATATCAGTTACTTCTTCTGGTCGCTCATCAATAAGTAAAACAATTAAATGGGCTTCCGGATGATTTTTTTCGATAGAATGAGCGATATTTTTAAGCATAACGGTTTTACCCGTTCTTGGAGGCGCCACAATTAAACACCGTTGGCCTTTTCCTTGTGGACAAACAAGATCAATAATTCTTGGTGTCAAGTCTTTTGAGGCTTTCGGATCACCATTACCATATTCCATTACAATTGGTTTATCAGGATAAAGCGGTGTTAAATCATCAAAGTTGACGCGATAGCGCAATTCTTCCGGTTCTTGATAGTTGACGGTATTAATTTTTGTAAGTGAAAAATATTTTTCGCCATTCTTAGGTGCAATAATTTCTCCAATAATGGTGTCTCCCGTTCTTAATCCCCATTTTTTGATATGATGTGGCGCAACATAAATATCATCGGGGCCGGCTAAATAATTAGCTTCAGCGGATCGCAAAAAACCAAAGCCGTCCGCCATTACTTCCAAAACTCCTTCACCAATTAAAGAAGCTTCTGATTCTGAAAGTCTTTTTAAAATGGCATACATTAAGTCTTGCGTTCTTAAGGATGAAGCATTTTCAACCTCTAATTCTTCTGCATAGAGCAATAACTCGGCAGGAGTTTTTTTCTTTAAATCATTAAGTTGCATGTGAACCTTATCTAAAAAAATGGGAAATTAAAAATATAGGATAATTTGAATTGGCATAAAAAGATGCGGCCAAACTTCATAGCTTTTATTTTAGCTGAAAAAAGTTTATCTGTCAATGAAATAATTAAAAATAACTGGACTTTAATGCATTTTTATGAGAAACTGAAAAAACCGACGAAAAAATGAAGGGGTGTTCAAATGGAGCTTTGCGAATATCAAAATAAAAGATTGCTTAGAGAAAATAAGATCCCTGTTTTAAGCGGGGAGGTGGCTTATACGGTTGAAGAAGCTGTTGAAAAAGCCGAAAAAATAGGTGCAAAAAGTTGGCGTTTGCATGTTCAAGTTCCCAAAGGTGAAAAAATTTTAAAATATATTCCGGCAATAAAAGGAAGTTTAGATGCTCATTCTTTAAAAGATGTTGAAAAAATTGCCTTAGATTTGTTTCGAACGAAAGTTATAACGGCATCAAAACGCGAATATCTTGTTCAACGAATTTATGTTGAAGAGTTATGTCAAATTGAAAAAAGGTTATCATTTTCAATGCGTGTGGATACACAGCGGCAAAAAATGATTTTTTCTTTTAACAAACAAAAAAATAAACCGCTTGAGTGTGAAATTCCCCTTAAAAAACCAACAGTTTTGTTTTGGTGTCGTATTTTAAAAATGTTTGAATTTCAAGGAATGCAAAGCGCTTCTTTGTTGCCGATTTTAAAAAATATGTATGCTTTTTTTATGAAGTATAATGTTGTATCTATTGAATTTGATCCTGTTGTTTTAACAAAAGAAGGTAAATGGATTGTTCTTGATAGTCAAATTACGTTTGATGATGAAGCGATGTTTTTGCATCCTGAACTTGCAAAGTTTCGTGAAATAGCCAAGGGAGAAGAGTCACAAGAACGAGCACGTTTATATAATTTTAGGTATCAGCCATTTGACGGTAATATCGCATGTTTGGTTAATGGTTCCGGTTTGGGGGCGGCTACACTTGATATGATTGTGGAGCAAGGAGGGCGTCCGGCTTGTTTGTTGGATGTTGGAACGGAGCCGACAAAAGAATCTGTTTTTCAGGCGTTAAAATTGGCGTTGAGTGAGCCAAATGTTGAAGGAATTTTTGTTAATATTTTTGGTGGGATTACGCGATGTGATGTGATTGCAGATGGGTTAATTTCTGCTTCTCAGGAAATATCAGTTGGAATGCCATTGATTGTTCGAATGGATGGAACGAATGCGCAAGTTGGTACCAGGCTTTTGTTTGATTCTCGTTTGCCGTTAATTGTGATGAAAGATTTTGATGAAGCGGTTAAAACCGTTATTAAACAGGTGGAGGATTTGTTGTGACAATAAAATTTCCAAACAAAAAAACGCCGATTTTGTATCAGGGGATTACGGCCAGTTCCGGATCTATGCATGTTGAAAAAGCCATTTTTTGCGGAACGAATGTTGTGGCTGGTGTCAGTAAAGATAAATCTGTAACTATGTTTCAAAATATTCCTGTTTTTCAAACGGTTAAAGAGGCAGTGAAGAAAACAAAACCACAAATAAGTGTTATTTTTTCAAGTCCGCAAAGGGTTCTTCGGGATGTTGAAGAAGCAGCAAAAGCAAGAATTCCTCTGATTATTTGTCCAACGAATCATGTGCCTTATAAGGATGTGCTTGAAATGAAGCAGTTGGCACTTAAATATAAGGTGGAATTAATTGGGCCGTCGGCCCCTGGACTTGTGACGTCGGAACAATCTGTTGCTGGAACGGTACCGGCTCATTTATTTCATAAAGGAAATATTGGAATTGTTTCAAGATCCAGTTCATTAACATATGAAACTGTTCAACAGTTGGCAAAATTTAATTTGGGAGTTTCTTCTTGTGCGGCCATTGGATCGGCATCAATTTTGGGAACGGGTTTTATCCCTATTATTCAGGCATTTTTAAAAGATAATAAAACAAAAGCTATTTTGATTATTGGAAAAGCAAGTGGCAACTTTGAGTATGAATTGGCTTCTTACTTAAAAAAGAAAAAAAGCCATAAAAAAATTGCTCTTTATATTCCGGGGCGATTTGTTAAAAAAGATGAAAAAACATTAACGGTTCAAAATAAGAATAATGAGATTTTATTAAAAGAAAAAGCTCTTGAAAAAGTGGGCGTTTATATTATTCATTCAGCAGGATCGATTGGGCAGGAAATGCAAAAGCTTATGGGGTATGATGAGGAAAGAAATGACATTAAATGAAGTTTTAGTCACAAAAATGAGCCATGATTTAGCTGGTTGTGCTGGTGCTTTAGATAATATGGCGGATCTGATTTTAATGGACGAAACATTTGTAAAAGAAGGGGCCCCCTTGCTAAAAAAAACAACCTTTTCCTTAATTTCAAGGTTAAAATTTTTTCGTTCTTTATTGGGACTTGAAACAAAAATAGATTTTGATTTAGCGGATAATTATTTAAAAACACTTTCAAATCCTGTTTCATTAGAAGGTGATGTTTCTAAAAAATTGCATTTGATGTTTGTTTTGTTGGCGGGTGAAATTTTGATTGATGGTGGTTCGTTACAGGTAAATGATGAAGGATTTGTTTGTATGGGAAAGATTCATGTGTCTGATGAGAAAAAATTTATTTTGCTTAATCGGGTAACGGATTTATCTGTTGAACATGTTTTATGGATTTGGTTGTCTAAGTGGATGATTGAAAATAAGTTAAAGGCAGATATTTACCATGTGAACGATGTTTTCTCTTTAAGATTTTTGTCTGAAACTTTGTAAAATGGGCTGATTTTAAAATATTTTTACTTGATTTTTTTAAGTTTTTTTGGCATAATTCTCTTCACTATAAACATAGGAAATCATTTTGTTAAAAAGTAAGGAAAAGAAATATGTCACAACAAAAATATTATCCACAGTTAAATTCGCGTATCAGTTTTCCGGAAATGGAAAAAGAAATAATTGCTTATTGGGAAAAAGAAAAAACATTCCAAAAGTCTATTGATATTCGAAAAGAAGCCGAAGAGTTTGTTTTTTATGATGGCCCTCCATTTGCTAATGGCTTGCCGCACTATGGGCATATTATGATTTCCTATGTTAAAGATACAATTGCCCGTTTCCAAACAATGAATGGTAAACGTGTTGAGCGTCGTTTAGGTTGGGACTGTCATGGTCTTCCGGCTGAAATGGCTGCTGAAAAAGAATTAGGTGTTTCGGGACATAAAGCTATTGAAGAGTTTGGTATTCAAAAATTTAATGATTTTTGCCGAACAAATGTTTTAAAATATTCAACAATTTGGACGGATATGTTCCGTCGTATTGGTCGCTGGGTTGATTTTGATAATGATTATAAAACAATGGATTTATCATTTATGGAATCCATTATCAATAACTTTAAACAGCTTTATGACAAAGGCCTTGTTTATGAAGATTATCGTGTTCAACCATATTCTTGGTGTGCTCAAACACCGGTTTCAAACTTTGAAGTGAATCTTGGATATCGCGATAAAACAGATACGGCGATTACGGTTTTATTCAAACTTGAAAATGGTATGAATGTTCTTGTGTGGACAACAACACCTTGGACATTGCCTTCTAACTTGATGTTAGCTGTTGGTGAAGATATTGATTATGCCATTATGCAAGAAGGCGATGAAAAATATATTTTAGCTGAAGCTTTATTGGGTCGTTATAAACAACAATTACAACATGCAGAAAAAGTTGGAACAATGAAAGGTTCTGAATTGGTTGGTCTTTCATATACGCCAATGTTCCCATATTTCAAAAATTTGAAAGATGAAGGGTGCTTTAAAGTTTTAAAAGGCGAATTTGTTTCTGTTGAAGATGGAACGGGTGTTGTTCATATCGCACCAGGATTTGGTCAAGATGACTTTGATGTTTGTCGTGCTTTGAATCCGGAGTTTCCGGTTGTTTGTCCGGTAGATGAAGGTGGGTGTTTCACTGCTGAAGTACCTGATTATAAGGGGAAACAAGTGTTTGAAACAAATGATGAAATTATGGCATGGTTAAAAGAGAACCGCTTGTTGGTTAAAAAAGAGCAAATTACGCATAGCTATCCATATTGTTGGCGCACGGATACGCCTCTTATTTATAAAGCAATGAGTGGATGGTTTGTAAAAGTTTCTGATTTTAGGGATGAAATGGTGGCATTAAATGAGCAAATCACATGGACACCGGATCATCTTAAAAATGGGCGTTTTGGAAAATGGCTTGAAGGCGCCAGAGACTGGTCAATTTCAAGAAACCGTTTTTGGGGAACCCCAATCCCTGTTTGGAAATCTGATAATCCTCAATTCCCTCGTATTGATGTTTTTGGTTCTATTGCTGAAATCAAAGAAAAAACAGGTATTGAAGTTACTGATTTACACCGTCCGATTATTGATGATGTTGTTTATAAAAATCCGGATGATCCATCAGGTCAAACAATGATGCGTCGTGTAACGGATGTATTTGACTGTTGGTTTGAATCAGGTTCTATGCCGGAAGGGCAATTACATTATCCGTTTGAAAATAAGAAATGGTTTGAAGATCATTTCCCAGCTGATTTTATTGTTGAAGCTATTGATCAAACCAGAGGTTGGTTCTATACATTGCATGTTTTAGGTACAGCTCTTCACCATAAACCGGCTTATAAAAATTGTTTATGCACTGGGTTGATTATGGCTGAAGGTGGTGTGAAGTTATCTAAAAAACTTAAAAACTATCCAGACCCATATGTTGTTTTGGATTCTATGGGGTCAGATGCCCTTCGTTGGTTCCTTGTTTCTTCACCGGTTATCAAAGGTGGTAACGTGATGATTGACCAAGAGGGTAAGGAAGTTGCTAAAGCTGCCCGTAAAGCATTAATGCCACTTTGGAATGCATTCTACTTCTTCTGTTTGTATGCAAATGCCGAAGGAAACAGAGCAACAAAAACAGTTGGATCTGATGATGTGTTAGATAGATATATTTTATCCAAAGTAAAAGTTTTGGCACAAGATGTTAAAAAATCAATGGAAGAATATGATATTAACCAAGCTTGTGCAGATTGTTCTGAATTTTTGGATATTTTAAATAACTGGTATATCCGTCGTTCACGCACGCGTTTCTGGGATGGAACGGATTTAACAGCCTTTAATGTGTTATACACAGTATTAATCACAATTACCAAAGTGATGGCACCGCTATTGCCAATGATGTGTGAATATGTTTATCGTTCATTAACGGAAAAAGAATCTGTTCATTTAAGAACATATCCAGATGTTAGCGCTTTGACTGAAGATGTTGAATTAATGGAAAAAATGGACTTAGTCCGCACCATTTCTTCAACAGCAAAAGCCATTCGTGAAGAACATCGTTTGCGTAATCGTTTGCCATTGCGTTCAATGACAATTGCAGGAACAAGCGTTGAAAAACTTTATGAATTTGCTGAAGTTTTGAAAGAAGAAGTTAATGTGAAAGATATTGTTTTCAAAACAGATATTAATGAAGTTGCGGATACGTTCCTTTATTTGAAAACGCCACTTATTGGTAAAAGATTGGGTCGTTTTATGAAAGATATTATGGCGGAATCAAAAGGCAATAATTGGAAACAAAATGAGGATGGAACATTGTCTATTGCCGGTCAAATTTTAATGGCAGAGGAATATGAATTACGTCTTGTTTTGAAAGAAGGTTTGCAAGGTCAGGCTTTACCGGATAATACAGCGGTGATTCAATTGGATACAGAAATTATCCCTGAACTTGAAAAAGAAGGAATTGCTCGTGACTTTATCCGAATGATTCAATCTTTAAGAAAAGAAAAAGGTTTTGATGTTTCAGATCGCATTCAATTAACTTTTGCAACTGATTCTGCATTAGTTAAAGAAGCACTTGCCGAACATGAATCATATATTAAAGATCAAGTTTTGGCTGTTGAAATTAAAGAATCAACAGATTCCTTGTTAAAACAAGAAGAATTGGGTGATTCAACAATTTCATTTGATGTTGTCAGAAACTAAAAATCATTTTGAATTTTTAATACTCTGCGTTGAGAAACGCAGAGTATTTTTTTTGTTTTAAAAAACTTTGATGTTTCGTAAACTTCTTCTTGCATAAAAAACAAAATTAACTTATTGTTAAGAAAGGTTAATAAATTCTATCTAAAAAAGGGGCGATATGCGTATTTTACTTATCGAAGATGACAAAACGGTTAGTCAAAATATTTCATTGATTTTAAAAAGAGAAAATATAGTTGTTGATTGTTCGTTTAAGGCGGAAGATGGACTTGAAGATGCACGTCATTATGAATATGATTTAATTATTTTGGATTTGGGTTTGCCGGATATGGATGGATGTGAAGCAATCAGAAGATTACGTTCCATGCAAATTTCCACTCCGATTTTGGTGTTATCCGGTATGGCAGCAATTGATAAAAAGGTAAACGCTTTGGCATTTGGTTGTGATGATTATTTAACAAAACCATTTGATACAAGAGAATTGATTGCCAGAATCAATGCTCTTGTGCGTCGGTCAAAAGGATATTCAGAAAATATTATCAGAACAGGAGATATGGAAGTAAATTTAAACTCAAAAATAGTGACGATAACAGGAAAAACACTTCATTTAACAAGCAAAGAATATGCGCTTTTTGAATTGTTAGCTTTAAGAAAAGGTGCAACAATTAATAAAGAACAATTTTTAAACCACCTTTATGGTGGAATGGATGAACCAGAAGGAAAAATTATTGATGTTTTTCTTTGCAAGATCAGAAGAAAAATTGAAAAACTTTCTCCACAAGAAGATTATATTCAAACTGTTTGGGGCAGGGGATATATTTTAAAAGATTTACCGGTTCTTCAATAAAAAAGTAAAGTTTCTATAAAAAGTATTTTTAATCTTTTGGCCAATAACAAAAAACGCCTTCTTTTTTAGAAGGCGTTTTCGTTTGAATTAAATTCAAATTAGAAGCCAAGGCGTAATCTTAAACCGATTTGATTGCCGTGGATATCTTCTTTATGTTCTTCGCCATCAATGATGTATTTGCCGTAAGCACTTAAAGCAACATTTTTTGTGAAGTGATAAGCAGCTTCAAGACCATATGTGTAAAGACGTGTTTCGTCATATTCATCATATTCAACGCCTAATTGGTGATCCATTGAAACTTTCATTTTTGGGCAATATGAATATAACCCTGCTGTTCCTGTGTATTTGAGTTCATTATCATCATCTTGACTTTGGAAAACAGGAACTTCAACTGTACCTGCCAAATATGGTGTCCAGTAACCTAATTTATACCCAACTTTAGCACCAACTTTGGCATATTTATATGCGCCAGATTGTTCATTATCTAAATCATCAAAGAAGCCATAATATGAGTGATTTTCTTCTTGACCATAAGCTAAGAGTGATTGAACTTTTAAAGCGCCATCTGAAACAAGATTATATTTTGAAGTGATTTCAAAGTTAATATTTTTATCTTTTTTATCTGTTCCTCTTACTTCATAATCATAATCATAATCAGAAATAGTTCCGTTAATAGTTCCTTTTGCCCAAGAATTTGAAGCTGTTACACCTAAAGACCAAGCATTTGATAAACCGTATTCTAATGTTTGTGTAGCAGTGTGTGAATAAACTTTTGCGCGAATACCAGCATAGTCATGTTTTAAAGTTCTTGTTGAATAATCATAAGATGTTGTTGAAAGAATGCCCCCTTCAGCTGGAACATAGAATGGGTTTGTTGATTCAACAGCCATTGCTGATGTTGCAAGGCTCATAACGCCTAACATTAAAAGTGTTTTTTTTAACATAAATAACTCCTTTTTATAAAAAAGTTTGATATTATTCATTTTGCAGGACCCTCCTGCTAATATCCACTTTAATCAATCATAATTAAATATGCAAGAAAAATATCTTTTTTTCATCGAATCGCGATTCTTTTTTTTTAGCGAATCGAATAAAAGTGATTCCGAATCGATTAAAATTATCTATCTTCTTTATAAACAAAGACTTTTTATTTTTCTTGTCTTTTTTGGTCTTTTTTTTGGTCTAAAAAAACACCTTTTTTGTGTAATTAAATTTTTAAAAAAATATTTATTATTCAATTAGATATAAAAAATAAAAAAAAGCGTTTGACAATCAAAGTTCACTCTTTGTATGAATAAAATATAAGGTGTGCCCCTTAAAGGGATGGGCAAGCAAAAAAGATAAAAACAAAAATAGAAAGGAAACAAAAAAAATGACGGATGCAGAAATCTTGAAAGCCAATGAAAATGAACGTCAATCAGTTGAATGTTGGACACGTGTAATGGGTTATTTTCGTCCGTATAGCCACTTCAATAAAGGGAAAAAATCCGAATTTGAAGAAAGACAATGGTTTGTGGAAGAAAAAGCCTGTTGTTCTTGCGAAATTAAAGCAGCTTAAAATCTCTCCTCTTGATGAAAATGCCCTTTTTAAGGGCATTTTTTTGTTGTGAAAAATTTAAGTTTTTTATATTCTGAATAAAAAGGAGATTTTTATGTTAAAAATAGTTTTGTTTTTATTATTTTTATGTTTTTTGCCCGTTTCTTCTTTTGCGAACTATAATGAAGTGGATTTAAGGGCAAAAAATGTTCCCGAACGATATGAAAAAAGGTTAAATGATTTAGTGAAATATCTCATTGAGCCATATAAGCGGAATGATGAATTGAAAGCTCGGGTAATTTTTGCATGGATTGGATATCATATTGAATATGATATGTTTAAATATGATGTAATCACTGAAAAGAAAAAAGGCGCCAGATATACAAAGCGAAAAATGCGTACAGGAGATGCATTTAAAACAAGAGTAGGGGTCTGTGGTGATATTGCGGATTTGTATGCGCGCATGGGAAAATTAGCTGGTTTAGAAGTTGAATATATTACCGGTTATGCCGGTAGTGATTTAACTATGGATGATTTGGAAGATTCCGGACATGCCTGGAATGCTGTTAAAATTAATAGAACATGGTATTTTGTTGATGCAACATGGGGAATGAGTGGTGATTATACGGCTTTTGATGATGTTGATTCTTTGGCGGAGCATAGAAAAGAAATCAGAAAAAGAAAGCGCGGGGATGCAGAAGTGAGTCAAAATCGCTCATTAAATAATGAATGGTTCTTGGTTCCTCCGGAACGAATGGTGAAAACTCATTTTCCGAAAAGAGAAAAAGATCAGCATTTAACTCGTTCGGTTGATATGAAAAAGGTTTTTAGAGAAAATAAACGAAAAAAAGAACGTGAAAAACGAGGAAATAAAAGATGATTTACTCTCAATCTGTTTTAACAATTGATTTATCGGCATTAAAAGAAAATTATTTATTTTTAAAACAAACGGCAAAGGAAAGTATTGCCGCAGCTGTTGTGAAAAATAATGCATATGGTTTAGGCATAGAGCGAGTTGTTCCGGCATTACTGGATGTTGGATGTAATGATTTTTTTGTGGCATTAGCATGTGAGGGTGAACGTGTTCGAAAACAAGCGCCAAATGCGAATATTTATGTTTTGCAAGGAATTGGGGATGATTCGTTAAAATTATTTCAAAATAATCACTTAACTCCGGTAATTTCTACGCCAGAAATGTTTAAATTTTGGATGGAAAATAAAATTGAAGATATCAAACCAATTTTAAATATTGAAACGGGATTGAATCGATTAGGTTTTCGAAAAAAAGATATTGAAGCTTTATCACAAGAGGATAAAAATGAATTTGCGTATCTTTTATCGCATCTTTCATGTGCTGATGAGCCATATCATTTTATGAATAAGCATCAAATTGAAACATTTGATGAAATGAAAAAAATGTTGCCTCATTTAAATGCAACTCTTTCAGCTTCTGATGGTGTTTTTTTAGGAGAAAATTTTCAAAAGGATATGGTGCGTCTTGGGGCAGCCATGTATGGATTGAATACGGCGCCAGATAGAAAAAATAAAATGAGAGCTGTTGTTCATTTAAAAGCACCAGTTCTGCAGATAGTTGATGTTTCAGAAGGTGAATATATTGGTTATGGTGCTTCTTATAAAACCAAAAAACAGATGAAGATAGCCATTGTTTCAATTGGATATGCAGATGGATTGCCTCGCTCTTTAATGGGGCGAGGACGAGTCTTTTTTGAAGAACAGGAAATTCGGCTTGTGGGGCGTTTATCAATGGATAATTTGATGTGTGATGTAACGGGTATTAAGGATTTGAAAGAAGGGGTATTTGTGGATATTTTAAATGATCATTACACAGTGGATGACATGGGATGTGATGCTGGAACCATTGGTTATGAAATTTTAAACGGAATAGGTAAATCTGGTCGATTTCAGATTATTGAAAAAAAATAAAAAAAAACGGCACTTAATAAAAGTGCCGTTTTAAAATTTTTAGTATCCAGCCTCTCTTAAATAATTATAAACCGTTTTTGAGCTGACACCTAAATGTTTAGCAATTTTTGTTTTGGCTAAACCTTGTTGATAAAGAAGAACAAGTTCTCTTTCTTTTCCATCAAGAATGTGTTTTTTATTTTTAGAACCATTTGCGCGCCCAAGTTTTTTACCCATAGATTTTAATCTTGCCAAAGCTTCTTTTGTGCGTTGACTGATAAGGTTTCTTTCAATTTCAGCAGAAAGAGAAAAGGCAAAAGCAAGAACTTTGCTTTGAATGTCTGATCCTAATCGGTAATTATCTTTAATTGTCCAAACTTTAATGTTGCGCTGCATACAGTTATTTAAAATAGTCATTACTTGAAAGAGATTTCTTCCCAATCTTGAAATTTCGGTACAAATTAAAACATCTCCTGATTTTAATTTTTTAATGTATTTCCCAAGTTTTCGATATTCCACATCTTTTGTTCCACTAACAGTTTCAGTTATCCAGACAGAAACAAAAAGCTTTTCTTTTTTTGCAAATTCAAGGATTTCATATTCTTGGTTTTTAAGTGTTTGTTTATCAGTACTGACACGGATATATGCATAAATCATTGTTTCCTCCATTTATAAATGCCCAATAACAATCTCTAAACTTTTTATTTAGAGATACGATAAAAAGCATGTAAAATCTTTTAAAATTTTACACACTTTTTATTATATGCATAAAAAAATATTTTTTATAAAATTATTTTTATTTATAAGCAATTAGGGCATTTCCACAAGTAATCCGATCACTATCTTCTTCATGGCTTGGAACAAAAACAATCACATCCCATCCCTTTTTGACGAGAGGTTGCTCAAATTCACGATAGACATCGTAATCATCGTAGCTTGTTGTAACATCAAAACCATTTTGAATAGCTGAATTTGTTTCATGAATCGGAGTGATTTTTACAATAAATTTTTGGGGGTCAAAAAGAGCTGTTAATCTATCAGCATCCAAAATTGTATCTTTTGTAACGGCAAAATTAAGCGTGTATTTCCGACCTTTTGGTTCTGGTAACTCTTTTGATAATTCAGAAATTTCTTCTAAAGACAGGCTTCTATCATTAAATTGTTTGTTTCGCTGTTCATTATCGGTTGAATTAATTGAAAATTGAAGTCCGGCTTCTCCGTTATAGTCAATGTTTTTAATTTGACACCAATCTAAAATGAATTGTTTTAAATTTTTGTTGCTTTTAGGAAGCATGGTTGAAACAACCGGATGAATTGTTTTTGCACAGATATATTTATTTGTTAAATTTCTCAAGATATCTTTTGCAAAAGTCAAAACGTTTGGATTGAATGTTGGTTCACCCATTCTGGCAAAATGAACATTAAATCTGTCAGTGTGGTTAACGGTTTCATTTTTTAGAATGGTTTCGATTTCATAGGTTAGTTCTTCAATACTTGCATTACCAAAAAATCCATATTTTGGGCAATCACAAAATTGACATTTCATCGGACATCCCTTTTGTGTGCTGATCGTTGCGACCCATTTTTTTGTTAGGTCAACTTCTTTATGTTTAACCCCGTTGATTTCTGTATGTAACCCTAAAAAATCAGCTTTAATATTATTTTCTTTTCCATAGTCTCCGACGGTTAAAAATTCTAAACGTTTTTCTACATCAACATAAATTTTTCCGGTGTGTGTTGTAACAGTTTGCATGTTTTTCTCCTTTTGTTTTTATAATCATTTTTCATTTTTTAATTGAAAAAGACCAAAAGTTGTTTCATTTTTTTTGTCATCTTCAATATTTTCTTTAATCAAAAATAATCCATAGAAAAGACCGGCGTTTTTTCGGCAAATAATAGCATGAGAGTCGGATATTTCACCTGTGGATAACTTTTTTGCAGCAAGAGCTGTATCTTCTGATTCAATTTCTTGTAAATATGGGAAAAATTTTTTTCTATAATTTTTTGTTTGTAAAAGAGCCTGAATATGCGAAGTAACAACATTGATTGCTGAAGTTTTTGTTTTTTTAAATAAGCAATGATGAATTGGAAGTGTCAAAGTATCAATTTGTTCATATTCTTTTGTTAAAGCAAGAGATGTTTCTAAAACTGGTCCGGCAATTTTATTTTGAATAGCCATAACTCCGAAATCAATCTCTTTATTTTTTAATGCATTGATAACGTTTTGTGAGGATATAAGGGGGATAAATATGGCATTTTGAATACCTCTTTTTTTTACAAGAAGATGTGCTGCCTCTTCGGAATTTGAAAAAAAATCACCTTGATAGCCTATTTTCATTTTTTTATCCCTTGCTGTTATTAACAAAATGATATTAACATAAAAATAAAAAGATGTCAACAAGGTTTTTGATTATACTGTTTAAGCTATTCAAAACTTCTTGACTTTTAAAAGAAAATTCAATCATATTAAAAGAGAAAATTAAAATCTTTTTTACTATAACGGAGTTGTTTTATGTTTAGTATTTCAGAGTTTATTAAAGTTAATAGAGTATATTTTATATGGGCTGTTTTTTTAAGCACTCTTTATCTTTTTCGTAGCATGTTTGGTCTTGTTTTTATGACCTTTATTATGTGTTTTATTTTTGCAAGTATCGGTCATAAAATAAGGCGCAAATATCATTGGAATAGAAGGGTGATTGTTGTGTCGCTTTATGCGTTTTTTTTACTTTGTGAAATTTTATTTATTGCAGTTGTTCCAAGCAAACTTGTTTCAGAAACCATCAGTTTTACCGAACAGTTACCGAGTACCATTTATTTCTTTAAAAATTGGGTTGATGCTCAGGTGCAAGGAAATGAAATCCTTTCGATGATAGTGAATCAGCTTTCCTCAAATATTTCGCCTGATAAAGCTTTGATGAGGGCTTGGAGTGTGTCTTTATCGTTTTTAAATGCCGGACTTCATTATATTGGTTGGTTCTTTTTGGCAATGTTATTTAGTTTTTTAATTTTGTTAGATTTACCAAATTTATCGTTAGGTATCAGACGTCTTCGCGATACAAAACTTGCTGAAACATATCGTGAAATTGCGGGCAGTATTGTTTTATTTGCCAAAGTAGTTGGTGAAAATTTTAGAGCGCAGTTGATTATTTCTGCGATTAATACCTGCTTAACGGCTATTGGTCTTTATTTCTTAGGAATTAAAGCGATAGCACTTTTATGCACAATTGTTTTCATTTGTGGATTAATTCCTGTTTTAGGGATGATTATTTCATCTGTTCCGATTATTTTAATGGCGGTAAATACTGGAGGGATGTCTTTGGGTTTATGGGCATTAGTTATGATTATTTTTATTCATCTTTTAGAAGCTTACGTTTTAAATCCGCGCATTGTTTCTTCTGTGATGCATATTAACCCTGTGATGACGCTTATTATTCTTTATATTGCTCATAGCTTTTTGGGCCTTTGGGGAATGCTTTTGGGGGTTCCGATTGCGGTTTATTTTTATCGTAAAATTAATATTCCAAAAAATTGTTAACTAAAATATAAAAAAACTCTTTCAGCCCGAAAGAGTTTTTTTGATAATGAATAATTATTTATTTAGTGGACATATTGATATATGCTTGTTCATCAAGGTAATACATATCGCCGGTTATTGGGTCAATGATTAAATAACCAAGTAATCCGCCAACCACTAAATTACCGGCATAATACCAACCACTCACATGCCAATCAATAATTTTTTGTTCGGTTTTATATCCGTTTTTTGAAGCAATAACCGTATATTTTTCGGGATTAAAATATCCGTTTGCAGATGTTTTTAAATTAATGGTTGTTGGGGTTTTGCCATTAAAAACAACTTCGCCATTTTTATTAAGAACTTTGATATCAACTTGATCAATATTAGACCTGATGGAAACATTTTGAGAGTTTTCGCGCATAATGGTTGCACAAGCTGATAAAAATGTTAAAGTCAAACAAACTGTCAATGCAATAAAAATTTTTTTCATTTTTTTATCCTTTAATAAAGTTAACAACAAAAAAGCCGCCTTTAAAGAGGCGACTGGAAGTTGGTAACTATACGAGAATAGTGCGACATATTGACTTGGAAAGCTTATTTTGCCGCCTTCCAGTCATTTTTTGACCAGAAAGCGTGCAAAGTTTCGTCTTCACACAGACGTCTCGTAAGAGGTTACCACACCTCTTGGACACAGAACACTATATCCACCTAAACTATAATTTAAGAGGTTAATGTTTGTCAAATAGTTTTTGTTTGATTCAAAAAGATTATTATTTGGTAATCAAAAGAGTGAATTAATTAATTAATAATAAGAGAGTTTTTTTGATTTTATATAAAAATTATACTCGTTCACACCAACTATCCGCTTGAACCCGATAGGTTCTGTTTTTGTTCAGAAACTCCCAATAAAAAAAACACTCCCAAAAATTGGAAGCGTTTTTATTGGCGACCCTAACGGGATTTGAACCCGTGTACCAACCTTGAGAGGGTTGTATCCTAACCACTAGATGATAGGGTCTTGATGAAAAACTTTTTATCATAAATTTAAAAAAAAATCAAATAAAAAATAAGGCGGAATTTTTCCGCCTTATTTTTGTTTATTGATTAACCAACTTATTCCACCAACCTTTTTTTCTTGGTTCTTCTGTTTTGGTTAAATCTTCACCTTGAGGAATGTTTGATGGTTGTTCTTCTTTTTTTTCTTGAACAGCTTCTTTCTTTTCCTTTGGTGCTTGTTTCTTTTTCGTTGTTGTTTTTTTCGAAGTCGTTTTTTTGGGTTCTTTATCGGCTTTTATTTCCGGTTTAGATTCCTCTTTCTTGACTTCTTCTGTTACCACCTCTGTTTTGGAAGTTTCTTTTTTCTTTGATTCTTTTTTATTTGAATCACCTTCTTTTTTCGGATGTTTTTTCTTCCCTTTTAGTGATTGTTTTTTCTCTTCCTTTGGTGTGTCTTCTGATTTAACAGGTTCAACAGGAGTGGCTGGTGTTTCTTCCGCTTTGAATTCCGAAAAATCTTTTTGTTCCACAACAGTGAATTTCTCTTCTGTTGTAATCGGTTGATTTTCAGCTTCCTCTTGAGCTGCTTGACGCTGTTTCATTCTGGCAAGCATGCGTTTTTCTTTGCGTCTTTTACGCCATTCACTGCGTCGTTTATTCTTATTGTTTTTCTTTTCTTGCTGAGCGTTATCAGGTTGCTCTTGTGGCTCAACTTCTTTTACTTCTTTTTGAGTTTCTGGAGCTGGTTGTTGTTTTTCATGTTTTTTATGCTCTTTATCAAACGGCATGCGCAAGAAATCTTGTTTTCTTTTTTCCTTTTGTTCATGACGATTTTGATTATTTAAGTTAACATGCAAACGTTCGCCATCTTCTCTGATTCTTTCTAATTTATAATCAGATGAACGTAACAATGTTTCATCCGGAATAATTTGGATGTTGACATTATATTTTGTTTCTAATGCAACCAAATGTGCACGTTTGATATTTAATAAATAGGTAGCCACATTTGGTGGTAAAGAAATTAAAATTTTGTTACTGATGTTTTTAAAAGCAGCTTCTTCCAAAATATGTAATGCATGCATGGCGCAAGATTCAACAGAGCGGATAACGCCTTTACCGCCACAATGCATACAAGGTTGATAACTGCTTTCCAAAAAGCTGGAATGTAAGCGTTGTCTGGACATTTCAACCAATCCGAAACCAGACATTTTCCCAACTTGAATACGTGCCCGATCTTTTTTGAGAGCCTCTTTTAACCGACGTTCAACGGCAGCATTGTTTTTTGCTTCTTCCATATCAATAAAGTCAATTACAATAAGCCCAGCCATATCGCGTAAACGTAATTGTCTGGCAAGCTCATCGCAAGTTTCAAGATTTGTGCGTAATGCTGTTTCTTCAATATCATGTTCTTTTGTTGCTCTGCCAGAGTTTACATCAACGGCAACCAAGGCTTCTGTTTGATCGATAACCAAATAACCGCCGGATTTCAGTTGCACGATATTGTTATGAATGCTTTCTAATTGTTGCTCAACTTGATGGGCAACAAAAATTGGTTCGACGCCTTTATATTGTTTAATCTTTTTGGCCTGAGCCGGCATCAGCATTTTCATAAATTCTTTTGCAGATTTGAAAACAGCTTCGCCTTCAACCCAAATTTCATCGATATCCGGTGTGAAAACATCTCTTAAAGAACGTTTAACAATATCTCCTTCTTCATGGATAAGTTTTGGAGCTAATGATTCAAGAGTTTCTTCTCTGATTTTCATCCATGTTTTTATAAGGTAATCATAATCACGTTTGATTTCCGTTTTTGTTTTTCCTTGACCGGCAGTACGAATGATAACGCTCATTCCATCTGGGATTGAAAACTTGTCAATAATCGTGCGAAGAGCCTTTCTGTCCTTCACATTGGTGATTTTTCTTGAAATGCCACCACCTTTGCCATTGTTTGGCATTAAAACGCTGAAACGACCGGCCAAAGAAAGATATGTTGTGAGTGCAGCCCCTTTATTTCCACGTTCTTCTTTCACAACCTGAACAAGCATTACTTGGCCTTGACGGATGACTTCTTGAATTTTATATTTTTTAATGAAAGATGGATAGATTCTTGTGCGAATATCATTTTCTGTTTCAGAAACAACTTCAACATCGGAAGTTTGCTCATTTCCTTCTGTTTGGTCAAAATCATCTTCTTCTGCTTTTTTGAGCATAGCTTTTAAAGCTTCTCTATCAGCAACGGGAATTTGATAATAATCGGGGTGAATTTCGCTGAACGCTAAAAAACCATGACGATTGCCGCCATAATCTACAAAGGCGGCTTGTAGTGATGGTTCAACGCGAACAACTTTTGCTAAATAAATGTTTCCTTTGATTTGTTTTTTTGTGGAAGTATCAACATCTAATTCCTCCACTCTTGAGTTTTCTGACACAACAACACGGGTTTCCTCCGGATGTGTCGCATCGATAAGCATCTTTTTTGACATAAAATAAATCCCTTTGACAATTTAAAATAACGCACATTCTGTTTCAAAAAGAATGGCACTGTAACAAAACATAATCCGATGTCTATCAGATAAAAAACATTCTGAAAATAATTTGACGTTATAAAAGCACTCATTGCTAACCCATCGGATTAAAAAATAACTCTTGGGCAATCATTTTTGATTGCATTTTTCATTATATAGGTATAAAAGAAAATAAGCAAGTTTTTTTATACAAAAAATAGGGTCTAATGAAAATTAAAACGTTTTTACTCTTTGTTTTAAGTATATTATTCATTGCGGGCAATGTTTTTGCCACAACGATTTCTGACGTTCGACTTTCCACATTTTCAAATGGGACCGGGCGAATTGTTATCGAATCGGAGAAAAAAATTGACCCAAAAATTTTTACGCTTGAAAATCCCAAACGGTTAGTGATGGATATTCCGAAAACAGATATTTTAGCAGCTGTTCAAAAAAAGGATTTTAAAACAAGTTCCGTTGTTTCAAGGGTAAGGTTTGGAAAGCCTCAACAAGGGGTTTCCCGAATCGTTATTGATTTGGGAAATAATATAACGGAAAGTCATTTTACTTTGCCACCGGAAAATAATAAAGGGATTTGGCGTTTTGTGTTGGATTTAAAGCCGAGTAATCCGGTTAAATCCGTCGATTATAAAACAACGGCCTCGGCAAAAGTTTTATCAGATGCATCTAATGCGCAAGCTAAAAAGCCGGTTAAAACAGCTTCGAAATCACAAAGTGGGTTATTGCCGTTTAGTAAGTCTAAAAAAATCATTGTGCTAGATGCAGGTCATGGTGGTCAAGATCCGGGAGCTATTTCAAAAAATGGGCATTTTGAAAAAGATTTAACCCTTAAAATGGCAAAAGAAACAAAAGTTCTGTTAGAAAGGGCTGGATATAAAGTTGTTTTAACTCGTGATAGAGATATTTTTATCACACTTCGCGGACGTGTTAAAAAAGCACATGAAGCCAAAGCGGATTTATTTATTTCCATTCATGCCGATAGTGCCAGAAATACGAAAGCACGTGGTCTTTCTATTTATACCATTTCTGAAAAAGCATCGGATAAGGAAGCTGCTGCTTTGGCGGAGCGTGAAAATAAATCAGATATTTTGCTTGGTATGGATTTGGATGATTATCAACAGGAAGTGAGTTCTGTTTTAATTGATTTGGCCAAACAAGACACGATGAAAGAATCCAGATTGTATGCTGATTCTGTGGTAAAAGAAATGCAACGAACGGTTCAACTTTTGCCAAATGCACATCGTTTTGCTGGTTTTGCTGTTTTAAAATCGCCGAATATTCCGTCAGTTTTGTTAGAAATGGGATATATGTCTAATCATCATGAAGAACGCGAAATGCAAAAAGTTGCCTATCGTAAAAAATTGGGTCAGGCTTTAGTGCGCGCTGTGGATGCTTATTTTGGAAGGTAATGGGTGCTTTTTTTTGTGTTCAAATAAAAAAGTATTTTGAAAAATTAAAGAAAAGTTTATATAAAATCATTTGTCAATCTGTGAATTTTTTAGGGGAATATTTTTTTTATAATCATTTAAAATAAAAAATGCTAATTCCAGGGGTGGTTGAGACATATAATTGGATGAAGGAATGGAGATATGATGCAACACAACCAAAATCTGGTTTTAAGAAAGAGCCTTTGGGTTCACATAATGATAAATCTCCTTTAGGATCAACTCTTAATTTATGCGCCTTTCAGATCAGTGTTTTAACACCGCAAAAAGCACAAGTTTTAGAGGTAATGATTGATGATGCTCGGAAAGGATCTAACAGAGCGCAATTTGAAATAGAATTAAGAAATTTTTATAATGAACATCCGGCAGTTGAAAGAAGAATGAATTCCTATCATCGTCAAAGAGAACAGCAAGAAAGAACAATCCTGTCTATTGATTCTTCATTAAGTTCACGCAACTTGGGAAGATGAATTAATCAAACAATAAAAAAGGCGGTTTAAAACCGCCTTTTTTAGTTTTTTAAGTTACCACATTTGGGGCGTCTTTACCGGTATAATCTTTTATGCCCATAATTTCATTTGCAGCCATAATAAAATCACTTAAAGCTTCAACAGCATCCATAGAGAATTTATCTTGCTCATTTGTTTCGGCATAATAATACATTCTGAGTGTGGCGCCACTGCTTCCTGTTCCTGATAAACGAGAAAAAATGCGACCATCTTCGAATTGAATGATATATCCTTGATTGTTTGCCGTATCTCCTGTTATTGGATCAATGTAATTGAAAATACCTGTTTCAATGATTTTATGCCCAAAAAATGTTTGTCCAACCAAAGAATTAAGTTTTTCTTTTAGAGCATTCATCATTTGATTTGTTGGTTCAACTTCCAGCCCTTCATAACTTTGCGTTGAGGTAAATACTCGACCATATTGATGCCATAAATCGAAGTTTAATTCTTCAACGGATTTTCCGGTAATGGCAATAATATTTAACCAAAATAAAATTGCCCAGATGCCATCTTTTTCACAAAGATGAAAAGAGCCTGTTCCAAAACTTTCTTCACCGCAGAGAGAAATTTTATTAGCATTTAAAAGAGAGCTGAAAAATTTCCAGCCTGTTGGAGTAGCATAAATAGGTAAATTTCTTTTGCACATCACTTTATCCACCGCCGGAGCTGTTGGCATAGATCTGGCAACACCATAAAATTTACCTTTATAAAAAGGAATTTGTTCCATATATTCGGCAATGATTGCTAAACTATCTGATGGAGCAACAAAAAACTTTTTACCCAAAATCATATAGCGGTCACCATCGCCATCAGAGGCTGCTCCAAAATCAGGAGCATCATCTTGATACATTTTATCCACAAAATGCTTGGCATAGGTTAAGTTTGGTTCAGGATGTAATCCGCCAAAATCAGGAAGGGGTGTTTTATTTAAAACAGTTCCTTCTTCGGCGCCGAGCAATGTTTCAAAAATATAGGAAGCATAAGGTCCGGTAACAGCATTTAAAGCATCATAAGACATTTTGAAGCCGTTTTTAAAAAGATTGGAGATTGCTTCAAAATCAAAAATTTCTTGCATGTAAGAGGCATAATCCCTTACTGAATCAACGACCTCAATTACTGTTGATCCAATTACTTGTTCCCCAATTTCCGACAGTTTTATGTCATTGATATTTACTGTCCAATAATGGTCAATAATTTTGGTTTGTTCTGTTATTTTATCAGAAATACTTTGTGGGGCAGGGGCTCCATCTGCAGTATCAAATTTAATGCCGAAATCACCGTTTGGACCACCGGGATTATGACTGGCAGAAAGAATAATTCCACCAAAAGCACCGCGTTTAACAATTAAATGAGAGGCTGCCGGTGTGGATAAAATTCCATTTTGACCGATAATTAAACGGCCAAATTGATTAGCAATAGCAATTTTGATGATTTTTTGAATAGCGGTATTGTTGAAATAACGCCCGTCACCACCGATGACAAGCGTTTTTCCTTCAAACCCTTCTAATGAATTGAAAATGGCTTGAACAAAATTTTCAAGATAATTTTCTTGCTTAACAACAGAAATCTTTTTTCTTAAACCACTTGTGCCACATGTTTGATCGGTATATGGGGTGGTTTTAATCGATTGAATATCCATTTAGTCTCCTTGCAAAATGAAAAATGTTATTAAACATTTATATCATTTGCAGGGGCTGTTTGCAAGTCTCTTTGAAAAATATTTTGAAGAACATTGATGATTTCTTGACGTCCGCTTAATGCAGATGGAGATGTGTGCATATTAAGGCCGTTTTCTTTTAAATCCATCATTGTTAAGCCTTTTAAGAATAACTCACGATAGATAACACGATCTGAAACACCGGCAGATAATGTGTAATGAATTCGGCGGGAAAGAGCATTTAAAAGCGTTGTCATCAACTGAGAGTTTTTGCTCTTCGTATATGTTAAACGGTTTCTAACAATCAACCAATGAAGAGGCGGTTTGCGTTCAATCATACGTTGTTGACGTGTTGACCAAACTTTTTGAGAAAAGTGACTTGGTCCTTTAATACGCAAAGATCCGGTATCCACTTGAGCCAAAACATCCAAATCAATTAAACTGTCATTGAGTGGAGTAATGAGTGTATCTGCTAAAACCATGGCTTCTTGAGAATAATCACTGCTGCTACCCGGTGTATCAACGATCACAAAATCAGCAGTTTCTTTTGCTTTTTCAATTTGCCCACGAATGGTATAAATTTTTGCCATTTCATCTGTCCAATGTGTATGAACAGGCATTGGAATCGGGGTGCCCATATTCTTTAAAAATTGTTCTCTGTTTTCAAGATAATGAGTGAGAGAGCCTTGTGGATAATCTAAGTCAAAAGAAACAACTTTTTTTCCTAAGCGCAATAAAGCAACAATAATATGCATGGCAAGAGTGGATTTTCCAGTGCCACCCTTTTCATTTGCAAATACGATAACATGAGCAGTCATTTTTTATTCCCTCAAATTTAAGTGGTCAAAATAAGCAATTGTTTATTAAAGCCAAAAAAAATGTTTTCCACGATAAAGAAAACAATTGCTTATAAAAATTTTCTTCAATTTTTTGTTATAATTATCATAATTTTTGCTAAAAGTCAATAAGGATATTGAAAAAAGAAATAAGTTATGGTATGCACAAAAAAATAAAGAATAAAGTTTATGATAGGTTCTTGAATTTTAAATAAAACTGCTTATATATGTATGCATGAAATGAAAGGATAAAAAGATGACAGAAGAAAAAATTGAGTTTAAGGCTGAGGTAAGCAAGGTTTTAGATATTGTGATTCATTCATTATATTCAAATAAAGAGATTTTTTTAAGAGAATTAATTTCAAATGCTTCTGATGCTTCTGATAAATTAAGATATGCTCTTTTATTGCATCCGGAATTAGCTTCAAAAACAGGTGAGTTTAAAATTATTTTAACGCCGGATAAATTAAATAAAACATTAACAATAACCGATAACGGTATTGGAATGAATAAAGAAGATTTAATCAATCATTTGGGAACGATTGCCAGATCCGGTTCTGCTGAATTTATTAAATCATTAACGGGCGATAAACAAAAAGATATGGCGTTGATTGGGCAATTTGGTGTTGGTTTTTATTCGGCATTTATGGTGGCAGATAAGGTAATAGTTAAAACTAAAAAAGCCGGTGATGACAAAGGATACATTTGGCAATCAACCGGTGCAGATTCTTTTACGATTGAAGAAGATGATTCATTGCCGATCGGAACAAGCATTATTCTTTCATTGAAGAAAGATGATGAAGAGTTTTTAGAACCTATTCGCTTGCGTCATTTAGTGCGTCAATATTCAGATCATATTTCCATTCCAATTATTTTAAAAGAGGGTGCAAAAGAAGAAACTATTAACTCGGCAAGTGCGTTGTGGACAAGGCCTAAATCAGAAATTACGACAGAGCAATATAAAGACTTTTATCAATCTGTTTCGCATGCGTTTGATGAACCATGGATGACGATGCATTATAAGGCAGAGGGAACAATTGATTATACAGCACTTTTATTTGTGCCGACCAAACCGCCATTCAATCTTTTTCAGCCGGATAGAAAATCAAATCTTCAACTTTATGTAAATCGAGTGTTTATTTCTGATGATTTGCCGGAATTGATGCCATTTTTCTTAAGATTTATGACTGGTGTGATTGATACGAATGATTTGCCTCTTAATGTATCACGTGAAATGCTTCAAAAAACACCGGTGATGCAAAAAATTAAAAAGGGAATTGTTAAACGCATTTTAAATGAACTTAAAAAACGATCTGAAGATAAAGAAGATTATAAAAAATTCTGGGACTCTTTTGGTATCGTCTTTAAAGAAGGATTGTATGAGCCGATTGATGAACGTGCAGAAGTTGCAGATCTTTGTCGTTTTAATCAAACAGCTTCAGATGATTTAATTAGTTTTGATGAGTATGTTTCTTCTATGAAAGAAGGACAAGAAAATATTTATTATTTGACTGGAACGAATATTGACTCACTTAAAAATAATCCGCAATTGGAAGGATTTGCTGCGCGGGGTATTAATGTGTTACTTTTAACAGATCCGATTGATGAATTCTGGATTCAAACATATACGGAACACAAAGGTAAAAAAATTATTTCTGTGATGCATGCCGGTGCTGATTTGGAAAAAATTAAACTTGAAAATGAACCAACGGAAAAAGCACTTGATAAGGATAAAGAAAAAGAGCTTTTAAAGCGTATTAAAGAAACATTAAAAGAAAGCGTTAAAGATGTTCAGGTAACAGATCGATTAACAAAAAGTCCGTTTGCACTTATTACCCCAAGTGGGATGATGAGTTTGAATTTGGAACGATTGATGAAAGCACATGGGCAACAAATTGCGATGAATAGTGATCGGATTTTGGAAATTAATCCTCGTCATGAAGTTATCCACAAGTTGGCTGATATGCTGGGTAATAAAGAGGTGGATGAAAAAATTAATGATGCAATTTTAGTTTTATTTGATCAAACGTTGATTGCTGAAGGTGAGCCATTGAAAGATCCGGCAGCTTTTTCAAAACGATTAACAAATTTCGTTTTAAACGGATTAGCATAAAACAAAAAATGGGGCGCCGTAAAAAAGCGCCTCTTTTTATATCCGAAAGAAGAGAATTGTTTTTTCATTTTTGATACTCCATTTAAATAAAAAAAGGAGTGTTAAATGAGTGAAGATGAAAATAATTTAAATCAAAAAGTTTCTTGCTTGAGAATAGGGGATAAAGCTCCTTCATTTGAGGCAGATTCAACAATGGGAAAAATTTCTTTTCCGGTTGATTTTGAAGGGCATTGGGTCATTTTATTTTCACATCCTTCGGATTTTAGTCCGGTATGCACAACTGAATTTATTTTCTTTGCTGAAATGATGAAAGAGTTTGAAAGTTTGAATACAAAATTAATCGGGTTATCAGTTGATGGGCTTTCAAGTCATTTAGAATGGCTTTATAAAATTGAAACAGAGATCTCTTTTCATGGAATTACAAATACAAAAATTAAATTTCCACTGATTGCGGATTTATCTGGAGAGATTGCTTCTTTATATGGAATGATTCATCCAAATGTTTCGCTTGTTAAAGCGGTTCGTAGTGTGTTTTTTATTGATCCTCAAGGGGTTATTCGGTCGATTTTATTTTATCCTTTTTCAACGGGAAGAAATTTTGATGAAATTAGAAGAATTTTAATCAGTTTGCAACTTTCTGACAAATTAAATATTTCAACGCCTGCTAATTGGCAACCTGGGGATGAAGTTGTTCGAAAAGCACCGGATACTATTGCAGATTTGGAAAAGGACCAAAAGAAAAATCAAAATAAATCCGGTGCTTGGTTTTTATCATTAGAAGAGCTTTCAAAAGAGGATGTTGAAATGGCTCTGCGTGTGAGAAAGCATAAGCTTAATTAATTGTTTTTCGCTTATATGGATTGCCGTAGCTTAGACTGACCGGAGCATTTTCACTAATCATACAATCAAAAAGAAAGTATGGCTCTGCCTGACCCGAAAAAAGTTCATCCAAATAATATTTTATTTCTTCTTCAACTGATTGTTCCAGTTCCCGTGGGGGAATTTTATGGAGTGGACATTTAAAATCAATCATTAAATCATCTTGAATGCGTTGCAATCTTTTTTGAATGCCTCGTTCTATGATTTCATATCGTTTAGCTTTTTCTTCTTGTGTTAACATTTAGCCTCCTTTATGCTATTGTTGAATGTTTTTGTTGTATATTATACATATAATACATAAAATAAATAAGTCAATAGTATAAGGTATAAAAAAAAGAGATTTTATAAAAAATATAAAATCTCTTTTGAGGAAGCATATTTCTAAATGGTGTATTAAGTAACCTCTGTAACGGCGCGGATGTTTCCATCTCTGTTAATTTGAACAACGCGCAGTTTCTCTTTCATTTCACGATATGTTTTTTCTCGATCCGTTGTTGGATAGGAATGCAAAATTCGGCCAATAAATGCTTTATAAGCAGCATCAGGATTTTCAGCGTGGATGGTGGCAAAACAGTTGTCATGCCCAGATCCCATTAATTCCCACAACGCGCCGGCATTTGATGTTGAAATTTCGCCACCAATAATAGCATCTGGTGTGAAACGAACAGCAAGGTCAATCACTTTTTTATAATCAAAGTTATTCGTTAATTCTGTACGTGGTAAAACGATGTGTACACGGTTTTTATGTGGCACAATGAGTTCTCGGGTATCTTCAATCGTTAAGATGCGTTTATGCGGGTCTAAAACCTTTATAAGGTTATTTAAAAAGGTTGTTTTACCCGTCGCTGTTGCCCCTGAAATTAAAACGTGGTCTCCGCGTTTAATTGAAAGCATTAAACGCTCAAAAGGATCATCCGGATCTTCAACTTGTTTCAAGCGATTAAGTGGGCGTAATCTTTCACCGACTGAAAGACCGAAATCGCTCATGGAAATGTTTACATCTTCTTTATAAACACGAATAGCCATAGCGATTCCACCGGTTAAATCGTTGTTGTCATACATAACGTTTCTGCCAGCAATCCCAGTAAAACGATGTCCGCCGGGGAGGGTGGCATAAACGGTTGGTGTTCCTTGTGTCGGGTCAAAAGCATAATCATAGGAATTCGCAATAATATACATGATATTATTAAGGTATTCCCTTGTTAATTTGGGGTCATCATAATAATGCCACGGGTGCGCATGCCTACCTCTTAGACGTAACCAAATGCCGCCTGGAGAATCAATAGCAACTTCTTCAACATTATCTTGGTTATACCAATAAGCTATCGGCCTGAGGGCTGATTCTAAAACCTTATAGGTATCTGCAATTGATATTTCCCCCATTTTTTACCCTTTTTTAAAATAACTTATCCGATGAGCCTGTTTTTGGAAGAACCGGTGTTACTTTTCTTTCTTTAACAGGTTGTTTTTCAACGCTGTCACCTGTATAGATAGGTTGATTATCTTCTTCTTTATCAGATGATTTTTTATCATCGGCATGATATTTATCAGATGGTTGGTAATATTTGCTATCATCAGCAGCTGGTGTTTCATCTGTTGTTTTATCATCCTCTTCTTCAACAACCTCTTCTTCTACTTCTTCCTCTTCTTCTTTTTGGGAAGCCGTTCTGTTGTCAACCCATGAAGAGGTATCAGGTTTTTGTGCTTCCATTGATGGTTCTTCGGCTTCAGCAACATCATCTTCTTCAGATCTTAGCCACAAATCTTCATTCGGGAAGACGGTTAAGCGAGTTCCTGATGGCACGTAAATCACAACAGGAATATTTGCAGAATCTTGAACAAGTTGATCAAAGATTGTTTGCATAGATTCAATGAAGTTTTCACGGGCATCATTTGCAGCTTCTGTTTTTGAAGATGTAATTGTATTTCCATATTGATCTTGATACATATCGGCATTTGTTGCCATCATATATGAAATAGCAGAAGTGACAACACTTGTCATAATTGGTTTACCGAATTTCTTAACCAATTCATCATCAAGATAGGCTGCAACACCGCCACGACCTTGAGCATCACCAGATTTTCCTTCAAAGGAGAACGCTCCGCCATCCGGACGAATTAAACGTTGCCAGGTAATTTCAAGTTTGGCTGCTCGTTTATCACTGCCTTGTTCACCTGCAAACGTTCCGATTAATCTAGAGCCTGCTGGAATGATAATATTTCTTCCTTTTTCAGAATAAATATGTCTTTCAACAATAGCAGTTACAGGTGCATCTGAATATCTAGAGTCAATAGATCTTGTTAAAACAGCTGGAATAGCTTTATCTTTTAAGATCATACGAGACATATCAACCGGATATGAAGAAACGATTTTATTAACACCGATTGATTTCCAGTTAGCATCAGCTTTTTTGCGCGCCATAGCTTTGATTTTTGAATTTGGTGTAATCAACCCTCTGGAGCTCATTCCCGCTTTCATGCCTTCTCTTTTTTTGGTTAACAATTCTTGCATTTGTTGAACTTGTTCCGGTGTGGGTTTCATTTTTTTATCAGCAAAATTTGGTCTGATACGGCCTTGTTCATCACCTGTTGTGCTTAATGGACGCCCATCCATAGAATAAGGACGACCATCTTGAACATATCCAATCATAATACCGTTATCATCTAAAATGGATCCATCCGGTGTGACTTCATATAATTTACTTCCAAACGGAATACGACGTGTGCCGGCTTTTCCATAACCGCCTTTGCCACTTACTAATGATTCAAGTTCTTCAGCAGAAAGCGCTTGACGTAATTTTTCTAATTCTTCCGGTGTTAAGAAATCTTCCAAAGCAGCCAAACCTTTTTCAGCAAGAGCTTGACGTAATTTTTCTAATTCTTCCGGTGTGAGATATTTACTTAATTCTTTCCATACATTGGATGCGCTTGTTTTTATGCCACATTTATCTAGGCGAACATCAACACCTTTGATTTGCCCCATTGATTGACCATCTTTATCAAACAACATACCATCTTCACGAATAGTTGCATAAATTTCGCCATTCAGATCAATGATAGAGCCATTCGGTGTAATTGTGGCAATTTTTTCATTTTGAAGATTGAAAACATCACAACCTGAAATTTTACCAAACACGTTTCCATTGGCATCAACAAGCAATCCGCTTTCAATATCGATTGGTAACTCACCATTGTCAGAAAGTTCACCAATGCGATTTCCATTAGCATCAACGATTTCACCTGTTGGCAAAACTTGAGCAATAAATTCACCTTTGTTATTTGTGATAATGCCATCAGCAGAGAAAGTACCTTTGATGTTGCCATTTTCGTCAAAAATCAATTCTTTATCTCTACCTGTATTCCAACCGATAACATTACCATTTTCATCGATAACTTTACCGTCTGCTGTTAATGTTCCGATTTTCTCACCATTTATATCAACAACAGAGCCATCTAAAGTGACACGACCTTTGGGTTTGCCGTCTTCACCAAGGATAAGTCCGCGTTCTTGTGTAGCCCCAATTACTTCGCCTGTTTTATGGTCAACAACGGTTCCATCATTTCGGCTACATCCGATATTAATTCCATTGGTGTCAACAACGGTTGAGTCTGGCATGGTTCTACCGATATATTTTCCTTCGGGTGACATAACAATACCATTTCTAGTAACGCGACCGATTTTTTCGCCGGCAGAATTAATGGCCCATTTATTTGGTAAAATTCGACCAACAACTGTTCCTTTTGCATCGATAACTTGTCCGTTAAAGGCGGCTTGTCCAACAACTTTACAGTCATTTGTGATTAAATAGGAGGGGATAAGAGCACCGGTGATTTTGTATGTGCCTTCTTTAACGGTTCCATTAACAGCGATTTTACCCTTTAATTCACCATTAGGCAAAACAATCTGCCCATTATGAATTAATGTTCCCATAAACGAGCCTTCTTGAGAGATAGCTGTATAGAATGGTAAAACAGCACCTGCTAACGGTTCATTCTTCCCTAATATTGTTCCGTCATCTAAAATGCGAAGTGTTTTATTATCAGTTGCATCTAAAATATCCCCTGATAAGGTTGTTCTTCCCAAAACTTCACCGCGATAACTAAAAGGTAACCCTTGTTGAACAAGACCACCTTTTTGAGGCATGGTGTTGAATAAAGAACGTTCTCGAATACCGGCCACAGATCCATCACTTAATGCTCTTCCGGTCATTTGATTGTCTTTACCGATAACGGCTCCATCGGCTGCAACTGTTCCAAGAATTTTGGCATAATCATCAACCGCAACTCCAAATGGTGCTTTACCACCAGCCCATACGTTATCTGTTGTCAACGCAACACCAAGAGGCATTTGAACGGCAATATTTTTTTCATCTTGATTTGTGATAACCGCAGCTGTTTGTGTTTTACCAATTAAAAGTCCCGATTTACCAACGAATGTAGAGACAGGTAATGTCATACCTCGGATAAGATCTTTTTCGTTATAAAGAGCTCTGGTACCGGCAACAACAGATTCTTTTTTGCCTCTTAAGAAGATTGTTCCGTTTAAGCTTTCACGCCCAACTGTATTCAATGCATTTGAAACAGCAGGTCCGGCATTTAAAACATTTCCTTGAATTTGTTTGATTAAATTGGTGGTTAACCCATTCATCATAACAGAACCAACAGGTTTTGAACTGCCGAGACTTAAAATGCTTCCGTTTGTTGAAACAAGACCAATTGTTTTAGCGGCACTGTTTTCAGAAACAAACAAATCTTTATCTGTTAATCTGGCAATGAAGTTACCATCTTTTGTAACAGTTTGTGGTGCAATAACAAGACCTTTAATCTTGCCTTTTGCATCAATAGCTTCCCCATATTCATTAATCAAATATGTTGTTTGATTGTTATCTGTAAATCCAACAGAATTAAGAGGAATAAATGTTCCGGTGATATCTCCCTTGCTATTTGCAATGCGATTATCTGATAATGCATATCCTAAAACAGATTTTCCAAGACTGATTCGCCCATCTGATTGCAAGATACCGGCAAATTTACCAGAGTTATCCACCGCAACACCTTGTGGTAAAACTCGGCCGACAACTTCATCCATATTGTTATAAATGAAATCAGAAGCATAAAGATATCCTTTATCTTTTTCTGTTTGGATCGTGTTGTTAATAGACATATAACCCAATAAAGCACCATTTGGTTTGACAGCCAATCCGGTTTTAACAAGATAACCGATTTGTGTGCCAGCTTTATCAAGAGCAATGCCATTTGTCATCAGTCTACCGATTGATCTTGCGTTTTTCCCAAGTAAATCAGCATCAAAACTTGTCCACCCGATTAATTCATTTTTTGTGTCAACATAAATACCGAACGGAAGCATTCTACCGATAACACCGTCATTTTCATTAATAACTAATCCAAACGGAGTTGCTTGACCGGCAATATTACCATTTTTATCCATAATGGCACCGGTGACGCTTGGATAACCGATTAATTCTTCACCCGAAAAGGCAACGGACAAACGTTTAAAGACGCCACCGATGATTTTTTCATCTGATGAAATAGCAATTCCGTTCGCAAGAATTTTACCGATAACGGTCTTCTTTGGAGAAACAACTTCCCCTTTGGGAGTAACAGATCCAATTTCTTTTCCAAGAACAGATAAAACTGTTCCCTGTGGCATGATAAATCCAAGAACTTTTCCGTCTTTATCTGTTACGGTTCCGTTTGCTCTGATTGCACCGATAACATCGCCATCTGTGTTTTTAAGGGTACCATCAACCGTCATTGTTCCGAGATAATTATTATCTACATCAAGGAAAGATGTTTTATCAGGAATAAGTGTACCGATAATTTGTTGTGTTTCACCACTGATAGCTGTGAGATTTGGTAATATACGTGCAAATTTTTCACCTTCTTGATTCAAACCATATCCAATTTTTGAATTATAGCGGCCAAGAATTAAACCTTCCGGTGAAACGATAACACCATCTGGTGGAATAACACCCAAAAATTTTCCTTTTTCATCAGAAACGATTCCGTTGGAATCAATAGTACCGATAACATTACCATTTTGGTCAATCACTTTATTGCCCATAACTGACCAGCCAGTTGGTGTTCCGTCTGCGCCTAACACAACGCCGCCAGATCCGCTTGTCCCTGTTTCACCAACAAGGGTACCAAGAACTTCTTTTCCATCAAGAGAAATAACAGAACCGTCTTCTTGTAAACAACCGATTATTTTACCTTTTAAGTCCATAACTTTACCATCTAAACGAACACGTCCGATGATAACTCCTTCAGCATTTTTAACAACGCCTTTAATTGCCATGGCTCCGATAATTTTTCCGTCATTATTAACAACGGTTCTATCAGGTGTGATACATCCAAATGGTTCATTATTACTATCTGTTAAATCACCGCCTAAAGTGACAAGACCCAACAAACGACAACCATCAGCGATTGCTGATGCTCTTGGAACAACAACGCCGATGATGCGGTTTTGATCATTTCGTACATAGCTGTCTGTCATCACTTTTCCGACTTGTTCACCCGAATCGTTAATAGCAATTCCGTTTGGGAAAACTGAACCGATTTGTTGACATCCAAAACCAATAACACGACCTTTGGGTAAAATAGCTCCGATTGGTTTTTTGCCTGCCGTCACGGATCCATCTGGATTAATGCAGCCGATAATGGCTCCTTGTGGTCCAACGGCTTTTCCTTCAGAATTTACAAAACCGATAATTTGGCCTTTTTCATTAATAATCAGACTAAGAGGAATAGCCCCGCCAATATCTGTTCCGGCATTATCAATAACGCTACCATCGATAAGTGTTTTTCCAACAGTTTGGTTATAAGAATCACGCACTTCACCATTTTGCATGATTTTGCCGGTTAATTGACAGCCAGGAGCAACGGCAACGCCTTGTGGAATTGTTCCCCCAATAAGTTCATTTGCGCTGTTAACAACCAATCCATTTGGTTTCACTGTTCCAAGAACATTATTTGACGCATCCATTACTGTTCCGTCCGGAATAATGCCCCCGATAACATTTCCTGTTAAATCGGCAACCAATCCCCATGGAGTTAAAACACCCATGACACGATTATTTAAATTTGCAACGGCTCCGTTTGCGAGTGGTTTACCGATAACAGCTCCTTTTTCATTCACAATTGTACCGTCTTTTAAAAGTTTACCAATAATTGTTCCTGTCATATCCATTGCAGAAACGATTGGAACAGCGGCACCTAAAACAGTCAATTCGGAATCAACAATCGTGTCATCGCCTAATAAACGGCCAATTTTTTCGCCATTTTCATTGATAACATCTCCATTTGGATTAATTTTCCCCATAATTTCGTTTTTAAGATTGAGAGGCAATTTTTCCGGAATGGCAATAGCAACAATTTTTCCGTCTTTATTAACATATAAGCCGTTTTCTGTTTTTTTGATAACTTCGCCATCGATAACAATAGAACCATCTTCGTTAACAGGGTATAACTTGCCGTCTAAACCCATGGCGTATGTTGGTTCTTTTTGAGCATCATCTTTCGAAACTGTTTCACAAATAACGCAATCTTTTGAATCTGTTGACTGTGCTTTAACCTGAACGGTTTTTTCATGAGTTCTGTCTGAAAAACCAGCAGCTTCAGCAGAATCTTCTTCCCATTGAATTGTTAAAACGTTTTGAATTTGTCTTAAAGAAACAGGATTCCATAATACTTTGATGAAGCATTCTTGACCAACTGCAAGAGATTTAGTTTCACCACATGTTGTTTCTATTGAAAAACCGTCTTGTTGATTTTCAAGAAATGTTGCACCTTTATAAAGAACGGGACCATTTTCAGCGGTTAACTTAATAAGAGCTTCTACTTGTGAACCGATAACAACGTTGTTCATATCAATTTGCTCTGGAACAACTTTTAAAGAGGCCTCTCCACGAGAAAATGGATCAACTTCTTTACTTGGATCTTCCTGTTCTGTTTTATATTCAGGGATCCAGTTAATGGGTTCAACCGTATTTTGAACCGGCGCTTTGTCGGAAATAAAGGAAAGCGCTACAAAAAATATAATAAGAAGAAATAATCCACCGAACAAAAGTGTTCTATTGCTTTTTTTTACATATTGCTCACTAGAGCTTAATCCTCTGTTTTCTTTCATTGCTAACCCATTTCTTTAATGTCGGAACAAATACTTAAACGTTTTTCAAAGAATTTTTATTGAACACGAACAACTGAACAGCCAAAACCACGACGTCCCAATCTTTTGCACAATTTATCAGCCAATGTGATATCTTTAATTGGGCCGACCCGTAAACGGAACAATTCACGCATATTGCTGTCTGCTGTTGCATCAACGGAATAATATGGTTCATAACCTCTTAAAACATCTGAATTTTTTTCAAGGATTTTTTCCCAGATGCTTTCAAGTTCCGTTATATCCGCATGTGTTCCAAGTTCAATAGAAATTGTTTCACTGGATGCAAGAGCGGAATTTCTTTGTGTTGAAATAGGCATTTGACTCATAACACCCACAATGCCGGCAGAAGCTTTTGGTGAATTCATCACATTTGTTGGAATGGATTGAATTGGTGCCATATTTGAGGTGTAAAAAGAATTATTTTGTTGTTCAAAACCAGCCAAATAATTTGGAGCATAAGAATCATATGTCATGCCTTGTTCATAATTTGCTCCCATTTGTGGCGTATAGCCGTTTTGGTTATATCCGCCCATCATTTGTGGTGTTGGAGCAAGTGAACTTTTTATGTTTGGTTTAGTTTCTGTAGGTTTATTGGTTATAGCAGTTGGATCATATGCAGGTGAATCACTGCTCATCACACTTGGACGGCCTGTATATGGTGAAACAGTCATATTTTCAGAACCACTATAATCTGTGTATTCCAAACCAGCACTTGGATCTCTTCTGAGTTTTAAGCAAATCAATTTTTTACCATTTCTTAAAACTAAATCCCCAATGGCTTCTACAACAATTAAGCGACTGTTTGGACCCGTTGTTCTAAATCCGACTGGTACTTCAGTATCCTGAACCAGAAGGCTGACAACTGGTCTTTGAGTCATTGTTAATGCTTTTGGTCCTAAATCAATATAGGTAAAAATATTATCGCGCCAAACGTTATCTGGTGCAATATCAACATCAGATGGATTTGGAATATAAATATCAATATCGAAGCGAATGTTTTCAGGATCAACAGGGATGCTTTGCAACCAATCTTTTGGTCCTGTTGAAGCCGTGTTAATCCCTAATTGTGGGTTTTGTCCGCCACTGCGACCCATTGCCCATCCGGGAGCTTTATTGGAATTTAAAAAGCCATTGCCGACAGCTCTGTTTGTGGCGCCGTTTGTAGCTCCTAAACGTCCACCATTTTCAACCGGTGTGTAACGCGGGCCAACCAAAATATCAACAACAGATTGTGAAATTTTATCGGCATTATATGTTTCGCTTCTTAAATAAAAAACATAACGATTACCGGAGCGACCAAAAATAATCATATTACTGTCAACACCAATATAAGATGGGTCAGCATATAAAAGAAGAGAATTTGGTGCAGCAATTTCGCCCCCAAAAGATTCAGGTGATCCGATATGAACTTTTTCAATTAATTCCCATGTTGGTAAGTTAATAAGAGTCATCATACCTTCTCTTATGCGAATAGGTAAAATTACATCCGGTGACCAAGCATATTTTGAATATCCTGGTTTGGATTGCCCTTCACCTAAATGCGCCATTGGATCATTCCATGCTTTTTGTTGCATTCCCAGTGAATGCAAATAATTTGGGTTAACAGATTCATAATCGCCGTTTGTTTGAGCAATAGCGTCGCTTAAACGTTCACTTTCAACATCTGTAGGCAACCCTTCAGAATGTGCAACAACAGAAAATAAAACAAAAAAAGCAGCTGTTGACAGCCAACCTTGTCTGTGAAGTTTTTGTTTGAACATAGAATCTCTCCTCTTTATTTTTGTAATATATTTACACAATAGAACAAAAATATTTAAAAAGTCTACAAAAAAATGAAAAAAGATGAGATTTTAATGTAAAAAAATTTTTAAGCGTTTTTTTATATCGTTTTTCAAGAGGGAAAAATGCAAAAAATGATTAAGATTCAGGTTTTTTTATCACAAGTTGATGGACTTTAAAGCCAAGGGGATTTTTAAGTCTTTGTTCCCAAGTTAAATCCCTGAGTTGTTCGAATGCAACATTTAGAGTAACAACCCAAGTGGATTCTTTTGGTTCTTGAGAAAGGTGTTTCATTTCTGTGAATTTAACTTCAGCACGCCAAATATTTTCGCGATTGTTTGTTTTGTATGGTTGAACAAATAAAATTTGAACATTTCGTGTCAAACCTTCCTCTTTGGCTTGTTTGATCCAATCATCGGCATATTCAGTAAATTTTGCATAAACTGTTGGAGCGCTCATCCAGTTTACATCGCCATCGATGCTGGATCTTCTTTCCAGTTCTTGAACATTTGAACCGATGCTGAAATACGAAAGTAAATATTGTCTGATAAAAGATTCTGTCAGTGTTCGAATATTGATCTGATTTAAATTTGGTTTAACAATATTAATAACCTGTTCGTTTTTATTGAGTGTTGTTAGAAAAAACGGTTGAACTCTGACAATCGGTACCAATGATACAAGAGCATTAATAAGCATAATTGTTGTAAGAGATGAAACAACAAGAACAAGCGCAAAAACCCTTGCCATCCAAAGATAACGTCGTTCTTTAACAGCTTCTTCTGATAAATCTTGCCCTTCTTTTTTTTTGTTAGGTATCTGATTGCCCATGTTCATAAGGCTAAATCCTTATAGATTAAGATAACCAATCGGGAAGGGCTGGTGCTTTTTCAAGCTCAAGACAAGCACAAGGTGATTTTTTAAGTTCTGAATAATCCGGACCGATGCCCACTGGTTCTTTTTCGTAAACACTTCCACAGGCAGCAGCTAAAACAGTTAATCCTAAAATAAATAAAATAACAAAATATTTTTTCATTTTTCCCTCTTATTTTTGTGATTCACAAATCTAGTTTATCTAAACAAAAACAATTAATCAACCAAAAAAAACATTATTTTGAAATATTTTATTTTTTAATGTCTTCATCGTATTTTTCAACATAAAATCCAAATGGATTTGATAAGATTCTTGAATAAACGTGTCTGTTTGGATGATGATTGATTGTTATGGTTGCAATACGTTTTTGAATTTTTGGTTTAACAACAGGATCATATGGATTGAATAAAAAGACATCAAATTCAACGGTGTATATATTTCCTAGTTTAGAAATGCGTGTAATATCGACACTTCTAGTTTCTCTTGTTGAAGTTATCTGTTCGATTTTTTCTTTCATATTTTTTGCAAATTTTGAATAAACTGATGGAGAGGAAAGTTTTCTGATATCTCCGGCTGCCCCCCATCTGGAATTCATTTCAATTTTGTCTGGAAAGTGGGAAATGCGTTTATCAATATAATATCTGATAAGCATTTCATCTAATAATTCGCGGTTGATGCGATTACTGTTTGCTGTTGAATTAAGCAATCCTTTTACAGGTAATGTATCAATCTGAATATGGTCTAATGTATGCATAGGTGAGGGCAAAATTTGCGCAATCATTTTCAATTTTGGTGCCATTTGAACAAGTGTTAAAACAATGAATAAATTGATGGCAATAGAAATTGAAGCAATGGTCATCCAAAGCTTTGCCCAGTAAACAGCAAATTGACTGCGTGCTTTTTGGTTTTTAATCAAAGATGAAATCATTTAAAGGCCTCCATTAAGGCAGCTTTTATTTATTTTTTTGTTAAATTCTTTTTTGATGTCATTTTTATTTTTTTTCTTGATTTCTTCAAAAAGCGCGTTTTCTGCATTTTTTTCTTTTATCAGGTGATCAATTTCCTGTGCATTTATAATTGTGAAGTTAACTTCACCATTAATATCTTTTTCAAGCGCATTCACATAGTGATAACTCTTATAAGCTTTTGAGGACATCATAATTTGTTTAAGGTTTCGATAGTCTTCAGAATCTTTGGGTAAAGTGTCGAGCATTTTTAGTTGCTCTGAATATGACATTTTTAAATAATCATTAAATTTATTTGGTTTACTTTTTGAGTTGAAAAGATCTGAATGATTTTTTGTTATACGATCGCGAACAATTTGAATATTTTTGCTTTTGGCAGAAACTAATTCTTCCTCAATTTTTGAAAGAGAGGCAACATCATTTGCATCAATGCTTGATTGAATGCCTATTTCTTTGAGTTGATTGTTTATTTTATTAACAATTTTTGATTTGCCCTCTTGAACAATATTTAACACATTTTCAGCAGTTGTTTTTTCTTTTTTAACAGCTTGATAAACATTTAATCTATTATTTTGTTCATCAACGCCTTTATGTCTTGCCTCTTCATTTAAGACAAGTGTTTTAGGCTGAAAAATTTTTGCCATTTCACCATTTTCATTATATGTTGTAAATCCGCTTTGAATAAATTGTTTCCATGGTACAGGCCATTCAGGAAAAACGGTTTTTGATTTTGCCGGATCTTCATTAAACCACATAATTTCATGTGCTGGCGGTAAGGCTTTTGGAGGTTTGGGAAATGATTTTTGAGCGGGTGTTAATTTACTAACAGTTTCGGGAGGTAATGTTTTTAAAAAAGCGTTATAAGCTGCTTCATTTTGTTCGAAAGAATTTGCAGCTGAAATACCGGCAATTCTTCCTGTCCTTCCAAGAATTTGATTGATGCTGGTTAAAAATGAATTCACCTGTTCCGAATAAATATATTTTTGGTCTTCCCACAAATCAAAAGATTTTCCTTTTTTTAATGTGCCGTATTTTTCAGGTGTTGCATAAACATCTTTTAAAACTTCTCTTCCTAGATACCAATTAGCAAACAATTCTGCATTGGCATCTTCACCGGTACTTGTTTTTTTAGGAGCGCTTGATAAAATATCAACTGTTAATTTTAATTCTTTTTCATCATATTCTTGAGTAATATTTTGCCAAGCTTCTTTTGGGTTTTCGTAGACATCGGAAAGTAATTTTATATTGCAAGCTTCCATTGCATTATATTTTTGATTGACAAGATCAAGTCTTAGTTTTTCATTATCCTCTTTTTCATATGTATCTTTTAAAGATTTTAATTTCGTTTGCAGCGCATGAACTTGCTCAAGATACATAATTTCTGCGGTATAATCTGTTGTTTCTTGTTCAGATGTTGTTTGTTCAACAGAGGGGGCAGTTGCATAACAGTTGAATGAAAAAAATGAAATACTTGCTACTGTCAAAAATAAAAAATGTTTCATTCTATTATTCCTCCGGTAAGTCGTTTTCTGTTGGATCCCAATATGTTTTATGTCGTTTTGCTGTTGCAAGACCAATTAATGCATTATATTGTAATTGTGTGGCTCTCAATTGTTTTTGAATGAGTAATAATTTTGCCCATGCAATTTTAATGGCTGCAGTTGTTAGTAATAATTTAACTTTGTTTTCATTTGATTCCAAAGAGTTACTTCTTGATGCGGCTCTGGAAGAATTGTCAATTTTCTTTTCCATATCCTCAATAATGTTAAAGATTTTTTTTGTGTTATATTTTAACACTAATATTCTGGCCATCATTTGAAGGTTAGCTTGTTGTCGGATATATTCTCTTTTTTTTACAAAATCATAGTCCCCCTCATGATCTCCATAAGGATCGTCTGCATATAATCTCATGTTGCTTTTCATAATATTTTCAACTTTAGAGGTGCCAGGATCAGCTCTGCGAATAATAACTTCTTTAGGCGCCTTATTCCCTGCAACAAGTTGTTCTGCATAACTGGTTGAACAAAAAGCGAATCCCGCGATGATTAAGATGATAAATAACGGTAAATTTTTTCTCATTTTTGTTCTCCCAATAAATCGACGGCTGTTTCTTTGGCTGTTTCTCTTGCTTCTTTGAAAACTGCAGAAGCTCCATCTTGTAATGTTGATATGGTTTTATTCACCAGTGCTGTTGCCTGTTGTTTATAATGATTATATTGCTTTTGCCCTTCTGAAATTCCTCTTGATACCATATCACCAACACTGCCCGGTTCCAAAACCGGACCGCCAACACTTTGAATCCAACAGGCATCACAAGGGATGCAGATACCTCCTTCAGCTGAAAAAGATGCCGCAGTTAAAAATAAAAACAAAATAGAATAAATTATTTTCATTTTTTACCTCCTTGGCTTGCTGTTGTTGCGCCATCTGTTTTGATTGTTAAAATGACAGGTGGCTCTTTAATAAATTGTTGAACAGTATCAACTTCCATTTGAACAATTTGAATAATAATCTGCGCAGCTAACATTTTAATTTGAGCTTTCATATTTCTGTTAAGCATGGCATTACTTTGTGTTTGGTTACATCCTTTGCCGGAAGCAGCTTTGAGCGCTTGCATATCTTGTTGATAAAGAGGTCTGATTTGTTGTGATAGAGCATATGCTTCAGAGGCAACTTCTGCAGCATATTTCATCCGGTTCTTAATTTTATCTACCGAATCTTCTTTATCATCTTCTTTATCATCCTCAGTTTCTTCTGTGCTTGTAAAAAACTTTTCTTTTAAGGTTTCTAAAGCCGTTTTAACATCTTTTTGTGGCGAGATATATTCAGATTTGAAAATGCCATCTATATTTTTTTTCAGATATTCATAAGTTTTTGAGGTGAGTTCCGTACTTTTATTTGAAGGCGAATTACTACAAGAAGCATTTCCTGATCGTGTTTCATTTGAAGTTTCTTCTTTGGCAACAACTTCAGTGCCTGTGCTGGCAATAGATTGGCTTGTAATAGCGCCAGCAGCAATTGTTGGGATGTTTCCAAGATCTATGACGGGACATGCCTGAACAGGAGCTATTTGATATAAAAGAGTTCCCAGTATAAAAGAAGAAAACAGATGTGTTTTTAAAAATTTTTTCATTTTTTTCTCCCTTAATCGTCCACAACAATGTCTCGCAGTTTATTTTGCATCATAAGTGTGCTATTTATTTCTAAAATAGAAGATTCAATAACCAACATTTCATTTAAAATAATGCCAATTTTTTTATCCAACCAGGAAAGACCGTTTTCAAGAGATCTCACTTCACGGCGCGCCTGAATGTTTGCTATCATTCGTTTTATTTCTTCTTCTTGTTTTGGCATAAGAGCTAAAATTTTCTCGGAAATTGCCAGCCCATTATGCAAAGAAAGATACCGTTTATGTTGAATAAATTCTTGTGTGTTTGCTCTTTTAGCATCTTCAAGCGGATCAATTTTAATAACTTCATCACTATCAAGATCAATTTTATCTTTTTCATTTAATGAGTTTTGTACATTATAATCAACAAGGTAGGTTGCTTTTACAATTTGGTGTAATTTTGAAACATTGTATCCTTTGTCGTTTCCTTTTTTTATTTCTGATGCTTTTTTTAGCTCGGTTAAAAAAGATTGTGTAAAAGTTTCATCAGTGTAAAAAGAAACGTCTTCACCTGTTAGTATTGGTAAATTATCTGTTGTTGTGACTTCTTTTCGGATAATGCCTGGTTTTCCGTAATTAAAAATTTCGGCGTTTTGAAACATGGCAATATAGCCGGCAACAGTTGCGGAAATTTGCTGAACAACAGCTTGTGCCGTTGCATAAGGAGCTAATAATAAACTGGTTGTGATGCCCGCTTGTGCTGGTGTATTTAAAAGACCGAGAATAATAAGTGTCAGAGCGAATGATTTAATTTTGAACATATTATCCTCCTAGTCAAGCCATGAACCGGCCATGCCGCCGATAGCGGTAAAAAACATTGAACCAAGCATATCTTTTAATGTGCTGTTTGTATGTGTAACATAATCGGCAGAGCTGATAGCTGTGAGCATATTATTTGTTGCACTTGTTAAAATAACAGCATTATAAATTTGAGCAGTACTCATTTTAACACTGGTGTTATTAGAGACGGTTGAACTGTAATTTTTTGCTGTGTTTGTTTGTTCCGTTGTTCTTTTATCAATGGAGCTTTTTCCATCTAAATTACGGGCCGCTTGTGTTTTATGAACGGCAGCCAAAGCATATCCAAATGTGGCAACTTCAACCAATGCCCGTTCTCTTTTTTCTTTCGCTTCGGATGTTTCCGTTATACCGGCAGCATCAACGCCCGTTTCTGTTTCATCATCATCGTCTTCACTATTTTCATTGTTACTTTTTGCCGGGGGTAAAAGAGTTTCTTGAAAAAAGTTACTCCCGCTGATACCCTCTGGAATTTTATCTGAGGCGCCTTTTCCTTCTTCTGAAAGAGAGTTGTTGACACCTTCTGATGTTTTTTGAAGACCCAAAAGATCTAAAGTGCCATTCGTGAAATCTTCAATTCCCCCTAAGAGCGTGTTTTTGAAAGATGTTTGTGTTTGTGAATCTTGTTTTTGATCTCTGGTTTCATTATCAGCATTTTCTTGTTTTGATTGGCCAGATTTGTATGCGCCAGAGTCCGTAACAGATACGGCAAAAACGTTCTGGGTGGGAAATGCGACAAGTAATAAAAGAAAAACGGATATTATTTTTTTCATTAGAAGAATCCTCCGTCTACTTTAATGGCGTTAATAGTGTTATAGATTGTCAAAGAATTAAGCTCCAATGTTGATAAATCTAATCCAAAATATGTTCCTCCGATAACATTAAATGCTAAATCGGATTCTGCGCGTTTTGTAAGTGTTTCAGAAACAGTTCGGGGTGTTTCATTATTTGTGTCTTCTTCAACTTTTTGAAAGTTTGCCGTTGAATTAATAACGGTGGCAGAATCAGCATATAAATTGGCGATGCTTTGAGATTGCCCTTTAGCAACATGCTCATGAATATCCCCAACTTCAAACATGCCTAAATTTTTGTCGTTATCCAGATAAAAACACTCACTGACACCTTCTTTTGTTTTCAAATTTTCGCAAAAAGCTTCGGATTCATCTCTTGCAAGGAAACGATCAATAGGGTTGAGTTCGTTAATTTTGTTAACAACATTTGAGGCTGTAGTCTTAATATTTGCAAATCCGCTTCCTGCCTTTTCTGTGCCAGCTTCATCAGATGAAAAAAGACCTGATATGTAATTTGTTCCGCTATCTATCATTCCGCCAACCGTATCACCAACACTATTGACAACATTATTTACTGTTCCGGTAACGGCTCCTGTTACAGCGCCTGTTATAGTTGTTACAGATCCAACAGCAGCATCAAATGTTTCCGTAACAGTGCTTTCAATGCCATCGATTGTTGAAGCGGCATCTTGAATAAATTGGCCAAATCCAGATTGACTGAAATAATCAGGAAAACCATTAAGGGCATTTTGAGCTTCCATTAACATGTTGATATTACCTTCTGTACTTAGGTGAGAAACTGCTGCTTTTACGTCACCTTTATAATCAACGTTTGTATACTGTACAGGAATAGCAAAACACTCTTGTTGTTGCAACAAACAAGTTCCCAAAATAATTAAACATAAACTAAATCTTAAAAACCTCGGATGAAACATTTTGCCCCTCCTAAAAGTATAATAGCCCCTATATTCTATTTTACACTATTCTGAGGATTTTGCAAGATTTTTTTTATAAGCATTCAATAAGTTAACAAAAAGCATTGTCACAGTCATAGGGCCGACACCGCCTGGTACAGGGGTGATATATCCAGCTATTTTTTTTATCTCTTCAAAGTCAAGATCACCGGTAATTTTATTGTTTTGTAATCTGGTAATACCAACATCAATAACAACTGCACCTTTTTTAATAAATGATGGATCAATTAAATTTGGTTTGCCGGTTGCGGCAATTAATATATCCGCCATTGAGCAGATTTCTTTCATATTTGTTGTTTTTGAATGCGCTTGAATAACGGTTGCGTTCTTTTTAAGAAGCATTTGAGCCAATGGTTTTCCAACCAAACGGGAACGGCCGATAATTAAGGCTGTTTTGCCTTCAATTTCAGGACAGACAGATTGAATAAGCTCCATGCAGGCCAATGGTGTACAAGGTTTTAAATCCGTATCCGTTAAAAACAGATCCCCTAAGTTTTTTGGATGTAATCCATCAACATCTTTTAATGGGGATAATGCTTCTAACACTTTGTTTTCATTGAAATGTTTAGGCAGTGGTAATTGAACAAGAATACCATCAATATTTTTATTTTGATTTAATTCTTCAATAAAAGAAATAAGCGCATCTTCTGTCATGACAGGAGAAAGTTGAAAAACTTCTGTGTCAGCACCGATTTTTTCACCCACTTTCTTTTTATGGCCAACATAAATCAAACTGGCGGGATTATCTCCAACCAAAATGACGGCCAATTTTGGTTTTCGTTGAAAAGTGCTAATTTCATTTTTTAAAGCTTCTTGAATTTTTGAAGCCATTTCCTTTCCATCAATAATTATGCCGGTCATTTTTCCTCCCGTTCTTCATATTAAATTTTCATTTCAATAACTGTAAAGCGTTTGGCATTTTTCAGCAATCGTTCGGATAATTGTTCCATTTTGTCAGCTTCCAGTCGCATTCTTAATTCTTCATCGCTAGGGATAACTTTTTTATTTGTTATTTTACATTTCATAAAAAATAAATCAGAATCAGGCGTTTGAATTGGTCCGATAACATGTTTGGTCGGAGCATCTTTTAAAAGTTCTTTTAATTCTCTAGGCAGTTGTTCAGGCGAAATCATGCCGGATTTAACCGATTCTTTAATGGCATGTTCTTTTGCAAATGTATTGAATGCTGAACAGCTTTTTAAATTATTAATTTGATCGCCAAGAGCTGCTGTATGATTAGAATTTAAAGCCATTTGAGAAACTTCCCAGATAGGAACGGTGTCTGTATGAATTGGATATTTCCGATCTAAAACAAGTAAAATTAAATAACCGTTCTTTGTTTTTAATGGTGCGGAAAGTTCCCCACTAGACATGACTCTTAAAACATCAGTAATCTCTTTTTGATAATGGGTACCATCAATCCAGCCAATTTCACCACCTTTGAACGCGGAAGTTGCTGAAGAATATTTTTTCGCTAGTTCCGGAAAAGATTTTCCTTGATGAAGCTGTTGATAACATTCTTGTGCTTGTTTTTCGTCTTTAATTAACATTTCAGCAACATAGAATCCTTCGGATTTTAATTCTTTACGAATATTATCTTTTAAGGTTGCTATTTCTTTTTCCGAAGGAGGAAGTAACGTTTTTTTGTTTTGCTGAATGACTTGCAACCATAAAAGATCTGCTTTAATTTGATCTTTTAAAATATGAAGAGGAATTTGATTTTTCTTAAGCATGCTTTCCATGCTTCCTTTTTTCATAGAATTTTGGGCTTCTAAATGAAAAATGGCTTCCTGAATTTCTTTTTCTGAAACGGTAAAGCCCCTTTTGGTGGCATCTGTTATTTTAACGCGATCATTGATTAAGGCATCCAGAGCTGCTTTGATATATTCTTTCTTTTTTTCTTTTGTAATAGGGCTGGCATTTTGAATGGAGATGAGTTTTGCTCTGGCTTCGGCATCAAACGATGAAATCGGTTGATCGTTTACTGTAGCAACAATTTGACCGGCATTTGCCGTTAAACTTAATAAAATTAAAGTGCTAAAAAGAAGTGATCTCATTCCATTCCCCCTAAAGTTTTAAGGATAAATTTTACCATAAAGGACGTATCTCCTTTGTAATCTCGATCATATGTAAATGATTTATCTAGTTCAAAAGCAATAATGGTGCAATCATTTTCATATTGCGCAATTAAACCGGATTCAACAGGACCGCGTTGAGATGATGTTTTTTCCAAATTATATCTATAATATCCGGATAAAGACCAGTTTTTTGTGAGTTGTGAAGAACCAAAAAATAAGATTTCTTCACGATTTTTATAGTAAGAAAATTCATCACTTTGTGTTTCATCTTTGATGCGAAGATAATCAATACCAATTCTCAAAGGCGCTTTGCCAACAGTAAAAGTAATTTCATTTTTCACTGGTTTAAAATCATCTTTTTTTAAGCGAAATCTGTATGCCAAAGAAAAAATATCAAAATTTGTTTGAAGGCGTCCGACATAATCGGAATAATTTGATTCATAACCTAAAGCTTTTTTCATCACCTCATCTCCGGAAAAACGATATGATTGACCGAATAAAAATGATGAGGATATATTGTTATTACCATATACGGAATATTCAACCCCATAATTTGCTCGTGTGCCGGTTTCAACCCGATCATATCCGATAAATCTGTTTTCAGAAAATAAGTTGGTATCATCAAAATCAATGTCAAGACTATCAACATTTGGAATTTTATCTTTGTTGCCACTAACCGGTGTTGAAACAAGCATTAAAATCGGTGAAATAACCTGTGTGTAGTTTTCGCTTGCTTTTGCAAAAGGATAACTCATCTTGCTTGAAAATACCGGATAAAATCTTCCAGTTGAATAGCTGTCATCTGATTTTAAACCATTAAAAGAATATTGACCGGTATCAATGCTGTATCCATCTAATCTGACACTTGCTTTTGTATCAATGGTAATGCCTAGTCTTGAAATATATGGCAAATGAACACCTTGTGTGACAGAGGCTCTGTTTGATTTAAATCTTTGTCGGTTATTATAGGCAACGGCATTTACTTTCGAAAATGCGTATAATCCACTATCATTTAAGGCTTCACTATTATATTGATAATTCATTGTTGGGATGAAAACAGGAATGGATTTTTGATTGACTCTACCATGTTGATTTTGGAAGGAAAGCCCTTTGAAGTGAAAATAATTTCTTTCTCCAAACCGTTCAGCAGAAATATTTGATTCTAAATATTGATCGGAAGTATCAACATCCGGCATGGAATATCTTCTGAAATATGTATCCGAAGAAACGCGGTAATATTGACCGCTTAACCGCCATTTATCAGAAATATCAGCGCGCATATGGGCTTTAATATGCCCTTGATTTTTATCATCGTTATCTTTGGTTCCACTGGCTTGTAATTTTAAATAACCGTGTGTAAATTCGCCTTCATAATCCATAAATCCAAGCGGGTCATGACTTGTAGATAATGTTGGTATAACCGTTAAATTTTGATTATCGGCAATATCAACAAAAAATGGAATGTTAATACCCTGTTTCATTTCACTGCTATGTGCAAAACTGGGGGCCAGAAAACCGGTTTTTCTTTTAACCGTAAAATCAGGAATATTTAAATACGGAAAATAAAAAACAGGGATGTCTTTAACTTTCAAGAATGAATGGGTGAAAGACATTTCTTTTTCCGGTTTATTATGTTTGATGGTGCGGGCGGTTAATTGCCAAAGTGGCGCGGTGCCTTTGCAAAATGTACAAGGTGTATATGTTGCTTTTTTAAGATATGTAATATTTCCATTTTCTTTTCTTTTGTATCTGGCAGCCGACATATATGACCCTTCATATAAATCCATTTCAACTGCATTACTTACTGCCATTTTTAAAGCTGGTGTTAAAATGGTATCTTTCGTGTGGGTAACAGTTCCATCCGGCGTTGTTGTTTTGGAAGCGGTTGGAATATAAATTTGGCCTTTCTTTTTGTTATAGATAAATTTTTCTGTTTCAATAATAGTGTTATTTTGCTCAATAATAACGTTCCCTTTGGCTGTAACCGTTTCATCCTGATTATTGTAAAAAATTTCATCAGCTTCAAAATCAACCGGTTTTTCTTTTTCGAATTTAACTTGAGGATCCAATTTTATTTGGGCTTGTGTTGTTGTTCCCATAAAGCAGATTGTCCCGATTAAAAAGAGGTATAAAGAATTTTTCATGGTGTTTTTAACCTGTGTTTTTGAGATAGGCTTCATTGCAAGAGAATAAACGATAAGAACGGGAACAACAAGATTCAAAAACATCAATGGTGCAAACCAAAGATTTTTTGCCGTTAAATTTTCAAAGGCTAAAGCAAGAGATTGAACCAAAATGGTTGTTAAAATAATAATGTTCATTCGTCCCATTTGCCCCCGACGATTATAAAATGGTGATAAAATGGCAAACATTGCCAAGAACATAAAAGAAATATTATAAAGCGGTTTAGTAATGCGTTTTAAAATTTCTGTTTTATATTTTCTAAACTGAATAGGGTCATCAACATCTTTTTTTGTTATAGACATTAAATATGAAATTGGGTAATCCGATTCATCAAGATTTCTGGTCTTATTGGCATTTTTTTTGTCACTGAAAAACATATTGTATTTATCAAAGTTTAAAATAGAAAACTTTTTTGTTTGGGGGCTATATTCTTGTCTGCTTCCATTTTGAAAAACAACTTCAAATCCTTCTTCTTTTTGAAAAATATATCCTTTTTGAGCAATAAGAACGGAAATATTATTTGGATTTTTAGCATCATATGCCAACACACCTTTAACGGATCCATCTTCTGCTCTTTCTTTTACGTAAAGTGTTAACCGATTATTTAAGGTGTTAAATTGCCCCTCTTGAAGCAGTAAGTGAGATAAATCATTTCTGACTTTCCATTTTAATTCACCAAGTTCTCGATGTGATGCTGGAATAATGCTGAGTGTTAAGCAATACCCGATAATCGTTAAAATAATCGCTAAAATAAAAGCCGGTTTCATAATGCTTTTATTTGACATTCCGATGGCTTGCATTACCATCACTTCTTTATCTGCCTGCATACGCGAGAAAATAAATAAAATAACGGTGAATAAGGCAATGGGAGATAAAATTTGGATAAAGTTCGGTAAAACCAATAACGTCATTTCTAAAAACATGCTAACAGGGATACCTTTTGTGACAATCATATCAATCATGCGCAACGATTGCGTGAGCCACACAAGTGTTGTCATCCCCAATAAAATCAACAAAAAGCTGATGATCAGCTGTTTTAAAATATACGTTGTTAAAATCTTCATTTAAAGTCCTTCCCGCCTACTATACGATAAAGGATGAGAATTTTCAACAGTCTTTTTTAATCTATCTTGTAAAATATGTGTGTAAATTTCCGTTGTGGTGATATTTGCATGGCCCAACATTTTTTGAACCGATCGCAAATCGGCGTCATGTTGAATGAGATGGCTGGCAAAAGAGTGTCTAAAAACATGGGGTGAAACCCGAGATAACGGCATTCCTTTTTCGGTGGCAATTGTTTTCATAGCTTTAAAAAAACCATCGCGTGTTATATGCCCTGTTTTTGAACTGGAAGGGAAAAGCCATTTTGAATTTTTCTTTTTTTCATTTTTACTTCGTTCATCTAGCCAATTTTTTAAGGATTCTCTGGCATTTTCATTAAGAGGAACAATCCGTTCTTTATTTCCTTTTCCGATAATAGTTAGTGTTGATAAATCGTGTGTAACAACCGTTATCGGTAATCCAACAAGTTCACTAACGCGCATACCTGTTGCGTAAAGTAATTCAAACATAAAATAAATTTGTTTGTTTTTTTCTTGAGCTCCTTTAATTAATAAATCTATTTCAGCTTCTGTTAAATATTTTGGAAGTGATTTATTTAATTTAGGAGATTGAAGATAATCCGCAGGATTTTTTTTGATAATATCTTCTGAGTATAAAAAACGATAAAATTCTCGCATGGCACAAAGACGTCTTGCCCCTGTTTTGGCACTTAAACGTGAAGATTTTAAAAATGCGATATAATCTTGTAAATCTTCTTTTGTTGCTTTTTCTAATCGTGTTTTTTTTGAATCTAAAAAATTATAAAGCTCTTTTAAGTCACGACGATACGCAATCACGGTGTTTCCTGCCGCGCCGCGTTCAGCTAAAATCATTTCTAAAAAAGCATCGATTAATTTTAAGCTCATTGATAAAGCGTTCCTTCAAGTTCAAGGGGTAAAGAAATATCTTGAGGATAATTTTGTTTGATAAAAAAGAGTAAAGAATGTTTATCTGTAACCGTTTCATCATTCAAATCAAAAATAGCTTTAATTAAGTTTTCACCTGTTTTTTCTGACTGATCTTGATTCATATAATCAAAAATCATGAGAGGCGGTCTGTTGGGTTTTGTATTTGGGAGTGTTTCGTAAAATATTTGAGCTGATTTTTGCCAAAATTGAGAGCAATTTTCTTTTGTTAAATCAGAGCAAAAGTGATTGAGTAAAGATTCTGTTTCATCAGGAATGCCGGCTCCTAATTTTTGCATGCCGGGGATAAGTAAAAGCCGTTGTTTTTGATAGGAATCATCTTTTTCATTTTTTAAAATTTGATACCATTCATTTGCTTTTTCTAAATTATTATGAAGGATATAAATTTGTGCAGCGTAAAAAGCAAGATCTTTATACTCTTGTTGAGGTAAAATGCCGTCTAATTTTTGGATAATCAAAGGCGCAAGAGAAAGCCCCAATTTATCTTGAATGGCAATTTTAATAAATGTTTTGAGCCATTCGGCTTTTGCAAAAGGATCGGTTTCTGCTTTAATTTTTTGATAAATTTCAGCGCGGCGCAGATGATTTTTATCGATATTTGAATCGAGTAATGGTAACTGATAAATACTTGCCAGTTCGTCTGCTGTTAAATTTATTTTTTCGGCATAATTAATGCGATCTTCAATTTTTGGTGCCGGTAAATTAACAAATATTTTTTTAATACCATCAGATTGTTTTTCTAAATCGAAGGATTGATTTTTTAATCTGGAAATTAAAAAGATATGTTCAATGTTGACGGTTTCTTCGTTTGGAATATTTGTGTCAAGTTCCAAAAGAATATTTTCTGCAAGAGCTGAAAAAAGAGGGTTATTTATCTCTTGATTATCGCGATAAATTTCATAGGACAAAACGGCTTTGTTTCTTTCTTCTTTTTCCAAAAAAAGATTGATTCTTGTTTCATCTGTTTGGCGTGTTTGATCCATATCTTGGATTATTTTTTCAACTTCCTCAAAATGACCGAGGGCAAGGTGAATATTTGCTTTTATAAGAAAAAGATTTTGATTTAAACTTTGCATAGGTATTAAATCAATCAATTCAATAGCTTCTTTAAAAGCTCCCACACGAACAAGAGCTTCAATCCGTTTGATTAAGAATAAGTTTTCACTTTGTGTATTGATAAAATCAAATCCGGTTGAATCTTGTGTTAAAAGAGTGATTAATATTTTTTTTGAGGCAGGTGAAAGTTTTGTTGTTCCTATTTTATCAATCAAAGGAAAAAGAGTTTCCGGATTGCTTTTATGCCATAAATTTTTCGCGAGTTTATCATGTGAACCAAGCGTGTCTAACGAAAAATGAGAAAGCTCATTCACCGTTACTCCCGAATCAATTAAAGAAGCATGCGTCGAATAGCTTAAAAAACAGGAAACACAAAAAAGAAGAAGATTTTTTTTCATTAATTTAACGGTGTTGTGATTTCTTTTTCAATATGAGTGATTTCAGCTTTCGGTTCAATAAATGCTAAAATAACGAAAAAACCGATAAGAAGAAGGGCCGTTACTTTGAGCAAAAGATGTTTTTTTTCTTCTTTATGGATCATTTTATTCTCCTTTACACTGGACAGATTGAATAAATCTTGCTATGATATTCAGTAATACTATATTTAATTCAGAATTGTCAAGAAAAGAACATGAAACAAAAATTAATAGAACCTAAAATCATTTTACTTGTTGGAATGATGGGGGTTGGGAAAACGAGTTTAGGACGTATTTTGTCTAAAAAACTGCAATTGCCGTTTTATGACAGTGATAAAGAAATTGAAAAATCAACCGGTTTTTTGATTAATGAATTATTTTCTAAATGTGGGATGGAAGAGTTTCGCTTAGGTGAAGAGCGGGTGATGCAACGGTTACTGAATGGAGAGCCTTGTGTTTTATCTTCTGGTGGTGGCGCTTTTTTGTCTGAAAAGACAAGGAAGCTAGCTGCTCAAAAAGCCATATCAATATGGATTAAGGCTTCAAGTGATGTTATTTCAAGAAGAACACAAGGTCGTACTCACAGGCCATTGGTACCGGCTGCGGATAATCACAAAACAATTGAACGACTTGTTCATGAAAGATATCCTGTTTATTCTGAGGCGGATATTATGGTTGAATCGTTTAAGGAATCGCCATATAGAACGGTGAGCCGTCTTTTAAAAGAGCTTGAAAAAAGAAATATTATTGAAGTTGTTGAAGATAAAAATCAGGCGCCGCTTCCTAAGTATAAGAAAAGGAAACGGCTACCCAAACCATTAAGGAAAAAAATAAAACATGATTGATTGTTGTTTAATTATTTTATTATTAATTCTTTCATTCTATTTTTCTGGAACAGAAACAGCAATGACAGCTGTTTCCATGCCTCGACTTTATGAACTTGGGAAAAAAGGAGATTGGCGGGCGCAAAAAATTTTGATGTTAAAGAAAGATTCTCCGAAATTGTTAGGAACATTGTTGTTTGGAAATAATGTGGTAAACATTGCTTTAACAGCATTATCAACAGCTTTGATGATAGATTTTTTTGGAGAAGAATATGGTGTTTTGATTGCCACATTTGGTGTGAGTGTTATTGTTTTGTTGTTTTCGGAAATTATGCCTAAAACATATGCGTTGAATAATCCTTTATCCTTTGCGCTGATAAGTGTTCCACTTTTGAGTTTTTTTGTTTTTTGTTTTTCGCCGATTGTTAAGGCCTTTGGTATTTTTTCTAAGACAATTATTAAAGTTTTACCACAAGGAGATCAACAAGTTGATGCCGAAACGGTGAAGGCTGAAATTCGCGGAACGATTTTAATGCCATCAGAAGGCGATGCCGTTATCAGTCAGGAAAAGGTGATGCTTAAAAGTGTGTTGGATTTAAGCGATGTGACGGTGGAAGATATTATGGTTCACAGAAGTCATGTTGTTTCTTTGAATGCGTCTTTACCATTGCCTGAAATTTTTGAATTTTTAAGTCGTTCGCCCTATAGTCGTATTCCGCTTTGGAAAGGGGAACCTGATAATATTATTGGTGTGTTGCATGCAAAAGCATTGTTAAAATTAATGAATGTTTATTATCGTGGAAAAATGAAAGTTTCTGTGGCGGATTATGTGACGAAACCATGGTTTGTTTTAAATACAACATCTTTATTGGATCAGCTTCATGCCTTTAAGAGAAGACGCGAACATTTTGCTCTTGTGGTTGATGAATATGGCGTGATTGAGGGTTTAGTAACTCTGGAAGATATTTTAGAAGAAATTGTTGGTGATATTTCAGATGAAAATGATGTGCCGACTGAATCAAATTTGCAAGTTGTTAAAACGGATGCCGGCGGTTTTCGTTTGGATGGACAAACAACAATTAGAGATATTAATCGGCATTTTAAGTGGGAATTATCGGATGAAAAAGCCTCTACATTGGCGGGATATATTCTTTATGAAGTGGAAAGAATCCCTTCTGTTGGGGAAACTTTTGTTATTAATGGTTTTTCATTCACGATTGTTTCTAAAAATAAAAACAGATTGGCGGTTATAGATATTTTACCACCTGCTTCTTAATTTTTATAGCGGGTTAAAACAATGATTTTTTGAACACTAACGGTGTTTTTAATAACAGCGAGAACTTTTTTCAATTCTTCCTCGTTTTCGCTGATGCCCATCAGATAAATAACACCATTTTCCATTGTGATTTTATAATTAACCGAGGAAACGCCTTTGATCAAAGATAACTCGTATCTGATTTTTGCTGAAATAGCGGCATCTTCATTCACAATACTCATTTTTGGTGGTGTATCTAAACGGATATAATTATAAACTTTTTTAACGCCATTTGTTTTCCAAACAGTTTCTATAACTTCATCAATTAAGGCCGTTTGGGGTAGGGCGCCGTTTAATAAAACATATCCTTCAAAAACGGTTACTTCTATATCAAGAAAATATTTAATGTCTTTTTGTGCCAGATTTCTTCGAATAGCCAGATTGATTTTTGTGTCATTATAATCATCTTGCAAGGACCTATCATCCAACACAAGAGAAGTGACTTTATGTCCGGCATTATAAATGGTTCCGATAAATTGGCATCCGGTGAGGAATAAACAAAAACAAGAGCAAAAAAGAACTCTTTTTTTCATAAAACTCTCCAAGCATCTTTTAAATGTTTAGGCCAAAAACTTTTATCTTTAAATAAAACGGCGTCATATCGAACATTAAAATTTTGAAAATGTGGATATTTTTTTAAAAAAACAGCTGAGGATTTAACAACTCTTAATTGATTGTTCATATCAATGGCTTCAGCTGCTTGTAGATAAGTTTTTCTTTTTTTTACTTCTATAAAAATAATGGTTTTACCTTTTTTCATCACAAGATCTATTTCGCCGGCGCCAGTTCCATTTTTAACGGTAAAATTTTTTTTAAGAAGTCGATATCCTTTGCATCTTAAATAAAAAAGAGCGATTTTTTCGGTAAAATGAATATTTTTAAATTTTTTTGCCATTTTTAATATCCAATGTTTTTTTATAAATTTCTTTTTTAGAATATCCACTTATTTTTGAAACAATTTCAGCTGTATCTTTAACTGATGAAGACTCAAGTGTTTTTAAGATAAGTTCATCAAGATCTAACACTTCTTCTTTTTTACTGTTGCGATCAATAACTAGAACGAGTTCTCCTTTGGGTTGACCGTTTTCTTCATAATAAGAAATAAGATTAGAAACGGTGTCGGTTTTGGTTTCTTCAAATTTTTTTGTGATTTCTCGAACAACTGCCATTTCCCGATTACCCAATACTTCTAAAATATCTGTTAATGAATCGGTTAATCTGTTTGCTGTTTCATAAAAGATAAGTGTTGCCGGAACAGATTTAAACACATTTAAATGTTTTTTTCTGGCAGCTTGTTTATTTGGTAAAAAGCCGGCAAACAAAAATGTGTCTGACGGAAGGCCTGAAAGTTGAAGGGCTGATAAAACGGCATTTGCCCCCGGAACGGTTGTGACCTCTAATCCTTTTTGCCTGCAACTTCGAACCAAACGATAACCTGGATCGGAAATAAGAGGAGTGCCTGCATCACTAACAAGGGCAACGGTTAATCCTTTTTCTAGGTAAGAAATAATTTTTGGGCACATGTCATCGGCATTATGTTCATGATAAGCAATCAATTTGTTTGCTTTAACGCCGATAAGTGAAAATAAAGAAGAGCTTGTTCTTGTGTCTTCACAAGCGATAATATCCGCATTGTTTAGTGTGTCAATCGCTCTTTTAGATATATCTGATAAATTGCCAATCGGCGTTGATACCAAAATAAGCATGTGAATCCTTTTGAATATAATACTTGAAAATTTTTAATATTTTCAGTATACCAAATAAAAAGAAAGAAGAAAAGGAATAATTTAATGTTAAAAAAAATACTGTTTGGTTTATTGTGTGTTTTTGTTACCGGTTGTTCGGTTCAAAAGAAATATCCCTCTGGTTTAGAGAGTGTTTTTCAAGAAGAAAAAAAGGAAAAAACAAAAACGGCGGTGATTTTGCCTTTGTCGGGTAATTCGGCATCAATGGGAGATTCTTTTCGTAATGCAATTTTAATGGCGCAGTTAGAACGCTCAACTGATGAAGTGACTGAAGTTGAATTTTATGATTCAAAAGGAACGCCGGAAGGGGCGCGTGAGGCATTTTTAAAGGCCAAGGATAATGGGTCTGATATTGTGTTAGGTCCTGTTTTTTCAAGCAGTGTTAAAATGATTAAAGAAATGGAACCGGATATTCCAGTTATTTCTTTTACATCGGATACATCCGTTTTGGGTGATGGTGTTTATTCTATGGCATTGTTAATTGAAGAACAAATTAAAAGAATTGTGAAATTTGCCTGTGAAAAAGGAGAGTTTCGTTTTGCTATATTAGGACCAAATGATAAAACGGGGGCTATGGTTTTAAAATCATTTGAAAAGGCAATGATGAATTGTTCAGGAATGCAGTTGACTCACATTTCTCTTTATGATTCAAATAATTCGGATTTGATGGCTGCTGTTCAAAAAATTGCGCCGCCACTTATTGATTTGAAGAAAAAGGATTTGACTGAAGAAGAAAAAGAATTGGCTCAAAATCCAACGGCAGATCGTATTGAATTTGATGCTTTATTTGTTTTTGAACAAGGCGTAAAACTTCAACAATTAGCTTCACTTCTTTCTTATTATGATGTGACACCAAATCTAATTTCATTTTACGGTTTGGCAACTCTTCGCGGTCAACAATCCAGAGAACTTATCGGGGCTTATTTTGCGGATTTACCTCAAACACATTTAAATATTTTTAAGCAAAATTATCAAGAAGCATTTTTCACAAAACCGATATCTGTTTCCGCTCTTGGATATGATGGTATTTCACTAATTAGTTATCTATCTCAACAATCAAGATTAAATGAAAAATCTCTTTTAAGCACAGATGGTTTTGTTGGTCTTAATGGGCGTTTCAGATTTAACGAAGATGGGACAAATGACAGACTTCTTGAAATGTTTCAAATTAGGGGAACAAATCGGATTATTAAAGTTGTTCCGGCAGATGCTTCTTTTTAATTCTTAAGATAATAATAAAATGAGTTTATTAAGAACGAGTCGTCCTTTAAGGGTGGTGAATATTTTATTATTTTTAATTTGAACCCATTCGTTTTTAATGGCGGTTTCAAGCTTGTGTGGTTGTATATGTTTAAGAGGATATCCTTCTTGAATAAGTCTTAATCCCATTAAAAGTTTTTCTTCATTTTTTTCTTCGATTGTCAATGTTGAAAAGGAAGGACCTTCGGCTAGCCAATCTAAAACTTTTTTACTATTGTATGTTGCGATAAGATCCATTCTGCCATGGGCAGCAGGTCCAATGCCTATATAATTTTTGCCTCTCCAATAAAGAAGATTGTGTTTGCATTCTTCATTTTTAAAAGCATGATTTGATATTTCATAAGCCGGCAAATTGGCCTCTTGCATGATTTCTTGTGTCAGTCGATATAAGCGAACAGCTTGTGAGTCTGAAATTTGAGGAATATTGTTTTTATAAAATACTGTTCCTTCTTCAAGTGTTAATTGATATAAAGAATAATGTTTTAAGCCAAGTGAAATTGCTTTTTTTAATTCCTGTTCCCAAGATTTTAAAGATTGGCGCGGTCGGGCATAGATTAAATCAATATTAATACGATTAAAAATATTCTTTGCTTCATCAATGCGTTGCAGTGCTGTTTGAACGGAATGCTTGCGCCCTAAAAAAAATAAATCTTTTTCATTTAAAGATTGAACGCCAAGAGATAAACGATTAAGCCCGGATTGATGAAAATTTTTCATTTTTTCTTTTGTTATGGCGTCTGGATTTGCTTCCAGTGAAATCTCAATATTAGAAGATATTTGAAAATTTTTTGTAATTTCATTTAATAGATTATTAAAAAGTTTTTCACTCATTAAAGAGGGGGTTCCACCTCCAAAAAAGATGGATGTTAAAGGTGGAAAATAATGAAATTTTTCTTTAAAAACAATAAGGTCACGTTTATATCCTTTAAATAAAAGAGTTTCATCTATTTTTTTTGAAACTGAGCTTGCAAAATCACAATAAGGACACTTACTTAAACAGTAAGGCCAGTGAATATATAATCCAAAATCTTCTTTTTTAGGTATTATCATTCTCTTCTTGACATTTTCTTTAAAAAGCAGTAAGGTGAAACTCGTATAGGTTTAATTATTAACAGGAAAGAAAAGACAATGCAAATATTAATTTCCGGACAACAAATCAATTTAGGTGATAATTTCAGAGTTTATGCCGAAGGGGCAATTGATTCATCTGTTTCAAAATACTTTGATGAAGCAGTGAGTGCCGATGTTCGTGTAACAAGAGACGGCAGTGATATTAAAACGGAATTAACTGTTCACCCGAAAACAGGGGCTGTTATCCGTTCATCTGCAACATCTGCTGATGCTTATGCTTCTTTAGATGGTGCTGTTTCCAGATTATCACGTCAATTGCGTAAATATAAACATAAATTAGTGGAACACAAAAGTGTTGTTGAAATGGCTGATATGTCAGTTATTGAAGCGGTTGCTGAATCTGAAGAAGCTGTTGATGCACCGGTAATTATTGCTGAAATGCAAACGGAAATTCCGGTTTGTACAGTTAGTGAAGCTGTTATGCGTATGGATTTGGAAAATTTGCCGGCTTTATTGTTTAAAAACACAGCACATGGCGGATTAAACATGGTTTATCGTCGTTCTGATGGTAATATCGGTTGGGTTGATCCGAAACAAAAATAGGATTTATAATGAAAATAACGGATATTCTGTCTAAGGAAAGTGTTATTGCTGACTTGACGGCAGACAGTAAGAAAAATTTGCTTGAAGAATTGGCTGGTTTGGCATCAAAAGAAACAGGCGTTGATTCAAGAACAATTTTGGAAGCATTGGTTGAACGAGAACGTTTAGGAACAACCGGTGTTGGTAGAGGTGTTGCGTTGCCACACACAAGATTGCTTGGTCTTGAAAAAATCTTTTGTGCTTTTGTCAGAACAAATCCGGTTGATTTCGAAGCAGTTGACGGTAAATTAGTTGATCTTGTTTTTCTTTTGTTAGTGCCTGAGGAATCAGGGGCTGATCATTTGAAGGCTTTGTCTTGTTTGTCAAAGTTATTAAGAGATGAAACTGTTACGGCAACTCTTCGAAAAGCAGTAAATGAAGATGAAATTTATCAGATTATTTGTGAAAACGATATTTTGTAAAAATTGAATTGCTTCAAAATAAAAAAGGGCTTTTGTAAGGATACAAAGGCTCTTTTTTTATTAAAGAATCCTTGACAATTTTAGGAAAAAAAGGCATTCTTCGTTGGTAGAACAAAAACAGTATATTTAAGACAGAGTTAAGCATGGATTTATTTGATATTGAAGAGCCTGATTTTGAAAACGAGGCTAAGAATTTTCTTTCAAAACCGCATTTTTTAGATGAATTGAATCAAGAGCAACGGCAGGCTGTTGAAACAACAGAAGGTCCGGTTCTTGTTTTATCGGGAGCAGGTACCGGTAAAACGAAAGTTTTGACAACGCGGATAGCCTATATTTTACACCAACAAAAAGCAAGACCTTGGCAAATTTTGGCTGTTACTTTTACCAATAAGGCATCAAAGGAAATGAAAGAGCGTTTGGAAAAAATGATCGGAGGAGATGCTTTTTCTGTTTGGCTTGGAACATTTCACTCTATTGGTATCAGGATTTTAAGAAAACATGGGGGATTGTTGGGATTGGAACAGAATTTTATTGTTTTGGATCCAGACGATCAGGAACGTCTTTTGAAGCAAATGATGCAAGAAGACGGTATTGATATTAAAAAGCATACGCCTGCCGGTCTTTTAGATGTGATTCAACGTTGGAAAGATAAAGGGCTTTTGCCTCATGGGGTGACAACGGCACAAAATAGTGGATATTGCGAAGGACGTGCGCTTTATTTTTATGAAAAATACCAAAAGCGTTTAAAGGAATTAAATGCGGTTGATTTTGGTGATTTATTGTTGTTGCCATTGGCATTATTTCAGTCTTATCCGGATGTTTTGGAAGAATATCAAAAGCAATTTCGTTATATTTTAGTTGATGAGTATCAAGATACAAATGTTGCGCAATATTTGTTACTTCGAATGTTGGCAAAGGGGTATGGGAATATTTGTTGTGTTGGAGATGATGATCAGTCGATTTATTCTTGGAGAGGTGCTGAGGTTGAAAATATTTTAACATTCCAAAAAATTTTTCCACAAGCCCTTGTGATACGTCTTGAACGAAATTATCGATCAACAGCGCATATTTTGGGGGCGGCATCTGGATTAATTTCAAATAATCAGGGGCGGTTGGGAAAAACATTAAAACCAGCTGATGAACTTCAGGGAATGGGTGAAAAGGTTAAAGTAACGGGATTTTGGTCCGGTTCACAGGAGGCAGAATCTGTCGTAACTTCAATTTTAAAAGAGCAACAAAAGGGTGTTGCGTTAAGTGATATGGCTATTTTGGTGCGAGCAACATTTCAAACGCGTCAATTTGAAGAAGTTTTGATGCGCACGGGGATTCCATATAAAATCATTGGTGGTTTCAAGTTTTATGAACGTGAAGAAATTAAAGATGCTGTTGCGTATTTAAGGCTTGTTTTGAACCAAAATGATGATTTGGCTTTTTTAAGAATTGTTAATAAGCCAAAAAGAGGAGTTGGGCCTGCGGCTTTGGATGTTTTGACGCAAACGGCAAAAGAAAAGCATGTTTCACTATTTGATGCTATTTCATGGGCACCATTAAAACCGTTGCTTAGAAAAACTCTTGAAAGTTTTATTCAACTTATTAAAAATGCTAAAGAAAAAAGTTTGAGTGTGTATCCTTCTGAGGTGGCAAGATTTATTTTGCAAGAATCCGGATATATTCAAATGTGGAGGCAGGATAAATCTGTTGAGGCTCAAGGGCGGGTTGAAAACGTGATGGAGCTTTACACGGTTTTGGATGATTTTAAAACGATAGATGAATTTATTGAATATGCTTCATTAGTGACGGATACGGATGAGCAGGTCAGTTCTGATCAATTAGTTGTGATGACTCTTCATGCCTCAAAGGGATTAGAATTTAAACATGTCTATCTTCCAGGTTGGGAGGAGGGGTTATTCCCGCATCAAAAAGCATTAGATGAAGCTGGTGAATCTGGGTTAGAAGAAGAGCGTCGATTGGCTTATGTAGGGATAACAAGAGCACGTGAACGAGCATTGATTTCGCATGCGTTTAACAGACGTATTTACGGTCAAACTCAAAATGCTTTGCCATCAAGATTTATTGATGAGTTGCCGCCAGAACATATCCTTGTTTTTGACCCAACAAATAAACATGGTCAACGAGAGTATATTGAGCCAGCATGGTCAAATAAATATTTTTCAAAAAATGATAACGAAACATGGGATTATTCAGGCGAGAAAACAGGCTTTTGTGAAGCTGGAAATAAAAGTAGGTGGGCACGTGAAAGTTTAAATATTGATTTTGATAATGAGTTTTCTTTTTCCTCTTTTGGAGTGCAAAAAAAAGAAAAAGTGCAAACATCTAAGCGTGTTGGAAGACGGGTTCATCATGAAATTTTTGGCGATGGAACAGTTTTGAAAGATAGTGGTGGCTCTTTGGAAGTTAGTTTTGATTCTGTGGGTGTAAAAAAGGTAAAATCCGCTTTTTTAGAGGAGCTATTTTCATAAAATGGGTATGAAATGAAATAAATAAGTGAAAATAGAAGATTAGTGATTGACAAGATTGAAAAAAGGATGTTAAACTGAAAGTAATAGCTTTATACGAAAGTTAAAGATTTTTTTGTATATCAAAAATGTTGCGGGGGATTGAAATGAATAAACTTGTTGGAGGTAGTATGAGTAGATTTTCATTATTGGTGGGTGTTGCTGTTTGTGCGTTGTTAAGCGTTGATGCTTCTGCGTATAAAACAGGTACAACGACAAGAAGTACGGGGACGGGGACTTTGGATATTTTGACCTCGTCAGCTTCGACTGATGTAACGCCAAACCCAACGACTTTTGCTCCAACGAGTACATCTACAACAATCATACCAACAACATTTGCTGGAACGCCCGCCCCAACGAGTACATCCTCAACAATAATGCCGACAACGTTTGTTGGAACGCCAGCTCCAACGAGTACATCTACAACAATCATGCCAACAACATTTGCCGGAACACCAGCTCCAACGAGTACGTCTTCGTCAAAGATTCTTTCAACATCGGGAGGAATGTCTCCTGCAACTGATACATGGCATGTGGTGTTTACTCAGCCTTCAGTATCAACAAAGAGTACGACTTCAACAACATCTGTTCCTGCAACAAGTTCAACAGTGTTGCCAAGTTCCACAACGTCAGCACCGGCAACGAGCACAACAACGGTTCCTGCCTCATCGACAACAACGACAACGCCGGGATCAACTCCAACACCGACAACGTCTGAGACAGAAAAAAGTACAACAACTTCAATTATCTCAACGATAACAAGCTTCTTTGGGGGATCATCAACAACGTCAGCACCGGCAACGAGCACAACAACGGTTCCTGCTTCGTCAACAACGACGACAACGCCGGGTGGAACACCAACACCGATTTCAACAACATCTGTTCCTGCAACAAGCTCAACAGTGTTACCAAGCTCTACAACGTCAGCACCGGCAACGAGCACAACAACGGTTCCTGC
>JAGCKR010000002.1 GCA_017647405.1 Alphaproteobacteria bacterium
ACCAAAGCCAAAATCCAAAGTTAAACAAGGTCCAAAATCTTTGCATAGAGAAAAAAGACGCAAATAAACATAAAACCCACTGATGATTTCCAGTGGGTTTTTGTTAACAAAAATCAGTAGCCTTTTATCGACTTTTTTGCCGTTCTTGAGATGGCAAAGGTTTTTGTTTTTGAGAAGTGATTTTTCTTTCTTCTAAAACAATCCCTTCTTGAAGCAACAATTGTTTGAATGTTTCAAGAGCTTTGGAATGTTCATGAAGAGCTAATATTTGTTGCCCTGCAGACCTTACTTTTTCGGTCAAAGGGTATTGTATTCCATCAATCTTAAAAGTTCTATTTTCATCATAACATTTTTTTAGTTTTTTTGCAAAGAATTGAGATCCTTTTTTGAACAACAAAACCAAATCCACACTTGATTTCATTCCTTCTCTTTTTAAAGGAACGTATAGCACAACCCCCTCTGTTTCCAAAAACTTTTTAAAAACCGCTAATGCATTTTCATGTTCATGTAAAGCCAGTGTAACTAGTGTGCCAGATTTTACTTTTTCAACTAACGGATATTGAATACCATCAACTTCAAAAGTTTTGTTTTTATCATAGCATTTTTGCAATTTTTCTTTAAAAGTTGTTGTGTTACTCTGAAACAATACTGCTAAATCTTTACTTGATTTCATTCCTTCTCTTTTTAATGAACAGTCCTTTTCTAAAAGCATCTTAAAAGTTTCAAAAGCTTGGGGATCTTCGTGAAGAGCTAAAGCGGTTTTTCTTCCAGATAAAACTTTTACAACTAACTGATATTGAACACCTTCAACCTCAAAAGTTTTGTTTTCATCATAACATTTTTGTAATTTTTCTCTAAAAAAAGATTTTGATTTCTTAAGTAATAAAGCTAGATCGCTAGATGATTTCATGCCTTCTCTTTTTAATATCCTCTTATCTAAACCTAAAAGCTTTTTAAAAGTTTCAAGAGCATTTTCATGTTCATGCAGTGCTAATGTAATTTTTGATCCTGATCTTACTTTTTCAACCAATGGATATTGAATTCCATCAACCTCAAACATTTTATTTTCATCATGATATTTTTTTAATTGTTCTGATAAAAAAACATCTCTTTTTCCTAACAAATACTTTAAATCACTACTAGCCTTCATCCCTTCTCTTTTTAATGGGATATCCTGCTCTTTCAGAACATCAGCAGCCTCATTTTCAAGAGTAATCAACTCTTCAACATTTGAAAAAATATCAAAAACTTCAAGGGAAAGTTTGGATGATGAGCGTTCTTTTCTTGCCCATGGTTCTAAATCACCTGATCTCTCATCCATCTTTTTATCTGAAATAATCACACTTTTGTTTGTAATATCACGATAAAGAACTTGTCCGTTTTCGTGAGATGACAAAATTGGGTTATCATAATCTGGATGCGCAAAAACAACATCCACAATCAAAGCAAACTTATTTTCATTTTCTGGATTAAGACGCAAAACACGACCCCCACGTTGTGCTTCAACCACTCTGGAACAAGTTGGATAGTTGATACACATATCCAATTCAGGCATATCAAACCCTTCAGAGAGTTTCCCAACCTGACATAAAATGGGCAAATTGCCATTCACAAATTTATTTAAAATAGTTTTATCTTTTGTATCCGTTGTCCAAGTACCAGCAACTGTTTTTCCAAACAATTTATTCAACGCTCTGGCCTGTAATTTTGCCTCAGCCTGTGAGCGGCAGTTAATCATGCATTTTTTACCTTGCACTTTGCCAACTGTTTCATCCACATAATTTTGATAAAACATAGCAATTTCATTTGCAATTAACTCATGCACATTTTTCCAATTTTTTGCATTCCCATTTTCTTGATAAGATTTCAGAGCTTGAGAAAGCAGTTTTTCAAGTTCAGCTTCATCATATTCACCTGTTCTTGTTTTTGAAACGGAACTCAAATCCACCTTAATTTTAGATGATAATAAAACATTTTTACAAGGCGTGAGCAATCCATCTTTTACGGCTTGAACCGTATTCATTTCAGCAATAACTGAACCTAACAAATTTTCCAATGATTTATCTGGGGAATAAGCTGGCGTTGCCGTTAAACCATAACAACAGGCATTTGAAAATTCTTTGATCGCCTCCATTCTTTTTTCAGACAATGAGTGATGCGCTTCATCCAACAACAAAAGCCCTACTTCATTTGGATTAATTTTATTAACAAAAGCATTGAGTGAAGAATAAGTCGTAACAATAACATTACTTGCTGTATCTTTACCATATGTATAAAATGCACCAATGCTTAATGGTTCAGAATAATACATTTGATGAAAATCTTGAAAGCGCTTAATCATCCCCTCGCCATTTTCATCTTTAACCAAACTTTGGGTTGGAACAACAACTACTACTTTTCCTTTTGGATTTTGAGATAAAAACCCCTCGGTCAAAACATTCATCATTCTTGTTTTACCAAAACCAGTGGCAAGGTCAAAAAAACCTTTTGTTAAATTTTCATCCACTCTTGATAAAAATTCATCAAAAATATCTTTTTGAGCTGGTCTTAAATCTGAAATTGGCAAAAAAGATTTTATGCCTTTCATGAGAGTATTAAAATTTGACTGTTTCATTTCCTTCCCCATTAAAATTTTTATTATTATATCATAAAGTAAGAAAATTGTCAATCTTTTTTGTCAATATTAAAAACAAGCAAAAAAAACACCCTTATTCTTTTCATTGAACAAGGGCTTTTTTTAATTTAACTATTTTTTCCCATTATTATAATGAGCTAAAATGCGTTGTTTATCACGGTTCCAATCTCGTTTTTTAATATCTTCTCGCTTATCTGCCATATTTTTACCAACTGCCAACGCAATTTTCACTTTTGCTACTCCTCTTGAATTAAAATAAAGCTCAAGTGGTACAACGGTTTTTCCTTTTTGTTCAATGGCAGCAAAAATTTTATTCAGCTCTTTTTCATGAAGCAAAAGTTTGCGTGGACGGGAGGATTTTTCTTGCACAAAACCACCCTTTGCACCCAAATATTCAGCAATATGGGCATTGATAAGAAAAAGTTCTCTCTCTTCCACATCGGCATAACTTTCGTTAATGGTGGCATGCCCAGCCCGAAGGGATTTCACTTCCCCACCTGTTAACACAATACCCGCTTCATAGGTTTCCAAAATTTCATAGTTAAACCTTGCTTTTCTGTTTGTTGCAACCGTTCCGGTTGAAATAAGTTTTGCCACTTTTTTATCCTTTCAAAAATCCACTCATCAACGGCATAATCAATTCTTTTTCTTCCGCACTTAATGACGGGAAGACTTTTTTTAAAATTTCCTCATGATAGGATTTTAACCATTCTTTTTCTTCATTCGTTAATAAATTAAAATCAACAAATCTTTCATCAAATGGAATGAATAAAAGATTTTTAAACCCTAACACGCCATCTTCTTTTTCATAAGATAAAAGCATATTTTCAAGGCGGATACCAAATCCCTCTTCAACTGAATAAAAAGCTGGTTCATTCGAAAAAAGCATACCTCCCACTAAACCTTTTTCATCTTTTGAATAAACAGCTGGTGGATATTCATGAACGCCCAGCATCATACCAATCCCATGCCCTGTTCCATGATAATAATCAACACCGGATGCTCTTAAATAATGATGTGCCTTTTCATCCAAAAGAGATGTACTTTCCCCTTCTTTTAAATTTGAAGAAGCCAACGCAATATGCCCTTTTAACACTTCGGTATATCGTTGTTTCATCAACTGAGTTGCAGAACCGATTAAAATAGTTCTTGTCATATCCGTTGTACCATTTAAATAATGTCCACCTGTATCAACAAGAAGAATTGGATAATCCGCTACTTGCACGTTTGATTCATTTGTTGGGGCGTAATGGGCTTGTGCTGCATGAGGTCCAGAAGCGGCAATTGTTTGAAAACTATCATGAAAATAAAGAGGCGACAAGGAACGCAACTCTTTTAATTTTTCATCACAATCAATTTCCGTTATCGATCCTTTATTCTTTTCAACAAAAGCTAAAAATTTAGTTACAACCAAGCTTTCAAACAAACAAGCCTGTTCAATATTTTGAATTTCAACCCTATTTTTAACGGCTTTCAACTCATCAATAACTTCTTCTTTATTTTGAATCTGAACTTGATGATTTTTAAGTTTTTCAACCAAATAAAGACTTGCTTTTTTAAGGTCAACCGCCGTTTTTAACCCACTTAATATAGACACATGATCTTCAAAATCAAACAAAGAACCATCTTTTAAAACAATCAATCGTTGATAAACAACGGGGTATTCGCTTTTCTTCACATCTCTTTTATTTAAAAGCCAGGCTGTATTTTCAGGCGATAAAACCAAAAGAGCATCAAGCTCATTTTCATTTAAATAATCTTGAACCTTTTTGATTTTTTCTTTTGAAGAAAGACCTGTATACTTTTCATCATAATCAAAAAGCTCTTGCTTAAAAGATTGAGGAGCAAACCATTTATCAAATAAACGATTGCTATCAGGCACTAACGCAACATTTGATTCTTTTAAAAGAACATCCATTTGATGAACCCATTCAACTGAATGAACTTTATCATCAAACAAAATCTTTTTACCTTTCATATTCTCTTTTATCCATAAAGAAAGACGAGTCTCTTTTGGCACTTCCAAAACTTTAAATGAAGATTGCAATTTTGCCTGTTCGGTATACCTTGAATCAACAAACAAAACACCACCTGTTTTTAAAACAAGTGCCACACCATCTGATCCTGAAAAAGAAGTGACTTCTTTCAATCTATCCTTATATGGCGCATAGTAACCCGACAAAAATGGATCACTTTTAAGGATTAAAACACCATCTAAGTCATTTTCAATTAAATCCGCTTGAATTTTGGATAAAAGAGCGGTCATTTACTCTTCTCCTTTTTGAAGAACAAGTGTACTCCACCCATTAATGCGATAACGTTTTAAAAATTTAAATCCAAGATCTGTATGCGCTTTTAAAACCCAACGTTCTTGTCGATTTAAAAATCCAGATAAAATAGCAACCCCGCCTTTATTTAAATGAGCTTTTAAATCAGGAGCCATATCCATCAACGGACGCGCCAAAATATTGCAAAGCACCAAATCGTATTTATCCTTCACACTCTCATATCCATTGCTATGCCACACGGTCATTAAATCACTTAATCCATTAATAGAGGCATTTTCATTTGCCACACGAACAGATTCCGGATCAATATCAACAGCATCCACTTTTTTATTAAATGTTTTCGCATAAGCCATCGATAATATCCCTGATCCACACCCAACATCAATCACCTTTTCAGGTTCAAAATCAAGCTCATTTAAAGCTTCTAAACAACCATGTGTTGTTTGATGTTCTCCTGTTCCAAAAGCTGTTGCCGCATCAATTTGAAGAGCAATTTTATCACTTGGCACCTCATCAATATGAGATCCATAAATAAAATATTTTCCAATCGTAATCGGCTTAAAACTTTGATAACATTCCAAAAGCCAATTTTTATTTTCCATCGGATTGATTTTAATTTCAGGCGTTTTAATACCAGCCATTTTAGATGCCTGTTCCATCAAAAATTGAACTTTAGCTTCATCGGGCTTTCCTTCAAAAATAGCTTGCAATTCCCACTTACCTTTATGCTCCCCTTTTTCAATCATCACAGTTAAAACAGCTGCTGCCATTTCACTTAACATTTCTTCAAAAACAGGAACTTCATTTGGGTTTAATAAAACCCGAAAATCATAATTTAAAATTTCAGTCATTTTCATCCTTTCTAATTAGGAAAAAGATACGCTACTTTTTAAGAAAAATCAAGGAATAATAACAATAATAATATAACTTGCATTTCATCCTCTTTTATGCTAGAAACCTAAAATTAACAAAGGATATCCAAAAATGAAAAAAAATGAACAGCTTCATAAATCCATGGATTATGTTTTTAAAGGAGGAGTTGCAACTTCAGCCATGGATTCTCTTGCCGTAGGCTCAACACTTACAGCTTATGCTCTTTTGCTTGGTGCCGGACCTGTTGCCATTGGAATATTAGGCGCCATTCCATTTATTGGGAATATGATCCATTTGTTATCTTCTTATCTGATTGAAAAAGGAATATCTGCCAAAAAAATTGCTCTTTATTCTTCTTTTTTAGCAAGGCCTTTCTACTTGATTGCTGCCATGCTTTGTTTTTTTCAAGGATCAAGTTGGGCTGTTCCGGTTTTAATCGGATCATTGCTTGTTTCATATCTTATCGGTTCTATTTGTGGCGGCGTTTGGATGCCCTGGATGAAAGAGCTGATCCCTGCACGAATGATGGGTCGTTTTTTTTATCATCGCTTTAAATGGATGATGATTGCTAAAATCGCTTGTTTTATTTTTGCCTTTGTTTTATTAAAATTAGTACAACCATATGAAAAAGGCGAACTATACTCATATGCTTTTTTAATCTTTTTAGCCTTTTTAATTTCCCTTTATGGCGCTTATACTTTTATTCATGTGGAAGATAAAAAAATCCCCACAAAAGAAGATATGCCTTTTATCAAAAAAGTGGCTCATACTTTTCAAAACAAACCCTTTTCAAAATTATTAACTGCTTTAAGTATTTTAAATTTTGCCATGAACTTTTTGATGCCTTTTTTAACCGTTTTTATGCTCAAAAATTTAAACACCCCTATGTCAACCATTATTGCTTTAACGCTATTACAATGGCTGACTTATACATTCGTTGTAAAAAAATGGGGTAAAATGAGCGATAGAAAAGGACCTGAAAAAATCTTAATTGCCTCTATTCCGATTTTTATTTTGTGCACTTTGATTTTTATGGGCCTAAATGTTTTTCCAACAACAGGGGTATTGCTTTTAAGCATTTTAACTTTCGTTAATATTTTACTTGGCATTTCAACGGCAGCTCTTGCTCTTGGTATTAATAACACAAGTCTTCTTTATATGCCTAAAAATATGTCCTCAGTTTATCTCTCCGTCAATTCCGTTTTCAAATCTTTTGCAGGCGCACTTGGTTCAATTATGGCCGGATATGCTTTAATTGGTTATGAAAAAATTGCTCTTTTCACTAATGCAAAAAATGAAACTCTTTTTACCTGGAATTTATTCTATTTAACAACAATTTTTCTTTGCATTCTTTCAATTTATTTGTTAAAAAAAGTAAAGAAATGTGAGTAGCAGAGTAAAAAAAGGAGTTTTTATGTATCAGAATAAAAAAATTTGTGCAATCATCACAGCAAGAGCCGGATCAAAAGGAATTAAAGATAAAAACCTTTATCCAATTAAAGGTAAACCACTTATTAATTACACAATTGAAGCTGCTCAAAAATCAAAATACCTTGATGATATTTACTGCACTACTGATGGCTTAAACATTAAAGAAAATTGCTTAAATGCCGGTATCAATGTGATTGATAGACCCAAAGAACTTGCCCTAGACACATCTAAATCCATTGATTGTATTGTCCACGCAATTGACGAAATTAAAAAACAAGGAAAAGAATTTGATTATATTTTACAATTACAACCAACTTCTCCTTTAAGACAACCTTTTCATATTGATGGTATTATTGAAGAATGTATCAATAAAAATCTTGATTCAATGCTTTCAGTTCATCAGGTTGAATATAACCCTATTTTGGTTCGTTTTCAAGAAAATGAAAAACTGACAAATATTTTAAACCGCAATTCAACTGTTCGTCGTCAAGATATGCCAAAAACGGTTTATGTAAACGGTATGCTCTATTTAAGCAAAACAGATTTATTAAATTTAGATACAAGCTTAAATGATATTCCAAATGGTTATGAAGTTGACCCTCATTATGCCCTCGATATTAATGATATGCATGATATTGAGCTTGCCGAAATAATGCTAAAAGAAATCAATTAATTCTTTGACAAACCATTTTTTTTATATTTTAATGATTTAAAGTTATTTCTAATAACGAAAGGACAGAACATGAAAAAATGGATACTTTCCCTCGTTGCAGGGTTCTTATTAACAACAGGAGCAAATGCTATGGATAAAGAAAATACAATTTATTTAGATACTGAAAATGGTCGCGTCACCATTGAATTATATCCGGATGTGGCCCCAAATCACGTTGCCAGAATTAAAGAGCTTACCAGAGAAGGATTTTATAATGGCGTTAAATTTCACCGCGTCATCCCTGGATTTATGGCTCAGACAGGTGACCCAACAGGCACAGGAATGGGTGGTTCAGGCAAAAAACTCAAAGCTGAATTTAACTCAAAACATCATGGACGGGGAACCGTTTCAATGGCAAGAGCTATGGATCCGAATTCTGCTGACAGCCAATTTTTCATCTGTTTTGATGATGCCGGTTTCTTAGATGGTCAATATACCGTTTTTGGACAAGTCACAAGCGGCATGGAATATGTTGATATGATTAAAGCCGGCACCAGCGCCAATAACGGAGCTGTTTCAAATCCGGATATCATTGTTAAAATGCAAATAGCTGCTGATGCAGATAAATAATCTTGTAGCTTTAAACGAAAAAGCGGTTCGTCTTGAACCGCTTTTTTTATTTCTGATGAAAGGAAGAACGCCCTAAAAATTCCCTTAAAAGAATAGGATAAAAAGAAAGTGATTCTTCTACTTCTTGTAATATTTGTTTAATTTTAACAAGAGATAAACCAGATATTTTAGCCACTTCTATCAAATCTTCATTTAAAATTTTTCTTCCCTTTCCATTCACCATTGCTGTTTGCTCCCCATTAATACCATTTGATGGTGTGATATCAAAAGCTGGTGTCATTTTCCATTCGTAATTTTTCGTCATCATATAGGCAAAATTTTTCGTGTGATCATCCTTATTACCCGACTTCACATTAAAAATCATCAATCGAACCATTTTTTCAACTTCTCTTTCATCATGCGTTAAATGACTGGTCAAACGAATCAAGTTTTCATAATCAAGAGTTGGAATGCGATGAGAAGCATGTAATAAACCACAGGCACTATGCACATGGATTTTATTTTTTCCCTGCCTATCAAATCGCTTTACCGCAAAATGACCGGCTGAATTTTTGGAAGGAAACAAATACGTATCCGGCATATCAATACCAGCCTTTTTTGCCATTAAAGAATAAATATATTCAAGGGCCCCTAAATTCCGTTCATCTGTATCAGAAGAAAACTTTATAATCCATTGTGAAAATCCTTTTTGATACTCCCTTCCCGTTCGAATGGTTTTAAAATCATCGGATACTTGAGCCGTTATTTTCGGACGCGCTCCAGCAGTTGAACCATTTAAGGACTTTAAATAATCCAACCAATCAGAACTAGCCCCCTCTAAAATTTGATGCGCACCAAAAGAAAGTTCATCCAACTCAATTTCTTCCAATAATGGTTCGTTCGGCATTTCCTTTGGTTCGTATTCCAATGCACCTAAACTTTCTTTCCCAACAATGGAAAGACGGTGAAGCGGCGTGATATCATAATAGGAAAGACCTTGTTTTTGAAGATACCTATCCAATAATAAACAGCCCCATCCATCAGGTAATGAATCATTAAAAAGTCCAAAAAGCCCTTCAAATGTTTGTTTTTTATCAAAAAAAATACCACTTTTTAATGGCAACATAAATGGAGATAAATTAATTCCCGTTTTTAAAAAGGATGGCGCATATTCAAATAAAATTTCATCTTTTCCTTCTAACACGCCAACAAACTGCCGTTTTTGATACGCGTTTAAATAAACATTTAAGCGCATTTCATCATCCCCCTTTTATTTTAATTTTCCACGTTGACGAATTTTTGTTGATTTATTTGGCTCAAATAAACTTGTTCGTTGACTTTCGGGCTGAAACAAATCCTCAAAATCAGAAAGTGCATTCACAGCATGGGCTAATTTCAATAAGGATTCTAACGAAATTTGACCGGTTGATTCAAAACGTTTTAATGATCCTAAACTAACACCTGAACGCGCAGAAATTCCTTCCTGAGTCAAATTCAAAGCTAATCTTTTTGTTTTTACTCGATGTGCCATTAGTTGCATCATCTCAACAGGCGTTTTTAAAAATATCGACATTATATTATCCCTTAATCATTAATTCAACCCTTTATGCATCATATATTATCCCTTAATTTTTGTCAAGGCATAAAAAAAACCGATCACAATGATCGGCTTTTTTATTTATTCCTTTGGTGCATAAGGAGCGACTTCCTCGGATGCAAAAAATTCATAAAAATCAGATCTACTCTTATTCCAATAATCATTATCCGGTTGTCTATCCAAAAACTCTTTCCACTTTAAAAGATCCGGATAAAATTTATATTTTCTTTCAGTAGAAAGCCAACGCCAACGAACAAGAATACCCTCAATATAATAATTTGATATTCCTGTTGCTTTTTCTTCATGCATAGGATATTTATGCGTTCTCTCCCAAATATACATACAAATTCTAATATAAGAATCAAAATGTTTTGGTCTATCAGACGTTATAGCCTGTCCATGTGAACGTTTATAATAAAGAGCATGAGTTAACGGAGAAATACGTGCCCCCGCAAAAACATGATGCAAAAAGAAAACATCATCTTCAAATAATGTTCTTGCCGGAAAGTCAATATTGTTTTTTAATGTAAATTCGCGTCTATAAATTTGTTTTCCGCTTGTAACCGGATAAGACATCATATCCCAAACAGATAATTCTTGAACAGTAAAAATATTATCCGGATTATTTTCAAGCTTACTCGGCAACATATCATATCCGCCCATGCCTAAAATTAAACCGTTTGAATTAACGCCACATGTATAAAATGATACAATATCATAATCATCTTTTTTGGTTTTATCATATAACCGTTTCAAAGCATTTTTATCAATCCAATCATCAGCATCTACAAACCAAAAATATTTTCCTTTTGCAATTTTCATAGCTTTGTTTCTAGACAAAGATAACCCTTGATTTTCATGTTCAATAATCGTTATTTTCGAATGATTTTTATATTGTTTTAAAATTTCACTTGTTTTGTCAGTTGAACCATCATTCACAACAATTAACTCAAAATTTTGATAACTAGAATTTAAAACAGAATCTATTGCCTGAGGCAAATAATGTCCATAATTATATGAAGAAATAATTATAGAAAAATAAGGTTTTTTTAACAAGTTATATGATAAAATACCCCCTAAACACATCAAACAAAAAACGATTCCCGATATAAAAACTACAATCTTTTTTTTCTTTGTCATAAAAAAACCTTCCATTAATTACATTTATAGATAAATTACAAAAAGATAAAAAAATTTGCAACAAAAAAGAGCGCTAAAAAAAAGCGCCCTTTTATTTTTTTCAAAAATTAGTCTTCATATTCAATACTTGGATATCTGGCTTCAAGTTTAAAATCTTTAATCGCATCTTTTAAAGATTTTACTTCCTGAGTCTGAGATCCTAAACGGCGAATAGTGACTGTTTCTTCTTCAGCCTCTTTTTTACCAACAACTAAAATAACCGGAATTTTTTTCAAAGAATGTTCTCTGATTTTATATCCGACCTTTTCACTTCTTAAATCAGTTTCAGCTTTGACACCTGCAACATTTAATTTACGAGCGACTTCTTTCGCATAGTCATCTTGATCATTTGTGACCGGAGCAACCATTACTTGAACCGGGGCCAACCAGAATGGTAAATGACCACCAGAAATTTCAAGGAACACACCTGCAAAGCGTTCTAATGACCCAAACAAAGCGCGATGCAACATAATCGGACGATGTTTTTCCCCATCTTCACCGATATAAGAAACATCAAAACGTTCCGGCAAGTTCAAGTCTGCTTGCAATGTTCCTAATTGCCATTCTCTGCCCAAAGCATCTTTCATCTTAAAGTCGAGTTTCGGACCATAAAATGCCCCGTCACCCGGATTAATTGTATAAGTATACCCCATATCCGTTAAAGCTTCAGCCAATGAATTTTCAAGCATATCCCAAATTTCATCTGAACCAATACGTTCTTCTGGTCTTGTTGAGAGCTTGATAGACATATCACTTAACCCAAAATCTTTATAAATGCTGAGCATTAATTTTACAACTTTTTGAAGCTCATCCTTTAATTGTTCCGGTGTACAGAAAATATGAGCATCATCTTGTGTGAAAGCACGTACCCGCATCAAACCATGAATGGCTCCCGATGCTTCATTACGGTGAACACGACCAAATTCGCCAATATATTGTGGCAAATCACGATAACTTGTTATCCCTTGTTTAAAGATCAGAACCCCACCTGGACAATTCATTGGTTTTAAAGCAAAAGCTTTGCCTTCAATTTCCGTGGTATACATATTTTCTTGATACCAATCCCAGTGGCCGGAAGTTTCCCAAAGAACACGGTTCATCAATTGCGGCGTATTCACCTCCACATAGCCAACTGCTTTTTGACGCTTACGCATGTAGTCAATAAGTGTTTGAAAGAATGTCCATCCGCGCGGATGCCAAAAAACATCGCCGGGTGCATATTCTTCAAAATGGAAGAAATCCATTTCTTTACCTAACTTTCTGTGGTCTCTTTTTTCAGCTTCTTCCAACAAAGTGAAATAATTTTTTAAATCTTTTTCATTAAAGAAAGCTGTTCCATAAACACGTTGCAACGATTCTTTTGTTGCATCCCCACGCCAATATGAAGCAGAAACTTTTGTAAGCTTAAAGGCCGTTCCAACTTTACCCGTACTTGATAAATGAGGTCCTCTACACAGTTCCACATAGTCATCTTGCGTATAAAGAGAAACTTCTTTGATATCTTCAGGCATATCACGCAAAATTTCAAGTTTATATTTTTCACCGCGTTCCTCAAAAACTTTTTGAGCTTCTTCGCGTGACACCACAGTCCGCTTAATTTCATAATCAGCAGCAATGATTTTTTTCATTTCTTCTTCAATGGCCGGCAAATCGGATTCTTTAACCACAATACCAAAGAAATCATAATAAAAACCATTTTCAATAGCCGGCCCAATAGTAACCTGAACATCTTTATAAAGACGCGTCACCGCATGAGCCAACACGTGCGCCGTTGTATGACGTAAAACTTCAAGAGCTTCTTCATTTTTTGTGGTAATAATGGAAACAGATGCATTGGTTGTGATTGGTGTTGTGATGTCTGTTAATTCATTATTTACCCGAATGGCAACGGCATTTTTTGCCAAGCCTTCGCTAATTTGTTTTGCAATATCTAACCCTGAAACGCCTGACTCCATCATCAATTTGGAATCATCCGGTAATTTAATTTCAATCATTTTTAATCCTCTATTATATTGTTAAACAAACCCTTCATTTCTTTTTGACAACACCAGCCCAAAAAGATATAAGGGGACAAATTTGAATTATATGTTTTTTTATTTAAAAAGTCAAAGAAAAAGTCTTAAAAAATCAATTTAAGACCGCTCTTTTTGATTCCATATCACCGCTAAATGCGGATAAAATCTTCTAGCCGCTGATTTTTTGGCTTTTTTAGCTGATTTTAAAGCTTTTTCACGACGCGTTAAAGGCATTTTTGTTTTTCCTTCTCGGCGCTCATTCCAATATTTACTAATCTGCTTTCCCTTTCTGCGATAAACCGCATTTTCACCCTTAATCTGACGCATAATCGTTTCAACAAGCATCTCATTTTTTTCTTTTGTTTCTTGATCAAACAAATCCATATCTCTTTTAAGTTGCTCAGCAAATCGAAGCATTGAAACCGTATCTCGATCATTTACTTTTGGCGCCACATATTCCGGCACTAAACCATTTCGTTCATCTTCTTGAATCCGTTCAATTTCTTCTACTGTAAAAAAAAGAGAAGCATCTTTCATCGTAAACACTCTTTTTTTCTGTGGCAACATTAAATAAACTTTCTTATTTTCCCAAAAATCAAATTTAGCATCTCTGAAAATCGGGTCCAACAAATAAGCATGGATCCATTTATGAAGTCTTTTATCAATAATACAAAGATTAGCCTCTTGATGACCACCGCCCATTGATAACGGAAAATAATGATGAATATTATATCTATCCGGCAATTTTCCTTTATCAAACGCTTCACGAACCTCTCTATTTTTTAAAATACCGGTCAAAGCCCCCTCTTCAGCCATCTTTTTAATAAACGCACTTCCAAGTTCAATTCTTTCTTGCGAAGATAAAGCTTTCAATGGACGACGCAATCTAAATAAAAAATTGCGATTTCCCTGCATAATACAATATATTCTTTGATCTTCGACTTCATTTATTGAATACATTTTTTACCCTTTTACCTCGTGCGCCCAGATCGACAATATGCATCTCTAAAACCCATATTGGCGTTTAAATTATCTTTTTTATGATGCGTCACCACTTGCGCATTTTGCATAGCATGCCGACGAAGTTCTGAAAATAAAAAGAATTTGACTCGATCCTCTTTCTTAATCACCCGTTCAAAAGGAGGTAAAATCAAAACCGCTTTTTCTCCCAATTCCATTCGATCAATAATCGGTTGATAAATAAGTTGATGCAACATTGCATGCGTTTCTTGATCTACCACACAAAGATTTTTCACACTATTACTGCCACCTAATTTTAACGGCACAATATGATGGATTTGATACCCTTCGGGCAACACCCCTTTTTTCTTCGCCACCCGAACCGCTTTATTGCTAAACAACCCATCAAAAAACCCCCGATCAGCCATTTCTCGTACAACATGAACCGGCTTATCATTTTCATAATTCAGCTGCTCATAAATAAACCTTGCTTCAGCAACATCTTCTTTTGCCACCTTACAAAGTTTATAAACATAAACCTCCGCCTCTTTATAAAGAACACTTGGAAGCGTAAAAGTTTTAATCTCGCTGTCTAAAAACTCTTTTATCATTCTTTTTTCTCTAAAAAATAAGTTTTTTTATTTTACCACAAACGCAATAAAACTTCAATATTTTTTTAAAAAAATAGACAACAAGAATATTACTCTTTTATCTTCAATAATTTAACAGAAGGAAAATCTTCTTCGGCTTTATTTAAATGCCAAGCATTTCTGGTTAAAAACACAGGATCACCATCATGATCGGTTGCCATTGAAGCTGAATTCATCTGAATAAATTTTTGCACATCCGCCGATTGCCCATGCACCCAACGAGCGGTAAAATATGTTGTCGGTTCAAAAATAACCGGTACATCAAACTCTGTTCGAATTCTATCAGCCAACACTTCAAACTGCAACACACCAACAACACCCACAATCCATTCAAATCCATGTGTCGGCTTAAAAATACTAGCACCCCCTTCTTCTGCGATTTGATCCAAAGCCTTAGCTAAATGTTTTGCCTTTAAAGGATCAACAGGACGCACTTTCTTTAAAAGTTCCGGTGCAAATGAAGGAATCCCTTTAAATTGCAAATTTTCCCCTTCTGAAAAAGAATCACCAATGCGCATCCCGCCATGATTTGGAATACCAATAATATCTCCGGCAAAAGCTTCTTCAGCCAATTCTCTATCTTGAGCTAAAAACATCACCGGATTATGCAAAACCATTTGTTTTTGACTTCTTAAATGCATTAATTTCATACCCCGTTTAAAATGGCCGGAGCAAACACGCATAAAGGCAATTCTATCCCGATGTTTCGGATCCATATTTGCTTGAATTTTAAAAACAAAACCTGTCACCTTTTCTTCATCTGGGAAAATTTGTCTTGAAGCGGCACTTTGTGGCTTCGGACTTGGCGCAAATGAAACAAGCGCATCCAAAAGTTCTTTGACACCAAAATTATTAACAGCAGACCCAAAGAAAACAGGCGTTAATGACCCTTCCAAATAAGCTTCTTTATCAAAAGAAGGACAAAGACCTCTAACCATTTCAACCTCTTCCCGAAGCGAATTTGCCACATTTTCAGACAGGACCTCATCCAATTTTTCATCTTCAATACCCTTAATTTCAATCGTTTCAACCGGCAAAGAAGATTTACTTGCACCCTTATCAAACAAACGCAACTTATCATTTAACAAATCATAGCAACCCTTAAAATCACGCCCCATCCCAATTGGCCATGAAGCCGGCACCACATCCAGCGCCAATGTTTGCTCAATTTCTTCCAAAAGCTTAAACGGTTCCAATCCATCACGATCCAGCTTATTGATAAAAGTAACAATCGGAATATCTCTTAACCGACAGACCTCAAAAAGCTTTTTTGTTTGCGCCTCAATACCCTTAGCACTATCAATCACCATCACAGCTGAATCAACAGCTGTTAAGACCCGATATGTATCTTCCGAAAAGTCTTCATGCCCCGGCGTATCCAATAAATTAAATGAACATCCGCCATATTCAAAACTCATTACCGATGAAGCAACGGAAATTCCCCTTTCCTGCTCCACTTTCATCCAGTCAGAATGCGCCCGTCTGTTTTCCCCTCGCGCTTTAACGGCACCAGCCTGATTAATAGCGCCACCAAAAAGCAATAACTTTTCTGTTAATGTTGTTTTACCTGCATCCGGATGGGAAATAATAGCAAACGTTCGTCTTTTTTTCGTGATATCTGTTAAATTATTTGGCATACGTCCTCTTGCAAAAATCCAAATTAATAAATTTTAAAAAGTTTTAAAAGTATATAAGAAAAAACTTTATTTTTCAAGCAAATTAAAATTTTTCATCAAAAAAAGAAAGAAAAAACTCTTTATTTTTTTTTATTAATATGTTATATAGTCTGATGATTATGTGAAAAAAAATCTGATCACATGAAGCAAAAAAACAATTTTCTTTGATTTTTCAGTTGATTAGTCAAGAAAGCGGATGTGGTGGAATGGTAGACACGACGGTCTTAGAAGCCGTTGCCGAGAGGCGTGGGAGTTCGAGTCTCTTCATCCGCACCAACAGTTAGATATAAAAAGGATTTATGAAATGACAAAACAAAAGTTAGCTCATTCTTTCACAGTTGTGATCCCTGCAAAAGAATTTGAAGACAAAATCACATCCAAATTGGAAGAAGTCAGAAAAGAAGCCAAAATTCAAGGTTTCCGTCCGGGTCAAGCTCCGTTAAACCTCATCAAAACAAAATATGAAAATGCCGTTAAAGGCGAAGTTTTGGATGATTTAGTTCAAGAAAAAGCAACAAAAACTTTGGAAGAAAATAAAATTCGACCGGCCTTGCGTCCAAAAATCGAATTAACAACATTTGAAGACGGCAAAGATATTGAATTTAAAATGGATGTTGAAGCATTGCCAGAAATCAAACCAACAGATTTAACAAAATTAGAAGTTAAGAAATTGGTTTCCGTTGCCACAGATAAAGAAATCAATGCTGCAATTGAAAAATTGGCAAATGCAAAAAAAACAACAGCACCTTGCGATGAAAAAAGAGCAACAAAAACAGGTGACGTTATTGTGATCGATTTCACAGGAACAATCGATGGCGAAGAATTCAAAGGTGGTAAAGGAAAAGATTACTATCTTGCATTAGGCTCTAACACATTCATTCCTGGTTTTGAAGAACAGTTAACAGGTAAAAATATCGGCGATGAAGTTGATGTTAATGTTTCATTCCCTGAAAACTATCATGCAAAAGATTTGGCCGGTAAAAAAGCTTTATTCAAAACAGTCATTAAAGAATTACGCCAAATGGTCACTCCTGCAATTGACGATGAATTCGCCAAAATGTTTGGTTGCGATACATTGGATAAATTAAAAGAAATGATCAAAACGGAACTTGATAAAGAATATCAAAACGTTGCTCGTATGCACACAAAAAGAGCATTATTAGATGCCTTAGCTGAAACACATTCATTTGAAGTTCCACAAGGAATGGTTGATTTGGAATTCAATTCTATCTGGCAACAATTTGAAGAAGCCAAAAAGAATAATCAATTAGATGAAGAAGAAAAATCAAAATCAGAAGACGATTTAAAAACAGAATATAAAGCCATTGCTGAACGCCGCGTTCGCTTAGGCTTATTGCTTGCCGAAATTGCAAACGAAAACAAAATCACTTTAACACAAGATGATTTAACAAAAGCCGTTATGCAAGAAGCCCGTCGTTATCCGGGTCAAGAAAAAATCGTTTTTGAATATTATCAAAAAAATCCGCAAGCCTTGGATGCTTTAAAAGCTCCATTGTTTGAAGAAAAAGTTGTTGATCATATTTTAACGGTCGTTAAAATTAACGAAGAAAATCTTTCTGCTGATGAATTGTATGCCTACAATCCTGATGCCCCTAAAAAATAATCAATAAAAATTTAAGGAGTTCTTAAAAATGCGTTATACAGATAAGTTAAGCCCCATTATGGACATGCTTGTACCAACGGTTATTGAGCAAACAGGTAGAGGTGAACGTGCCTTCGATATTTATTCCAGATTGCTCAAAGAAAGAATCATCTTTTTAACCGGCGAAGTAAATGATCAGGTGGCTTCTCTTATCTGCGCCCAGCTTTTATTTTTAGAAGCCGAAAACGCAAAAAAAGAAATTTCTTTTTATATCAACTCTCCGGGCGGTGTTGTCACTTCCGGCCTTGCGATCTTGGATACAATGAATTATATTAAGTGTCCAGTATCAACAGTTGTGATGGGGCAAGCCGCCTCGATGGGGAGTTTACTTTTATGCTGCGGTGCCAAAGGGCGCAGATTTGCTCTTCCGAATTCCCGCGTAATGATTCACCAACCATCCGGCGGTTTTCAAGGTCAAGCAACGGATATTGAAATTCATGCCAAAGAAATTTTATCCATCAAAGCAAGATTAAATCAAATCTATGTTGAACAAACAGGTCAACCGCTTTCAGTGATTGAACAAGCTATGGAACGCGATAATTTCATGACAGCTGAAGAAGCGAAAAAATTTGGTTTGGTTGATGAAGTTATTTCAAAACCGGAGAAATAAATGATTAAAAATGATACGCCCTCCACAACAGAATTAAAATGTTCATTTTGCAACAAAACACAAAATGAAGTTAATCGATTAATCGCTGGTAAACCGCAAAAAGATGCCGATGGAAAAACAAGAACAGTTTTTATCTGTGATGAATGCATTGAGCTTTGCAAAAGTGTTTTAACAGAAACAACTGAACCAAAAGAAGATGCTACTACCTCAAATGAAATCACGTTAAAAACACCGCAAGAAATTCACCGTTTTTTAGATGATTATGTTATCGGCCAACATAAAGCAAAAAAAGCTCTTTCGGTTGCTGTTTACAACCATTATAAACGTCTTTTATCTTTAAAAGAAGAAGACGGTATTGAAATTGAAAAATCAAATGTTTTATTTTTAGGCCCAACAGGTTGCGGTAAAACATTATTGGCTAAAACATTAGCAAAAGTTTTAAATGTTCCTTTTGCTATTGCTGATGCAACAACTTTAACAGAAGCAGGCTATGTTGGCGAAGATGTTGAAAATGTTGTCCTCAAATTATTACAAAACGCTAATTATGACGTTGAAAAAGCCGAACGGGGCATTATTTACATCGATGAAATCGATAAAATTGCAAGAAAATCAGATGGTCCGTCTATCACCCGCGATGTTTCCGGCGAAGGTGTTCAACAAGCATTATTAAAAATGATTGAAGGGACTGTTGCCTCCCTACCACCTCAAGGCGGACGTAAACATCCAAATCAAGAATATATTAAAGTTAACACTCAAAATATTTTATTCATTTGCGGTGGAGCGTTTGCAGGCATTGAAAAAGTTATCGCCAGACGCGAAGAATCTTATGCCATCGGATTTGGTGCCGAAAAAACATCCGGCGAAGAAAAAAATGTTTCCGAACTTCTTGCAAAATTAGAACCGGATGACTTGTTAAAATTCGGTTTAATACCTGAATTTATTGGAAGACTTCCTGTGATCGTCAGTTTGGAAGAATTGGACGAAGAAGCGCTTATTTCAATTTTAAAAGAACCCAAAAACGCATTGGTTAAACAATACCAATCCCTTTTAAAAATGGATGAAGTCACATTAACCGTTACCGATGAAGCCTATCAAGAAATTGCAAAAAAAGCTATTGAAAGAAAAACAGGGGCTCGCGGCCTTCGTTCCATCATGGAAAATTTATTACTTGATGTGATGTATACATTACCAGAGAAAAAAGACATTAAAGAGGTTGTCATTGATAAAGATGTTGTTTTGGGAAAGAAAAAACCAAAATTTATTAAAAAATAATATAACCATTTGATAAAATTATTAAAAAACAAAGAAAGAGCGCATTTTAACCCGCTCTTTTTTTTATAAAAACAAAAAGAGCTCTTTACTTTTATAAAAAAAAGACATACATACTATTATATTAAAAGAATTTTTTAAACTTAAATTTTATGGATTTTATTTATTTAACACCTATTTTAACAATAAATAAAACTCAAAAAAATATCGATAACGAAAGGAAAAAAATGAACACCCCTGAAATGATTGACGGCCTTTACCCTGTTTTACCATTAAGAGATATTATTGTTTTTCCGCATGTGGTTGTACCACTTTTTGTGGGTCGTGACAAATCCATTGCCGCTCTTGAAAATGCGATGGAAAATAACAAACAAATTCTTTTGATTGCACAAACAGATGCGCTTGTTGACGTTCCATATCCAGGAGATTTATATAAAGTTGGAACCTTAGCAAATATTTTACAACTTTTAAAATTACCAGATGGAACTGTTAAAATTTTAATTGAAGGTGTTTGTCGAGCAAAAGTTGTTGAATGGACACAAAATTCAACCTTTTTTGAAGCTCATGCAGAAATTTTACCAGATGTTATTGATAAAGAAACAGAAATTGAAGCCTTAAATCGATCAGTTGCCATCCAATTTGAAAATTATGTCAGATTAAATAAACGCATTGGACCGGAAGTATTGGCAGCTATTTCTCAAATTAAAAATACGGAAAAATTCGCTGATATCGTTGCCACTCATTTAACTTTAAAAGTTGATGAAAAGCAAAAAATTCTTGAAATTGATTCATTAAGCAAACGTTTGGAAGCTCTTTATCAAGCGATGGAAAAAGAAATTGGCGTATTACAGGTTGAACGCAAAATCAGAAAACGCGTTAAACGTCAAATGGAAAAAAGCCACCGCGAATATTATCTTAATGAACAAATGAAGGCCATCCAAAAAGAATTGGGAGATTCTGAAGATGGTGGCGAAATTAAATCACTTGAAAAGAAAATTAAAAAAGCCGGCATGCCCAAAGAAGCAAGAGAGAAAGCTTTATCTGAACTTAAAAAACTTCAAATGATGGGCCCAATGTCAGCAGAATCCACTGTTGTTCGCAACTATTTGGAATGGCTCACCAATATTCCATGGCGCAAAAAATCAACACTGCAAAATGACTTATTAGAGGCTAAAAACATTTTGGATGAAGATCATTACGGTCTTGAAAAAGTAAAAGAACGGATTTTAGAATTCTTAGCCGTTCAAAAACGAACAAATTGTTTGAAGGGTTCCATTCTTTGTTTTGTTGGCCCTCCGGGGGTTGGGAAAACATCTCTTGGCCAATCTATTGCCAGAGCAACAGGACGCAAATTTGTTCGTGCAGCGCTAGGGGGAATGCATGATGAATCTGAAATTAGAGGTCACAGACGCACCTATATCGGCGCTATGCCTGGAAAAATCATTCAAGGGATGAAGAAAGCCAAAACAGTTAACCCTCTTTTCCTTTTGGATGAAATTGATAAACTGGCTCATGATCATCGTGGCGATCCATCATCTGCATTGTTAGAAGTTTTAGATCCGGAACAAAACACTACTTTTAACGATAATTACATCGAAGTTGATTATGATTTATCAAACGTGATGTTTATCACAACGGCAAACTCGTTGAATATGCCCCGTCCATTAAAAGACAGAATGGAAATCATTCATTTATCTGGATATACAGAAGATGAAAAACTTCAAATTGCCAAACGTCATTTAATCAAAAAACAATTTGAATTAACCGGCATCACGAATAAAGAACTCAAAATTTCCGATGAAGCTATTATTCAATTAATCCGTTGCTATACCAGAGAATCTGGAGTCAGAAATCTTGAAAGAGAAATTTCAAAAATTGCCCGCAAAGCACTTAAAGAAATTCAACTTGAAAATGTCAAATCCATTACAGTAACACCGAAAAATTTGAAAAAATATTCAGGCGTTGAAAAATTTAGTTTCGGGGTTGTTGAAAAAGAAGATCAAATCGGTACAACCACCGGTTTAGCCTGGACAGAAGTTGGTGGCGATATTCTTTCAATTGAAGCAGTTACACTTCCAGGGAAAGGCAGGATTAAATTGACAGGACAATTGGGCGATGTAATGAAAGAATCCGTTGAAGCGGCTCTTTCCTTTATCCGCGCACATGCCCTTGATTTTGGTATTGATGATGAAGCCTTTGAAAAAAATGACATTCATGTACACGTTCCAGAAGGAGCCACACCCAAAGATGGTCCTTCCGCAGGGATCACAATGATGACAAGCCTTGTTTCGGCATTTACAGGCATTCCGGTTCGAAAAGATATTGCCATGACAGGGGAAATCACTTTACGGGGTCGTGTTCTGGCCATTGGCGGTTTAAAAGAAAAACTTTTGGCCGCTTTAAGAGCTGGCATAAAAACGGTTTTAATTCCAAAAGAAAACGTTAAAGATTTGGAGGAAATTCCAGATAACGTAAAGGAAGGATTAAAAATCATTCCGGTCAGTGATGCTTTAGTTGTTTTAGATCACGCATTAACAAAAAAACCAAAAGCCAAAACTGGTAAAAAAGAAACAAAAACAGTTCAAAAAGCACCTAAAAAGAAAACAAAATAAAGCTGCTTTTAAAATAAGAAAAACGGAAAAGTACAAAACTTTTCCGTTTTTTTTCATAAAAAGCCCCAAAAATCAAGGCATTGAAGAAAAAAACAAAAAAAATACCTCTTTATGCTATTTTTATTATTTTTCATAAAAATCAATATATTACACTAAAAACAAAGCACCCAAAGAAGTAAAAAATAAAAAAAAATCTTTTTTTTTAGAAAATAATAAAAAAATGATGTTGACAATTTTCTAAAATAGCCGTTAAGATAGCCTTTGTAAGGGAGATTCCCTGTTTAACTCAAACAAAGTTTTAAAGGAGTTTATTATGAACAAACAAGAATTAGTTGATGCAGTTTCAGCAGCATCTGGTTTACCAAAAACAGTTACATCAAAAGCATTGGATTCATTCTACAATGTTGTTTCTTCAACAATCCAAAACGGAAATGACGAAGTTCGCATCACAAACTTTGGTACATTCTGCTCAACAAAACGCGCTGCAACAACAGGTCGCAACCCACAAACAGGGGAAACAATCAAAATTCCAGCTTCATACCAACCAAAATTCCGTGCTGGTAAAGGCTTAAAAGATATCGTCAACAAAAAATAATTTTTTTTATTGACATTTAAAAAAAAGGATGGTATAAGTATATCATCCTTTTAAAAAGGGCGACTAGCTCAGCTGGTTAGAGCACCTCGTTTACACCGAGGGGGTCTGCGGTTCGAATCCGTAGTCGCCTACCAATAAAAAAGCCACTCCTTCGGGAGTGGTTTTTTATTGTTGGGACTTATGGATATAAGCGAAAGACCCCCAACGTAGAAGGGGGGCAAGGTTCGCTCGCGTTAGCGGACGGCGAAAAAATGAGCCGGTCCCGAATTTATGAGGGATGAGGGATTTATCCCGAAGCAATCAAGTAGTCGCTTAACCTAAAAAAAGCCCCTCCTTCGGGAGTGGTTTTTTATTGGTGACTACTTATAAACATAAGCATAAATTACTCAAGAAAAAGGCAATAAAAGATAACAACAATGGATATAGAACAGATATTCAATCAGAATGTGCCAGAATAAAACAAATATCTGATACTGTTTTATGGATTGACTGGATGGATTCAAGATGGCCATCTGAAGAATTTAAAAAAAATAAAAAAGGCGAATTTGAATTTGTTCGAGAACTTAAAGAAAATGAAAAATTTTAATAAAAAAAGCCCCTTTCAAATAAGGGGCTTTTTCATTTAACTCTTTTAACTTGACAATTTATCTTATATTATGATACATTCTTGCTATGCAAAAAAAATTATTTCAAATTTCATCTTTTAAATTTTTAAGCACCAAAAAATTTTGGTGGTGCTAATGCACCTATATACATTTAACGGACTAACCATCCATAACCGGGTAAAAAAATAATCTCAAAATTTTACGAATAAAAAAAAGGATAACCAATGAAAAAATTTAATGGTTTTTTTGGGGAATTTGGCGGTGCTTTCATCCCTGAAAATTTAAAAAACGAAATGAATAAATTAGAAAAAGCCTATAATGAATTAAAAATAAATCCGGTTTTTCAAGAACAATTAAAATATATCAGAAAAACATATCAAGGACGACCAACCCCGATTACCTTTGCTAAAAATTTAAGCAAAAAAACAGGGGGCGCACAAATCTATTTAAAAAGAGAAGATTTAAATCACACTGGCGCTCATAAACTAAATCATGCGATAGGTGAAGCGCTCCTTGCCAAATATATGGGTAAGAAAAAATTAATTGCCGAAACAGGTGCCGGCCAGCATGGCGTTGCTATGGCAACTGCTGCCGCTTATTTAGGGCTTGAATGCGAAATTCATATGGGCCAAACAGATATTGAAAAACAACAACCCAATGTGCTTCGCATCAAATTATTGGGAGCTAAAATCATTCCGGTAACACATGGGCAACAATCATTAAAAGAAGCTGTTGATAGCGCTTTTGAAGCATATTTAAATGACCTTGATAATTCGCTTTATTGCATTGGCTCTGTCTTGGGCCCGCACCCCTTCCCTTTAATGGTCAGAGATTATCAATCCATCATTGGATTGGAAGCTAAAGAGCAAATAATTGAAATGACCGGCCATTTGCCAGATAAAATTATTGCTTGTGTTGGAGGCGGCTCCAATGCCATGGGAATTTTTAGCGCTTTCATTAATGATAAATCGGTTGAACTTATTGGCGTTGAGCCTTTAGGAAAAGGCAAAAAATTAGGCGAACATGCAGCCTCCATTAACTTTGGAACCACAGGCATTATGCAAGGCTTTAAATCTTTTGTTATTCAAGATGAAAATAAAAATCCGGCACCGGTCTATTCCATTGCCAGTGGGTTGGATTACCCCAGTGTCGGCCCAGAACACGCCTATTTACATCAAACAGGCAGAGCAAAATATGAGTTAATCAATGACAAAGAAGCATTAGATGCTTTTTATACCTTTTCTAAAACAGAAGGGATTATCCCTGCCCTTGAAAGCGCTCATGCCGTTGCCCATGCAATGAAAATTGCTCCCACCCTTCCAAAGGAGAAAATCATTTTAATTAATCTTTCGGGCAGAGGCGATAAAGATTTGGATTTTATAGCAAAAGAATTTGGTGTTTGATTTTTTTTCTTGAAATCTATTTCCCTTGACCACAAAAAAAAGACGGAACAAGTCCGTCTTTTGATGGTCGGGGCGACATGATTATTCGCTGCGCTCACCCACAAGGGGCTGTCTCGCAAGCTCGACATTGCCTTCGCAAAGCTACGGCTCGAACATGCTGTGTCGCACGTTCTTCTCATTTTGCCCAATAAAAAAACCACTCTTGCGAGTGGTTTTTTATGGTCGGGGCGACATGATTCGAACATGCGACACCTTGGTCCCAAACCAAGTACTCTACCAGGCTGAGCTACGCCCCGATGATTGAGTAGTTA
>JAGCKR010000042.1 GCA_017647405.1 Alphaproteobacteria bacterium
AGAAAGATCGGTGGGGTAACAGCGTGCTGACTATGGCGGTTTGTCATGGAAATAAAGAGATTGCCAGCCTTTTGATTCAAAATGGCGCTGATTTAAATATCCAAGAGGAGGAGGGCAAAACAGCGTTGATGATCGCTATTGAAAGAAATAATTTTGCTATCTTTCAAGAATTGATTATGAATGGAGCGGATGTTTTAATAAAAAATAACAAGGGGATTGATGCATATAATTTGGCAATGAAAGAGAGAAATCAAAATATGGCTCAGTTGATTAAAGAAGCGGCGAAAAAACAGTTAAAAGCCAAGAAAATTATCTCACATCAAGCAAATAATCAAGCTTTTTTAATGGCTCAAAAAAATGGACAAGGGCATATAAAATAAAAGGAAAAAAGATGAAATATAGCATTTGGCCGGAATATAGAGATCAATTTTGTGGCACAGATAAGATTTATGATTATGTGACTAATCCATATCTGGTTGAAAATTCTGTTGCCACGATTGAGATGTGGTTAAAAAGAGGGCTTAAGATTGACTATGTTGAGCCAAATAAGGGAACGATGCTTTCTTGGGCCGCTTTAAATGGCAGAACTGAAATGGTGGATTTCTTTTTAAAATCTGGTGCTGATGTGAATTTGGCAAATGCAACAGGGCAAACGCCCTTGATGGGAGCGGTTTGGCATGGCTCTATTATTTCAAGCCTTTTAAAGGCGGGAGCGCAAGCTTCATTGGAAGATAATTATGGTAATACAGCACTTAACTATGCGATTGATGCTTTAGAAGAAGCCACGAAAAAGCGAAAAGAAAAGTGGAACAGTCAGCCTTATGATAATGAGGCTTATTTAATGGCAAAAGATGTTGAAGAGAGTGTTAATTGGGTATTTTGCTCTGTGATATGGAATTTTAAGCCGATAAAAGAAAAGAATGGAAAGATAAAAAAGCTTTCTAAAAATCCATTTAACTTGATTATTGAATCAGAGGCGATTGAAACACTTTCGAAGAAGAGTTGTTTAAACACTTTAAAATCAAATGGGTTTGATCCGAATGAGTTTTATCCAAATAGTTTTCTTACAACAAAAGAGGCCGCGCTTCAAACAAAAGATGAGGAATTGATTTTGTTTGTAAAATATGAACTTTTGGGTTTAAAGGATGATCAAAAGTTAATGAGAGCCGTTCAAAAAGGCGATTTAAAGATGGTTCAGGATTTGATTCAAAATGGCGCAGACCTTAATCAAACAAATGAAAGCGGTCAAACGGCATTGATGGAGGCTTCAATAGTTGGATTCATTCAGATGGCTGAAACACTTATCAAAGCAGGCGCTGATTTGTTGATTAAAAATAAAAGCGGGGAAGATGCTTATTCTTTGGCCATGAAGAATGGACATATTGAAGTTGCTAAAATGATTAAAGAAGCGGTGAAAGATGAGCTGTTGGCTTTAAAAAAAGTGACAAAACAAGTGAAAAATCAGGTTGTTTTAAAGCAGTTGGGGTCAGAAAGAGAACGTTAAAATGTTTTATTTATTTGAAAGCATGGAAGAAAAAGAAGCGCGTTTGCAAAAAAAATTGATGGAGGCGGTTTTTAATGAAGATTTAAAAGCCGTGAAACGCTTAATTAAACAAGGCGCCCCAGTGAGTGCTCAAGATGAAGCGGGGTGGACGGCGCTTCATATGGCCTCTTATGAGGGATTTTTAGAGATTGCCCATCTTTTAATTGATATAGGCGCTCAATTGGATTTGAAAAATAAATTTGAAAAAACGCCCCTTCATATGGCGGCAAGTGAGAGAAATCTAGAAGTGGTTGAAGCGTTGATTGAGGCGGGCGCTGATGTGACCCTTGAAACGAAAGAGGGCTCCACAGCACTTCATATGGCGGCTTCTTGTGGGCAATTACATATCGTGAAATCCTTGGTGGAAGCAGGGGCAGATCTTTTAAAGAAAAATAAAAGAGGGGAAGATGCTTATTCGTTGGCAGTTCCAAGAGAGATTAATGATATAAAAACTTGGATTAGAGAATATATTCCATTAAATCTTTTAGATAAAGAACATGTGACGGCGCTTCAGGTGGCTGCAGCACGCGGAAATTTAATGTTAGCGCAAGATTTGATTCAAAATGGTGCAGATTTGTTAAAGAAAAATAACGAAGGCCAAGATGCTTATCAAATTGCCATGAAGAATGGGCATATTGAAGTTGCTAAAATGATTAAAGAGGCGATTAAAGAGAAGATGAAGATGATGGTTTTAAAAAAAGTGAGCCCGAGCGCTTTTAGTTCGCTTATGAAGGCATCTATGCAAAAGGAGAGGGAATAAAAGATGGATTGGAAGTTGCAAAATCGTTTTTTTGAAGCAATTGATACAAACAAAATAAACCTAATGAAAGAGTTGATTAAAGCGGGCGCTGATGTGAACATTTGTGGGGATAATG
>JAGCKR010000043.1 GCA_017647405.1 Alphaproteobacteria bacterium
AAAGTTTAATGCTTTCTTGTGACCCACGCTCAACGGCATAATCCAACGCAGTTTTGCCATAAATATCTTGAATCTTTTCATCTGCATTATGCATCAATAACGTGAAAACCGTTTCCGTATATTCGTTTTTAACGGCGCGCATTAAAGCCGTGCGCCCTTTTTTATCTTGATGATTGATGTCAGCCCCTGCATAAATAAACATTTTTACCAACGAAGAATGCCCCAAATCAGCCGCCCAAGTTAAAGCTTGCCACCCATTTTGATCTTCCAAAGCCAAATTTGTTCCTTCTTCCACCAACCAAGAGCAAATCTTTTTATTCCCTCTTCGAATGGCAACAATTAAGGGCGTCCACCCCTTATTGTTTTGAATATTTAAATTAGCTTTTCGTTTAATTAACAGCTTGGAAATTTCTTCATATCCATAACGAACAGCCACATGAATTGCAGCTTCTTTATAAACATCTTGGCAATCCAAATCCGCCCCTGCTTTCACCAATAAAGACGTTGCTTTTTCATAGTTTCCTTGAACTGCCATCATCAAAGCAGATCGTTTTGTATATGTGTTTAAAAGATTTAAATTAGCTTTATTTTCAATTAAATATTTTAATAAATTAATGTCTTCCTTTAACACGGATAAATGAACAGGCGCATTGCCATCTTTATTAAAAACTTCGGCGCTTAATCCTTTTTCTAACAATGGAATAATCAAATATGTTTCTTTATTTTCAACTGCTTGTTGCAAACTTTCATTTAATGCTTTTATATTTTCTTTCATTCAAACCTCTAAAAAAAATCTTTCCCCTAGCTTTAAAAAAAGCTCATTTTTTTAAGCCAAGTTCTTTTTTTTATTTTTTAACCTTCTCGCTGATAATCCCTTGTTATATTGCCATTCAAAACTTTTTGAGTGTTCACCTTTAACGCCCCTTCTTTTAAAGAGAATTCATTTGTTAAAAAAGAGATGATATTTTTAGCATCAACTTCTTTTGCCTTTTGAATGGCTTTTTGAATCATATCCATTTCTTCAAAATTCATGAGTTTTTGCATGGCTTCAAACCCTTTATTTTCAACAGCATAAATAAGCGCTTCTTTTCCTTGATGATCCACCAAAGAAGGCTCTGCTCCCATATAAAGCAACCATTCAATCATTTCAGCGTCATTCTTTTTGGCCGCCCACATTAAGGCCGTTTGCCCCGTTTGATCTGGCTGATTCACATCAACTTCAAAGTTGTTGGCTAACATTAAAAAAGCTTGTTGCGCCCCCTCTTTAGCTGCCATCACTATTGCCGGCACCCCTTCTTCATTCATGCCTCGCGCAAACTTATCTGTTAACGAAAGATCCCATATTTTTAAAGCATCATTTTCTTTAATAGCTTTAAATAACTCTTGATTAGATTTAATTTTTTCATCAATAAAATCAATCACTTGTTCATCATCTGTTTTTAAAACATCTTCTTTTTTAAGCCCATAAAGAAAGGCCCCTTGATTCAACAAGTCTTCCGCTTTTTGCAAGCGTTTTTCTTGAATCGCTTGATAAAAGTTTTCATCTAATTCTTTTTGACTTAAGCGATCCCACAGCCCTTTTTTAACTTCGGGCCCATAATAAACCAAGGATTCAATAAGCTGAAGATATCCTTTTAAAACTGCAACTTTTAAAGGATCATTCCCCTTTAAAACTTTTTCTTTCAAAATCTTTTCTTTTAAAA
>JAGCKR010000044.1 GCA_017647405.1 Alphaproteobacteria bacterium
AAAAGGAAATATCAGTCTAAACATTCCTTCAAATGCAACAGAAGAGTTTAATGAAAAGAGCAGTCAACCAACGGACAGCGCCACCGAAACGGCCGAACCAAGCGCGGGCGATAGCGCCAACCCAACGGACAGCGCCACCGAAACGGCCGAACCAAACGCAAGCGATAGCGCCAACTCAACGGACAGAGCCACCGAAACGGCCGAACCAAGCGCAGACGATAGCGCCAACTCAACGGACAGAGCCACCGAAACGGCCGAACCAAGCGCAGACGATAGCGCCAACTCAACGGACAGCGCCACTGAAACGGCCGAACCAAACGCAAGCGATAGCGCCAACTCAACGGTCGGCGCCACTGAAACGGCCGAACTCAAAAAAACACAGGCCGAAATTGAACGTCAAGAAGCCGAAAGAAGAAAATCACTTTATTCTTATCATTAAAAGTAAATTTTAAAAGCATTTTAAAGCTATTTCACATTAAACAATCTATCCAAAATAAAAAAAGAGAGCTGATAAAACTCTCTTTTTTTTGATTGAAGCGCCGTTTATTCTCTTGACGCTGATTTTGAAGACACTCTTGAAGGCGTCCGTTTTTGCGCGTCGATTTTTTCTTGAATAAATTCTGCTGCACGCATACTTCCCCGACGCGTAAAGTGCGAAGTGCTGGTATTTAAAACATCAACAACAGATCGCCCCTTCTTATCTTTATGAAATATATTCGCTCCTAAATCGATTAAAACTTCGGCTGTTTTTGGATCAACTGTATACATCAAAGCGCTTCTGCCTTGATTATCAACCGCATTCACATCCGCGCCTTTTTGAATAAGCTTTTCTAACACAGGATTGGTAACCATATGCGGATGAGAAACAACATGCATTAGCGGCGTCATCCCATACATATCCGGCGCATGCAATTTTTCAGCCGGCGTATGATCAATCAAAACTTCGGCCGCACTTAAATTACCGCTATTGAGTGCCGCCATCAACGGATCATTAAGCGTGCGCTCAGTCACAATCGGCGCTCCAGCTTCAATCAACTCTTCAAAAGCCTCTTTTTTCCAATTAATCTCTCGATCAATCGTTGCGCATAAAATATGTTCATCTTTAATATTCATCCCATGCGCAATCAACTCATTTAAAATATCTTGTCGCTCTTCTTTTGGCAGGTTAAATCGCGTTACCCCCGAAATCCAACTGCGCGCTAATTGCGAAGGTATAGCCCGCTCAACAGCGCCATTATTTAAATAAACATGTAATACGCTGGGTTGATAATTGTGAAATAAAGCGCAATTAATTTCTTCACCGGTCGGTTGAAAGCCATTATCAATAAAACGCTGAACGGTTTTGGCATCACCCGCCTCTTCAAAAGAATAAATACCGGCGCGATAAATATTGCGTTTGTTTTCTTCGGATAAGTCACAATTACGAATAGCAGACATTAAAACATCAAACATTTGGGGATTTTCATCTTTTGCAGCCTGTACCAACAGTTGACCCGGCACCGGATACAAAAGCTTTGCATGAAAATCTTCAAGAGAAATCTCTTCTTTTGGCTTATCATTCTTGTTTTTACAATCTGTTTCTTGTTGCGCTAAAAAGGGCGCTAACACTTTTTTTAATAACTCAACATCCCCAAGCGTGATGGCTTTTTGTAAATAAAAACTTCCCAATCCAGACATTGTTCCCTCCATAAATTTTTATTCTGATAAATATATTATATCACACTTTTTCAAATCCTCCAACAAACAATTTATTTTGAAAATATTTTTGTTAAATATCAATAAGTTAAAAACAAAACCATCTGATTTCACTCAGTAAAAAAAACAATATCCAACCCATAAAAAAAGCGCAGAAACAACCTGTTACTTTTCCATTTACAAATTCATTTTGCCCCTTTCTTTCGCACCACAACCCACCTTACCCCCACCGCGCTCCTTGTGATGAATTTGGCGGGGCGTGGCGGTGCTGTGGTGGGTGGGAGTTGGTGGTTTGGGGTGGATGTGGTGGGGTCACTCCACTCTTTGTGATGCATTTTGTGGGGCGCCTCGATGTTCTGTGATGAATTTGGTGGGGTCACTCCGATTTGTGTGATAATTTTGTTCGGGTCACTCCACCCTCTGTGATGCATTTTCCACGCGCCTCGTTGCCTTGTGATGAAGTTGGTGGGGTCACTCCGTCCTCTGTAATGAGTTTGGTGAGGTGCCTCGTTGCCTTGTGATGCATTTGTTCGGGTCACTCCGATTTGAGTGATAAATTTTCCACGCCCCGCAGTGCTTTGTGATGCGTTAAGAACAAGCTATAAACGAGAAGATAAAGATGAGTGAACCGACTGCATGTGTACGGACAATAAGAAGCGACAGCTTCAAGGTACACAAAGGAGGTTTAATCGCTTTAAATTCCGTTTAGAGCGCCAGTTCTTAACTCCCGATACTCGGGCCCCCAACCCCTATACCACCATCCCCATCAATGACAACAATGCTTGAACATCTTTTTGTTCATTAGCGCTATTTACGGCTGACAATCCATTTTGAGCAGCAAACATTTTTTCATAGATATCAAGACCGGTTGTTGCTTTATCCATATAACCATAGGCTTCTGCCAACTGATTTTTGCGCGCTGTATTATTGAGTTGTGCATTTTGAAGTGCCTGTGAAAATGATTGGTTAAATGCGTCATTGCCTTCTGTAACAGCCTTGTAAGCGGCCTGATTCAGTGCTAAATTTTGCTTTTGATTTAAATCATTCATTGCGCGTTGATAAGCTTCAGAACCAACCGTAAGCCCCTGATTTAAAAGGCGCGCGTTTAAATCGGCTGTTTGCCGTTCATGTTCGGGTTCCAACAGCGATTGATAAGAGGAAAAAACCGCATTTTGAGCTTCATTTCTGGCAGCATCGGAACCATCAATGCTTGTGATATAATCCGTGAGATTCCCACTGATATTTTGCGCAGCCGTTCCTAAATTTTTCATCGTGTTATCTGCTAATGACGTGTCATAATTTTGATAGTATGAAATCAGCTCTTCATACGGGGAGGTATCAATGCGCGAAGCAAGAATTTGCCCCGCGTTACCGACTGCACTCACAATCGGATTTGTAATTTTTTTAATGAATCCAGACATAAAAAATTCCTTTCATTTTAAAAGTTGTTCATAAAAATTTTGCCCATAAGTAGGCATCTTTTTTGTCTTCCGGATAAAACTTTTTCAGGCGCCCTTCTCTTTCAAATCCCAACCGTTCCAACAAAGAAATCGCTTTAAGATTATCGGTTTTTGTGAGCGCATTGACGCGGGTCACATGAAAAACTTCAAAGGCCGTGTTAAAAAGATAATCCAAGACTTTTTTGGTGCACCAATAAGCCGAAACGGAATAAATCGTCCACCACATGTCATGTTCGGGGCGATAATCCGTCCAACTTAAAATACCGATAATTTTGTTTTCAAACACAAAAGCAAAACTAACCAAATGAGCCATATCATCAGCATTTTGTCCCAACCTTGTGCATGCTTTTTGAAATAAGCGCGGGCTTTGATCCACATAAAGCGAAACGCCTTTAAAAGAAATCATTGCCGGTTTTAACGTTTGAAACAACGCTTTTTCTTCATCTTCATCAAAAAGGGGAAGCCTTTCTTCCCCTTGTTTTTTTTCATTCACAATCAAGAAATCCTTCCCTTTCATTTAAAATAGCCAAAAGACTTTTTTCTCGAATCACAACAATCCCTTCTTTTGGCGTTTCCAATTCATCAAACGGATGAAACATCACTGTATCTCCTTTTTTAACGGCGTGAACCAACTCTCCAACGGCCAAAACAACGCCTTGATTGGCTTTATTTTTTTTCAAGGCCGGCACCGTTAAAATCAACGGGGATTTTTCTTCAGCTAATCGAATAAAAATTTTATCACCAACCGGTTTCATATCCTCTCTCCTTCTATAACCCTAACAAGCGCCAACCTTCTTCCAAAATTTGCCTTGTTGTTTTGGGTTGACCGGAGCTGGTATAAGCCGTTTCAGATGAGGCTTTTAGGCCAACACCTTGCGGTGAAAAAGAGCTGTTTTTGGCCTTTTTCGTTTCCGCACTTTGGTTTTTAAAATAATCTTGAATTGCTTCTTGAATCATTTTTTGAAGGGGCACTTTGGATGATGGATCACCCACAGATTCTTCTTGCCCGCTTAAAGCTAAGGGCATACTCTTCTTTTGCAACGGGAAAGCATTTTGCGGTTGATTTTGAAGGGCCGCAATCATTTTTTCATGCGGAATATGATGCCTCATCGCATAGTCGGATAAAATATCCACTGCCTCTTCTTTTTTGGGCAACCTAAATCCGGCCTTTTGCGCTAATTGACAAATCACTTCTTTGGGCGATTGCTGATATAGTTTTTCAAGCTCCACCAACGAATGAATCCATTCTTTGGTATTTGAAATCCCCCGTGAAGAAAGCGTTTCTTTTAATCCTTCAAAGCTTTCATTCAAGTAACCCAACGCATCAAATTCCGGCGGTTCAGATGAAATTTCATTTATTTTTGATTGACTTAACTCTTCACTTTCAACTGCCTCATCCGATGTTTCTTCCGTTACAAAGCGATCCCAATTTTTTTCCATCAGTTCTCTGGTGGAAAGGGTTTCTTGCATGGCCTCAGTTGACGGTGTTTTTGTTTCAGTTTCCATTGTTTCAAATTCTTCTGTCATGAGAAAATCATCCTTTTATAGTTGGTTAAAAAATCATCAAATAACTCTTGCTTTTCCTGCAAAAAGCGTTCTGCTTGTTTTTGTCGGATATAAGATTTTGAATAATCCGACGCCATGGCCAAACCGGCCTGATTTAAATAAGCTTCCAACTCTTGCATGGAAGAAGCTTCTTTCCCGTTCGGCAATAAAACAGGCGTTTTAAATGCCCCTGAGATATAACTCATTTATCCTCCTTTTTCGGCAAGGATAATGTTTGTAACGAAAGTTTATTCGGCCGTTTCATCGCCCGTTTTAAAGTGCTTGGCGTTACTTTTGTTTTTTCTTTTAACATGTAGCGTTTAAGCCGTTCAGCCCCGATTACTGCTTCTTTTGGCGGATAAACGGGATTTTCTTTGGGAACAGGTGTTGGCAAATACACCCCTTCTTGTTTATGCCTTAAAACCGCTTTTTGAAAATCAAGCTCGGCTTTTTTGTTTTTAAAATTCAGTTCGCGTTCTTTGAAAAGCAAATCTTTTAATTTAACAAAAAGTTCTTGTTTTTCAATCTGATATTTCAAATCATCCAATTCACCGGATTTATTTTGCATTTGCTTTTGAAGAAGAGAGGCTTCCATTAAATCGGATGTTTGTTGCTCTTTTTTCAAGGCGTCTTCAATTTTAAGAAACGTCTGGTCAATCACATTTTCAAAATGTCTTGCGCCTTGTAACGTGCTCACCACCTTTGAAATCATTTGTCGATACAACGGTAACAAAAGCGGTTCTTGGGCCACAACTGCCACCCCGTTTGAAAGCATTTTTGAAATGGTTTCAATGGCAAAAACAGCGTCTTTTGTTTTCTTTTCCTGATCAAAAAAGGCATCTGTTTCAATGCTTAAAATCATATCGCGCATTTTGCCCGTTTTTAATATACCAATCGCTTCTTGAATCACCTGATAATCATATCCTTCCTGCAAATTGATAAAGCGTTCCAATGTGGCAGGCGAAAATTGCTCGCAAATCAACTCGGCCTTAATTTGATAGCAATCCATAATAAATCGATGCATATCATTTTGCCGATCTTGGTTGCGAAGCGTGCCGAAATTGGTTTTCTTTTCAACCGCCGTTGCCGTTTCCACTTTATCCGAACTGCCACGCATGATATCCGACACACCGGTAATGCAAAAAATTTCTTGTTTTAACGATTCTTTTCTTGCAATTAATACTTCAAGCGCTTTGATATATTGATCAATCGGAATAAAATCAATAGCGCCACGAATACCGCCCATTTCTTTTAAACGTTCAAAATCATGCAGACCGATTAATGTAACATCCTTATCAAAAATATCTGATATCCTTGAAAAAGAAGCATCATAAACACCACTGACTTTGATGGCTTGCATTAACAGGCGCATGCGTTCGGTAACACCTGAAAATTCTTCCAACAACCCTTCAATCATTTGAAAATCAGAAACAGGGATTAAAGAATCATTCGTCATGGATGCAAAAATGGGCTTTGGCATTGGGAAAAAGCCGGATAATCCCAGCGGATCTGATTTTTCACACAAGAAAAAATCTTCCACTTCAAAGGAAAACCAATAAACTTTCTTTTCTTCTTTATCCCAAATTTCATAAACATCCAAAACAAAATCTTCCTCCCCCGTCAGAGAAAGAATCCCTTTTTGAACCAAGCGATCAAACATATCCGCTCCAAAGAAAGATTTGATTTTTTCTTTGCTCATGTGAATACATCTGGCCACCCAGGAAATATTTTCAAAAATGCCGTTTTGACTTGTGTCTGCCACAAAATCAAGCGGGTCAACATAGCGCGTTATCACCTTTTCACCCGTTTTAATTTCAAGAGGTTCTTCTGAGCCCAAAACCTCAACCGTTTCAAAATCGGCCTCATATGATTCCCATAAAATACCACTGCCAAAAATAAGGTAATCGTTGCGCGCATATTTCACCACGCTGTCAAAATCAAACTGTTTTAAATTCCATTCCAGCGCGCGTTCCAAAATTTTGGCGGCCACTTGTTCCGATGGCGTTGTATACTTATTCAAGCGTTCTAAATATGGTTTCGGTTGCTTAAAATATAAAAATGGTTTTTGCGTTTCAATACTGGACCAAAAAAAAGAGGCTCCAGCTTTTAAAGGTTCCCCCAAAAGAGGGACGCCCCCGTTTTCTTTGGCACCTAAATAAAAGTGACGCGCTCGTTTAATCACATCATAATACGGTCTATATATTTTAAGGGCTGATTCTAAACGATTGCGCCACTTCAAAACTTTTTCTTTTTCCTCTACCAAAAAAGAAGCATGTTCCGAACCACTTGTTTTTAAAGAGTTTTTTTCATTTACTGTTGCTGGATTTTGAGATGCATCTGTCATAAAAATTCCTTTCTTGTTTAACCTCACATGAGTTGGTTATTTTAAAATCTTTAAGCCCACTTCGCCGGCCGAAACGCCAAACAGGGCACACATAAGCGTAATCAAAATGTATAAAAACACTTTGTTGTTCAAAATTTCTTTAATGTTTTCTTTGATTGATGTTTTTTTTGTTGAAAGTTCAATAAGCGCATCAATTTTATGATGCATTTGACCTTGTTCAACCTTGATTTCCTTCACATCTTCTTTAATCGAATTAATTTCCTTTTGCATCTTTTCAAAGTCTTCACATTGCTTTTGATGCAAAAGAATTGCACTTTTGCTCATCCCACCTTTTTTGGGTTGAGCTAAAATCATTTCAAGCGCCGAGCGTTGATTCATCTTTAATAACTCCTTGTTTTTTAATTACTGTTTGTTGATAAAACCTGTTTTAATTTATAAAGCCTTGCAATCCACTCAAAGGTATATGGCAACTCGCCTGTCCCTTCCAATTCCTTTGCCACCTTTTCGCCTGCTAGCGGAAACGGCGGATATTGAAGTTTGGGACACTTACAAGGCGCCGGCGCGCATGAGCTTAAGCAAAGCATCACGAGAAGCATTCGGACGCATATAAATTTCTTCCTTTGTTTTGGTTTCATACCTGATAACTTCCACTTCCTTTTCAATGATTTTGATTTTTGAATGACTTTTGCCAAGTTGATAAGATAAAAAGCAAAGACAAAGAATCAAAAAACAAAGAGCCAAAAATCGTTTCATCGTTTAGGCGCCTTCTTTCATCAATACCGCCAACTGTTCGGCTCTTTTGCCAACCTGACGCGCCCAAAGAGAGGAACGCATTTCTTCAGCAGCTAAAGAAAAATCTTTATTCTCAATGGCTTTTATCATTTTTTTAAACGTTTTTAAACGGTTAATCCCTAAATTAAAACACATGTCAATCAAAATGATTTGACGCGTTTGATTTAAGTTTTTAAAAAATGAAAATTCTTTTTTGCAAACATCAACTGCTTCTTTAATGTCATTTTGAAGCAAAAAAAGAGCCTCTTCTTTCGAAAGACCCTTATCATCCAAATTGCGCCCAACCCCAATGGTCAGCTTTCCTTTTGAACAGCGATAAGGTTTTAATCTAACCCCTTCTTCTTGAATCAATCTGAGCATCAATTTTTCATTCATAAGTGGTGAAAGCGTCATGCCTATTCTCCTTTTGTTGCAACGGTGTTTTTTTCTTCCAATGCCTCTTTTAAACGCGCATTTTCTTGCTTTAACGCGTTAATTTGCGCCGTTAGTGAATTCACAACAGCTTGATTTTTATGAAGTTTCATAAATGATTTTGCTTTTTTATGTTCTTCAACCAAATTTAAAGAATCCACTTTGTTTTTAGGTAATGAAACAAAATCTTCTAAGGTGAAAATCCCGCGCGAACGCAAAGTTTCTTGTTCCGAAACGGTTAAAAAAGCAAAAAGAGATAAGCTGGTGCCTTTCTTTTCCTTTTCTTTACCTTGAAGATAAAGTTGATATTCAGCAGGAAAACGACGGATTTTTTCTTCGGTTGCCGGTTGATCCACCACATCAGTGGCATTATTTTTAATGCGGATTTCAACAAAGCAAACCTCTTTAAAAATCGGTAATCCCGTTTTTTCGTTGATGTCATCAGTTTTAACCATGCGGTCATAAAATTTGGCAAATACGTTCATTTTTTCCTCATTTTTTTGATTAAAACTCTAATAAATTTTATTAGAGCCTGTTAAAAAAAGCTCTTAGATAATCAAGAGCTTACTAAAAAACTTGTTTTCAAATACCTAAAAAAATCTTTATCCGATTTTGCACTCTGGGTATCCGAGCATTCCTCATGGGCACAAACGCCCCTAGTTATCTTTTAAAACCGATTTTGCACACACAATAGTTGGGTCTTCCCCAACTCCTGTGATGCATTTGTTCGGATCGCTCCGTCCTCTGTGATAATTTTATTCGGGTCACTCTGCTTTATGGTATGCGTGAAAAATCGCGTTTTAGGAGAATAAATAGGCGGTGTTTTGCCGACTGACGTGTACGGACAATAAGAAGCGACAGCTTCAAGGTACACAAAGGAGGTTTAATCGCTTTAAATTCCGTTTAGAGCGCCAGTTCTTAACTCCCGATACTTGGGCCCCCAACTCCTACTCCCACCTCACCGATGTAGAGAAAAAGTCGATAGAAACACCTTTTGTTTTGGTTTCAAGAACAAGGGAAAAATAAACACCGCTGGCCAAGTTACTGATCCAATTCGATCGATGAATACCGGCCAACCGCGCCCATTTAGCGTTTGATGTTCCCTGCATTGAGGAAACGGGTTTTAATGTGCTCCATTTCAGTTCATTCCACCGGCTATCTCCTGCCTCCCCAATCGTTGTTTGATATGGTTTTAACGAAGTGTCAAAATCCGTGTTCGTATAAATCTTAAGCGCAAAGGGACGGGATGATTTCACGCAAGGATTCAAAAGTGTCACGCGTTTATACCGCGCCGTTCCAAGGTTTGAAAAAGCTTGCTGAATTTTGCCGTGAATAGGTTTTTTATCATCCGTATATCCTTCATCAAAAAGATAAACATAACAATCCGAACCAAAATAAAGCCGATCGGCAAAAACATCCCAACAATAAGATTTAATATCCACAAAACGACACCAAGCACCACTCATCGTGTTACAAACATGTTGTTCAAATCCGGTAGCGGTCGGCACATTGAAAAGCGCCCACCCACCGCGGGGATATAACACTCCTTGCCATCCTTTTTTAGCGCCGTAATATTTTGCTCGTTCAGTCACAAGCTCTTGAATTTTATTACTAAAAGCCAACTGCGAAGCATTAGCGCCTTCCAAAGGCAAAGCTTTGGATAAAGGTACATATCCTTCCTTTGAAATCAAAACCAAATCGCCAAAATATTTGATAAAGCACTTTTTGCCCAACGGTGCCGCCATTTTATACACACCTTTTAAAGACCAATCATTGGCATCATTCGGATTATTACCTTTATAAACCAAAACTTCGCCTTCCGAGGTGATAAAAACAATTAAATCATCCATGCCGGCACCGCCATCTTGCGTCCACGTTGCACCGGCAACCAAAGTGCCTGCAAAAGAAGAAACGGCAGACATATCAAATGAAAGAAGCTTTCCTTTCACTTCGCCGGCATTTTCGCTATACCAAACTTTCATCGATCCTTTTTCAATGAACCAAAGCCGTTGTTTCGCAACGAAAACATTATCCATTTTTGATAAATTCAGCGTCACTTCTTCTTGTCCCGAAGTAAATTCAGCCGGGTTAATTGAGCCATAACTCGCGCCGGTTTCATCTTCTTCATAAACTTGCACCGGATCAACCCCATTGGTTAAATACAAGCGGTTTTTAAAAAGCGCAAACTGCCAATCATCCGATAAAAAACCTTTATTCATCAAGCCTTGCTGTTTTAAAAGTTCCTCTTCTGAAAGGGTCAAACAATCTTTTGGTGTTGAAACATCAAACGCTTCGCCACCTGAAAAGGCCAACAACCGCTCCACACCTTTCACACTTTTAAACGTGGCCAACGTTTTAACCGGCGCTTTTAATTTGGCATAAGGAACATATCCCTTTCTTAAACTCACATGATTGGCAAACGGGATATAATTATCCATCGCAATGGCCTCATTTAAGTTCATAGCATCAAAACTGGCCGTTGAATTTAAACCGCCGACCGGTGCTGGATAAACAAAATCAATCAACCGATTAATCGATCGGTTAACCATTCTTTTTTTGAACACTGCGGACATAAGGACCTCCAAAATAATCATTTAAACCAGAACCCGTCAAAGAAATATTTTTCAAAGCCAAGCCATTAGAAAAAGCTTTTTTCACTTCGGATAAATATTCTTGATATTCTTCTTCATAAGCAAAAGAATTGCGCTTATACCAGCGCCAAATTAAAGAAAGTTTCAAAAGATAAGGATCAAAAAGAGGTAAATCTGAATCCTTTGTCGGACGTGGTTTAAAAATCCATTCACCGTTTAACGGCCGTTCTTCTTTCACCGTATGATTGGTGCGGTAATGAAAAACAATGCGCGAACCAGTTTTCGGCAAGGCGGTGAAATAAAAAGCATTTCCTTTCAAATAAAATTCAACGTCGCCGGTTGATGTTTTAAAAACCTTTGATTTTGAAAACTCTTCGGCTGAAATGGATCCAATGATTTTTTCCCGACTGTCTTTGATATAAATCGTATCAGGAACAAGGGAAAAAAAGTCTGGTGCAATCTCTTCCAACGGATAAGTAAAACAAGACTCCAAAATGAAAAAAGATCCTTCTTTTTGAAGTTGTTGCCAATCGCCGAAACGTTTTAAACTTTCAAGCGAATCATTTAAAAGGGATAAAAACAACTGACTTTGCGCATTGTGTTTATCAAAAAGTGTATCCGGCTGATCCGTTGAAACAACGGCGGCAGCCTCTCTTGCAAGTGCTAAAATGTTCATCATGATTTCCTTTAAAAAAGTGATAAAAAAATGCTCTCAATAATTGATGAGCACAGTAAAAAATTCGTTTTTCAAACTCATTAGAAAAGCCTTAAAGATTGCTCTTTAAAGCAGATTAAACCTTTTTAAACGACTCTTCCCTCTGTGATAATTTCGGCTGGTCGCTCCGCCCGTTATAATGAATTTTCCACGCGCCTCGATGTTCTGTGATGAGTCTGGCGGACGTGGCGGTGCTGTGGTGGGTGGGAGTTGGTGATTTGGGGTAGATGTGGTAGGTCACTCCGATTTGTATGATAATTTTGTTCGGGTCGCTCTGCTTTATGGTATGCGTTTGTTCAGGTCACTCCGCTCTTTGTGATGAATTTTCCACGCGCCTCGTTGCCTTGTGATGAAGTTGGTGGGCTGTGGTTGGATGGTGGAGCGTGAAGTGGGTGGTAGACTGTGGCTAGATTGAGAATGGTGGAGCACCTTTGGTAGAGCACCTCCACTTTATGGTATGCATTTGTTCGGGTCACTCCGTCCTCTGTAATGAGTTTGGTGGGGCGCCTCGATGTTCTGTGATACGTGAAAAAAGGCTCAGAAGCGAATAGATAAGAGGCGATTCATCGACTGCGGTGTGCGGATAAAAGGAGCCCTAAGCTCCAAGGCACATAAAGAAGATGCAATCGCCCTTAGATATCGCTTATCAGCCTTTTTGCACTCTGGATGTTGGGCTCTCCCCATCATCCTCCCATTTTACCGCATGGTATCCCCCTTTTTAGAAAAAAGCAACACACTAAAAATGTCAAAAGTGACACTTTTGACAATTTAATCTGAACCCAAGCAATCTCCATGGGTTATCCGCAAGCTCAATGCTTTGTTTCAGGGCGCAAGAAAGAAAACAAAAGTGCCGAACAAACCTTAAACCGCCCTCCAAAAGTTCCTAAACAAACCAAACAACTTTATTTCATTGACTTTAAAGCCAAATTTCTTTATGTTTTTGAATAATAAAAGCGATTGACTTAAAAAAAAGAGAATATTTTCATGCAGACAACAGATAAATCTCAACTTTTCTTTAATGCCGTAACCGAACGGGATATTTTCACCGTTAAGGATCTTGTTGATGAAGGCATTGACATTAATCAAAAAAACCAAGCCGGCAAAACGGCGCTTCATTTAGCCGTTGAAAGAGGGTTTCTTGAAATGGTAACACTGCTCGTCAACTTAAAAGCCGATGTAAACAGCGTGGATAATGCCGGTTGTTCCGCCTTTCGATATTCAAGTGATTTACGCATTTCAAAGCTGTTGATTGAGCAGGGTCTTGATGTGAATGCGCAAGATAAAAACGGCGGATCGCATCTTTTTTATGCCGTTTTAAACGGAAAAACCGATCTTGTTCACTTGCTTCTTGAAAACAAAGCTGATATCAATGCAATGGATAAATATCAGGTAACGGCTCTTTGGACTGCTGCAGCTTATGGAAAAACAGAAAGTTTACAGTTACTTATCGAAAAAAAGGCCGATGTGAACATCCCCGATTATCAAGGCCGAACGCCTCTTTATATGGCGGCTTTTTATGGCAACACGCAAATTGTTGAGTTGCTTCTCAAAGCCCATGCTGATCCCTCCATAAAAAATAAAGATGGATTAACGGCATTAGAGATTGCCACGCAAAAAAATCATGAAAAAATCGTTCATCTTCTTAAAAAAAACGATCCTACTCTTTTGTAAAAAAGCAACCGATATAAAAAAAACGCCCTTAGTTTTAAGGGCGTTTCACTGACGGATCATAAAAGATTATAAATATTTCATAATCAACCAAGCAGCTTTGGGATTATTATGAATCAAAAGCGCCAACGCCATTTTTTGATGAACTTTTAAGCCATCAAACGAAATGATTCCTTCCCGATAAAGAATTTTAAATTCTTGCGCCATTTTCACAAAAAGCATTTGCGAACGATAGTTAGAGCGTTGCTTTCTGATCGCCTGATTCATACACATTTTCACGCGTTTATTAATAATTTGCTTTTGAACTTTTTTCAAATATGCCGGCTTATTCGCTTTAAAATATTGATAAAGTTCAAAAATGGTGATCACATAACTTTCCACCTTTTCATCAGTGAACGAGGAACGCATAATGGATTGCGGATTTGCAAAATAATAATAAAGAGGCACATTGACATAAACAGCATATTTAATCTGACTCATTTCCAATGTTGAAAACAAAACGTCTTCAAAATAAATGCCTTCTTTAAAGAAAAGATTTTGAATGGCTTCTCTGCGATGCAATTTCACACAAACATTTGAAGCAAGGTCTTTATTTTCCAAAAAGCCGTCCAACGGTTTATAAAATCTTTGAATTTTAAAATTCGGTAACGCATGAGAAACAGACATTTGATGATAAAATTTATCTGTGTGTTGCAATTTGCAAACAACCAAATCAGCGCGTTCTTTTTGCGCCGTTTGACTCATCACACGCAAAAATTCCGGATGCCAATAATCATCTGAATCCAAAAAGGCAACATAAATCCCTTCTGCCACTTTAAGCCCCGTGTTTCTGGCACCGGACAAGCCTTTATTTTCTTGATGAATCACTTTGAAACGCGGATCTTTTCTCGCATATTCATCGGCAATTAAACCGCTTCGATCCGTTGAACCGTCATCAACCAAAATGGCCTCAAAATTCGGTTCTGTTTGATGAAGGATACTTTCTAAACATCCTTTTAAATATGTTTCAACATTATAAATGGGAACAATTACGCTGATAAGTGGTTGTGTCATATTTTCTAGCCTCCGATTGAAATGATATTTTTAAGCGTAACCTTCTTTCAAAAAAAAAGCAAGCCTTTTTCAAAAGGCTTGACTTTTTTTATTGTCGTGAACGCGAAGGCGATGGTGCGCTTGTTGTTCTGGTATCCACCCGCTCCCCACTGGATCGCAATCGACGGCTTAAATTCACTGCGTTTTGCGTCGGCGCTTGCGCCTCATTTGACCGCGTGCCGGCAACCGCCGTTTCAACCGAAGGGCCCTCACCTTCTTGTTGCTTTCTTCTGGCTTCTTCATTTGCTTGACGAACAAAAACCATCACATGCGCCGGTGCCCGATAATGCCCGTTTGGATTGCGAACATAGTCTTCATGCGACATCGATATTTGAAGCGCCCCCACGCGCGGATATTCGGCAGCAAAAATCCGCTCGGCAATCTCGGCCGAATTTTCTCGACACATGCGAATTTCCTCTGCCGATAGTTCACGACCATAATAATTTCTTGCAATATCCATGGTCGCCAGAGAACTCAAATCTTTAATATGTGCCTGAACATGATTTTTCGTATAATACTCCGGCGGATTTGCCCGTGTCATCTGATGCGCAGCATATGCCGTGCAATATTCCGTCAACCGACGAGCATGTTCCTGCCGTTCAGCTTCCGTTGCCCCTTCAGGAAACGGATTGGCATTAATAATATCTTGCAAATCCGCACAGGTGCGTCGCGCCGTTAAACGCAAATTAGAGGGATCAGGCTTCGGCAGTTTTCGTTTATTAATATCATTTGCCGCAAAATCAGGAATGCCTGTTTTGCTGGATAAAGATCCTTGATAATAAAGATCGGAAGCCACCCAGTCAACAAGCGCCGACCTTGGTTGAACCCGTCGCCTTCCCTTGTTACTGAGCAACCTATCCAAATCCGTTGTTTTCGAATTAAAACGGGTATAAAGCATGTCATCAGCTGACTCAATGGGAATATAATATGGTTTGGTTTTCAATTTTTTATCATTCCCAATGTTTGGAAAAAGCTCATGGATAACATCTGCTCTTGACTGATTGCCTTCAATATACTCATTTGTGTTAAGATTTAAAATTTGCAGATGCGGAAGTAATAACTGATCCTCTGGAATCAGGCGCCTTGACTCTTGAAAAAACGTTCCATACCCAACGGTAAGCCCTCTTCGTTGATCACCGGGACACCAGTAAAACCTTGTTTCCGGCATTAAAAGCGGAATATCCGTATGAGTGGCCAACTCGGCCTCTGTCGGTTCGCGTCTATCCGGCATATCAATAGCAGGATTAATCGGCGCTTCAAAACTGCTGGTCACATTACCCAAACGCACGCGATGCGCCCGAATGCCTGCCTCTCTTTCCTCTGCCGTTAAAGGCGTTTGCCGTGGCGTGAAAAAATAAGATATTTCCGGCTCCGGTTCCGCCACCGGCGTATGAGTTATCTCTGGCTCGGTTGCCGTTAAAGTTGGCGTCGGCTCGGCAACATCCGCAACGGTTGTTTCAGGTGCCGGCGATTGCTCAGCTAAAGAAGAAACATTGGGCGTGGAAGGGGAAGAAGAAGTTGAAGTTGACCTTGAACTTGCCGTTATATGCACCCCTGGCATGCCCACTGAGGGAATCCCCCTAAACGCATTAAAAAATTTATTCCAATCTACCATGTGTCCCTCCATTTTTTCATTCATCTTTTTTTAGTATACCACGGCATTCATCTTTTGTAAACAACATCAAAAAAGTATGATAAAAAATTTATCGTTGGTTATCTTGTTGGCGAACCACCGGATTAGAAAGATTTCGATCAACTGCAGCATATGAAATTTCAGTCATATTTCTTTTTAAAGCTAACGGCAATTCAAGAATTATTTGATTTTTTCTTTGATTATAATGAACTAAAATATTTGTGCCTAAGCTTTTAACATAACGGATAAGATCCTTTTGGTCACCTTCTAAAACAAGCTTATTTTTTTTGCTTTCTTGAGTCACAACAGGTGGCATATCAAATTTCTTTAAAAGTTTTGAAATAAAATTTTTCCTCTGGACATTAGCCAACATACCTCACTCGCACCACCAATTTTATCCATCTCTTCTTTTTTCACTTTGCAAGCTGTTTTTTTTCTTTCCTATCAATACCCATATGCACGATATAGTTACCTCTGTCGCGCATCATATCCTTGCCCCGATGAAGGATATGGATACCCATAAGACGCATATCCCGTTAGCCTCAACAGCCCCTCTGGCGTCAATATCAACCCACGCTGAACCAAAGCTGATTTACCGGCAGGATGATACATGTAATAACGCACAAACTCTTTTTCATTGATTATTCCGGCATCAATAATCCCTTCAGGAACCGCCCAAATAATTGAAAGTGGCCAGGTTAAGAAATTTCCAAAACCATATAAATAATGATCTTTATCGGCGCCATTACCACTGGCTAAATAAAAATTTCCCACTCCAGGAAGAAGATTTAACCCTCCGGCTGCTCCCAAACTTGCCGGCTCTTCAAACCCACCAACGGGCGTTTTCAGCGTAATACCTTCCGCCTTCAAATGATCCAGCGCCATTTTTCCGTATAAGTCAAACTGGTACAACCACTTAAAAAACATATTGATATCATTAAGATTTTTTTCATTTAGAACAGTCCCCCTTATCATCAAGCCCATTAAAAAGGAACCCACCAAAAAAGGTGGGTGGGTGTTCACAACTATTACTACACGAAAATAGCCCTGCCTATTGGGCGAGGTGCCTTATTTGGCAGGCACCCACCCGGCTTAAGATATAACAAAACATATCTCACTCAAGTGGATGCCCTTGTAACATTTAGTAGATATAAACCCACTAACTGCCCGTGTAGTAGCAAGTTGTGACTCCCGCATATAAGGATTGGGCTATCCTTATACATTTGTCACGTTACCATATCTTTTTTCACTTTGCAAGCTGTTTTTTTCCCACCCCACTCAACCCTGCACACCATCGCCCCTCACCCGTCCACCACAGTACACAACCTCACACCACCACGCGCCCACACTCAACCACCTCACTCCCCACACTGCGCCAGAGTACCGCACACCACCACAACCCTGCACAACACACGCCCACGCCACACCAACCCCTACCTCGCCCTTCCACATCAAGCTCCACCACGCTCCTTGTGATGCATTTGTTCGGGTCACTCCGATTTGTGTGATAAATTTCCCACACCCCTCCGCCCGTTGTGATAATTTTGTTCGGGTCACTCCGCTCTTTGTGATGAATTTTGTGGGGCGCCTCGATGTTCTGTGATGCGTGAAAAAAGGCTCAGAAGCGAATAGATAAGAGGCGATTCATCGACTGCGGTGTGCGGATAAAAGGAGCCCTAAGCTCCAAGGCACATAAAGAAGATGCAATCGCCCTTAGATATCGCTTATCAGTCTTTTTGCACTCCCGATACTTGGGCATTCCTCATGGGCACAAACACCCCTAGTTATCTTTTAAAACCGATTTTGCACACACGATACTCGGGCCTGCCCCAACTCCTGTGATGCGTTAAGAACAAGCTATAAATGAGAAGATAAAGATGAGTGAACCGACTGCATGTGTACGGACAAAAAAAAGCGCCAGCTTTAGGGTACACAAAGGAGGTTTAATCGCTTTAAATTCCATTTAGAGCGCCAGTTCTTAACTCCCGATAGTTGGGCCTTCCCCAATCCACCCATTTTACCGCATGGTATCCCCCTTTTTAGAAAAAAGCAACACACTAAAAATGCCAAAAGTGACACTTTTGACAAACAGAGGAAAAAGCGCCACAAAATGACAAAAAGTAACAAAATCTGTGGATAAGTGAATAACTTTGTGGATAAGCACCCCGAAGTAAGATATTAATAATTTACATCTACGACAGGCGCCCTCACGCGCGCGTAAACTCTTCCCGTCTTATTCTCGTTGATAGAGTTTGATACAAACGTTAGAGTTTTATTTTTAATATTTTTAAATATATAAAAAAATAATTATTATTAAACTCTCTGAGAGAGAGTATACGCATATACGCGCGAGTTTTTTTTAACATTTTGTCAGGTTTGGCAAAAAAAGTTTCCTTCCCCTTCTTGATATTTTCTTTTTTTTCACTCATTCGCGCGCATAAAAAAAGCAAGCCCTATTTTAAAGGCCTGCTCTTTTTATAATCGCCAAGAAAATTCGCCTAGAATAAACCGTTTAAAAGATCTTTTTTCGTCACAGCTTCCTGCGTTTTTTTCTTTAAGTCTTCATAAATTTCTTCCCCTTGTTTGCGCTCATTGGCATCCATTTCGGCATCAATGATGTTCAAGGCATTTTGAATGGTTAAGTTCAACGTATCTTTTGAATTATCCTGCGCCACTTTTAACCAAGCATAACATTGTGACGGACGAGCCGCATCCATTCCTTTTCCTTCGCAGTAACATTTCGCCAACTGATATTGCGCATACGGATCGCCACCTTCTGCCCCTTTGCGATACCAAACAACAGCCAATCCGTCATTTTGGAACCGGCTTCGTAACAAGTCACCATAGTAAGCATAAGCGCTGATTTCGCCCTTTTTAACAGACGCATTCACCTTCTTTTCAATTTCGGACATATCCTTTGAAATACTGGCTTCAACAATCATATCCGGCGAAATGGAATATTTGCGACCATCTGTCAACAAAACTTCCCCTTGCGCTAACATATTTTGAATAGATTCCGGATCATTAAACCCGTTAATCACCGGCGTTGGGATTAACAACAAATCATTTTTCGGCACAGATTTTTCAGCCGAAATCGGGCGCCATTCGCGCGCTCTTCGTTGCATTTGCATAATCATTTCTTTCTTTTTAATGCGATTAGCAACTTCATTTCGTTTTTTCGCAGCTTCACGACCAATTTCATCTTCGGCATTATAAGCAGCAATAATGCTATACCAAGCATATGCATCGCCAACATTTGAAAGAGGCCCCTTTGAAGCGCGCAAATCCGCCAATTTTGATTGCGCCAAAACATATCCTTGACGGGCAGAACGGCTCAACCATTTTAAAGCATTTTCATAATCTTGTGGCGTTCCTAACCCATTATAATAATGCGCAGCTAACTTAAATTGCGCACCGGCATGCCCTCTTAAAGCGCTCATCAAGTAATAACCAAAGGAATTTTGATAACTTTTTTCAACTTTCTTCCCCTCAGCAAACAATTCACCTAACTGATAAAGCGCATCGGCCTGACCGGCATAAGCGGCGCGTTTTAAATACCCTAAACCCGTTTCAAATTTCGGATCCGAAGGATCAACAGCGTCATCTAACAAAATTTGCGCCAACTCATAAGCCGCATCAATATTATAAGCACTTTCAGCCTTTTTATAATATTCAACGGCCATAGCCAAATCTTTTGGAACCCCCTCGCCTTTGGCATACATTTTCCCCAAGTAATAATAAGCCGTTGCATCGCCTTCATCCGCCAAATAAGAAAATTCGGCAAACGCTTGTTCATAACGGTTAATTTTATAAGCCGTTAATGCTTCTGTTAAACCGGCAAATGCCGTTGATGAAAGCAAAAAAGCAGATAATGCCACTGATAAAGAAAAACGTTTCATATTTCCTCCAAAAAAAATAACCCTGTTTTTTTAACCATAACACATTCTTTTCAAGTTGTAAATCATTTTATTTCAAATAATTTTTCGGGTTCACCACTTTTGTTTTATATCTGATTTCAAAATGAAGTTGCGGGGTTTTCACATTACCGGTTGCGCCCACAAGGGCAATATTCTGCCCTTTTTTCACTTTTTGACCCTTTTTCACCAAAAGTTTTTGATTATGCGCATACGCCGTCAACCACCCGTTTTTATGTCTGATTAAAATCAAATTACCATACCCTTTAAGGCCGTTAGAAGCATAGCCGATTACTCCATCTTGTGCCGCTTTCACATAGGTTCCTTGCGATGCCTTAATATTAATACCGTCATTTTGTTGCCCTTTTTCATTCAACCCAAAGGAAGAAACAATCGGCCCTTTCACCGGCCAACCAAATTTTTGTCGACGTTGCCAATAAGGAATTTTAGCGCTTGCCCGTGCCACCCCTTTACTCGGGGCTTGTGGTGTATTTTGCACTTTTAACGGCGTTTCTTTTTGATTATTCAAGGCTTTTTCTTCTGCCAATGTTTTCGCTCTGGCAACTGAAATCCCTGTTTTTTGAGCGGTTGAGACAGATAAAACATCCTCCGGATCCCTGATTTTCAACTGTTGCCCCAAATGAATGGTATAAGGCGATTGCAGTTCATTCATTTTGGATAATTCATGAACGCTCATCTGATATTTTTTGGAAATATTATATAATGTATCGCCTTTTTGAACGGTGTGAAGCTTCGGTTTCGGAATGCGCAACTTTTGACCAACAGTCAACGTATAAGGCTGTTTCAAATTATTCTCTTTGATAACAGCCCGCATAGAAAGATCATTTTTCTTGCTGAGTGAATAAAGCGTATCCCCACGTTTAACGTATAAAAACTCGCCATCTGAATGATATCCGTGACAACCGGATAAGAAAGCGACTGATAAAAGAATGCATGAAAAAAGGGCCCTATTTTTCTTCATAAGTCCATCATAAACCGATTGTTTTTAAATTGCAACCCTTTTTTATCATCTGGATAAATCAACCCTCTTTTCTTCCACCATTCCTTTTTTAATTTTGCTCAAACACTTAAATCCCCCTCCTTTTATGATTCTACCGAACAATCAGACAGCAAAAAAAATCCTCTTCAGTAAAAAAAACAAAAAAAATGTCCTTTTTTTTCATTTTGTGATATAATGAAAGTATAACAAAAAAAGGAGACTGGACATGATTGACAAAATAATCGAGTTTAAAAACACGCCGACCCATTTTTCCTCAACCGAAGAAAAGTTTAATTATTTAAAACACATTGAGGAATATGTTCAAAAAACTTCAAAAACCGAAGAAGAAAAAATCATCAATCGGCGAGCCATTGTCCGCTCCAATCCCTCTCTTTTTAAAGCTCTTTATGCCGACTATCAATTGCCGGAAGAAAGAAAAAAAGAGCTCTTACGCGTCATTGATGAAAGTGTTCAAAGCATTGCGCTGAATAGTGAGCTTCGAAATCAAATATTGAATTTCACCTCCTTGGATTTTGAAGATAAAAAAAATCTGTTACAAAACCTGGCCGTCTATATGATGCGTGATTCAGGCGTAAGCCCCTTTCAAACTGGAATTCCAAATGTAGAACTGAATATTGAAGAACTGAACGATACACTTTCCGGATATGCCACGAAACAAACAAAATATGATTTCACCAACGATGCCATCTATGTAAACAAAAAAAAAGTTGAAAAAGCCTCAAACATTCACGAGTTATTGGATACTTTTTTTCATGAAGCATTACATACAAGACAAACAAGAAACACAGATAACTTTACGGGGCTGAGCCGTCTTTATTATGTTTCAACCGAATCTAACATGCAAAAATGGGAAAGACCGGATATCCTTCGAAGCTACTTTGGGCAACCGATTGAAAAAGAAGCTTGGTTTTTTGGCACCCAAGTGCAAAACAGCTTTGTCAAAAAATTAAAAGAAGCTGATCCCACCCCACATTTCACAAGATTGGCTCGCCTTTTAACGGGCAAAGAACACTCCTCTGATGAGGTCACTTTCAAAAAATATCGCAATAGTATCGAGGTAACATTTGCGCACCCCATTGATCAAAATATCCAAAACGAGTTTTTTGAAGACCAAGACCTGCCCTTAAAAATTGACACAAGAAATTATTTTACCACGTCAAAAAGAATTTTAATTGACGCATCAAAAGAAAACGGCATTCAAAATTTAGATGATCTAGCTAATATCGTTAATGTGTTATCTGGTGATTTAACCAGATTAAACGCTCAAAGAAAACACTTTCAAAACAAATTATTGAAATACTTTGAAAATGCTCCGCTTCTTGAAAAAGAAAAAAACAAGCTCTGTTTTCAAGGAAATCAACCCTCTCTTATTCAATATATCCAAAACTTAAAAACAACCATGACCGCCCGATATGATGCCAAAACAAATCAAACGGTTGTTTCTTTACCCTTAAACATTCAATCAGTCCCAAAGGGGAAAAAGATCAACTATATATTTCTACCCTCTCCAAAAGAGAGCCCCACCCCCAGCTATATGCCAACGAATAAAGAGTCAATAAGATAACAATTTTTCTCTTGCAATATCCCCCCGAATAAGGCGCAAAATAAAATTAAAAAATCCAAACATGTCTAACTCAATCGACTCCCACTCCGCCATTCCACCAAAAACCCTCACTCCGCCATTCCATCAACAGACCCACACTCCGCTACTCTACCCCACCAACCCACACTCTGACGCGCCACCTAGCCGACCAACTCAAACCACGCCCCACCGACTCACCCTCCGAGCCACGCTCCACCAGTCTACGCCCTACAATCCTACTCCACCGACCTACACTCAACCACTCCACCCAAGCGCCCCACCCTCGCTCCAACACACATTTTAACCCCTCTATATCATACACTGATTTCTTTTTATTTATACCTAGATTTCCCCCATTTATCGCGTTTAAGTAAAACTTTAAGAATGTATCGTAACTTATTGATATTGTTAATATTATAATTTTGTCATATTTGTCTTTTTTTGTCTCTTCACTTTTTTAATTTTTTTATTATAAAAACAGTAACAATATATTTTATTAAGA
>JAGCKR010000045.1 GCA_017647405.1 Alphaproteobacteria bacterium
ATTTCGTAAAGCATTTAAGGGTCGCATTCATGGCGACGCTAAATCAGCTACGACATTAGACTTCGGTGCCTTTGGTTTAAAAGCATTAGAACCAGAACGTATTACAGCTCGTCAAATTGAAGCTGCTCGTCGTGCTATTTCTCGTGCAATGAAGAGACAAGGTCGTCTGTGGATTCGTATTTTCCCAGATGTTCCTGTTTCAAAAAAGCCACCTGAAGTTCGTCAAGGTAAAGGTAAAGGTTCACCGGAATACTGGGTAGCTCGTGTGAAACCAGGTCGTATTATGTTTGAAGCTGACGGGGTTTCTGAAGAAATCGCACGTGAAGCGTTCAGATTGGCAGCTATGAAACTTCCAATCAAAACACGTTTCATTGTCAGAACAGCAGATGAAGAGGTATAACTTATGGAAAAATTTCAAGATTTAACGGCTAAAAGTGAAGCTGAATTGGCCGAATTAGAAGTTCAGTTGAAAAAAGAAGCCTTAAACTTACGATTCCAGCAAGCGGGCGGTGTTTTAAAGAACACCGCACGCCGCCGCCAGGTTCGTCGTGAGATCGCAAGAATTAAAACAGCAGCTGCTCAAAAAAAGAACAGCAAAAAAAGTGCATAAGGAGATATAAGAATGCCTAAAAGAATTTTACAAGGTGTTGTTGTAAGCGATAAGATGGATAAATCTGTCGTTGTTCGTGTTGAACGTCGTGTTATGCACCCTGTTTACAAAAAATACATCAAACGCAGTAAAAAATATACTGCACATGATGAAAACAATTTGTGCAAAGTCGGTGACGTTGTGCAAATTATCGAGAGCCGTCCATTATCTAAAACAAAAACTTGGGTAGTGGTTTCGGAAGAAAGTAAATAATTGGATTCTAACTAAGGAAGGAAATACCAATGATTCAAGTAGAAACAAACCTTGATGTTGCTGACAACTCTGGTGCATTGAAAGTTCAATGTATTAAAGTTATCGGTGGCTCAAAACGTAAGGTTGCTTCAGTCGGTGACGTAATTATCGTTTCCGTAAAAAAAGCAAAACCACGTGGGAAAGTCAAGAAAGGTGATGTTCAACGCGCTTTAATCGTTAGAACATCAAAAGAAATTCATAGACAAGATGGTACAGCCATTCGCTTTGATTCAAATGCGGTTGTTTTAGTGAACAAAGACGGTGAACCAATCGGCACACGTATCTTTGGCCCGGTTACCCGTGAATTGCGCGCTAAAAACTATACCAAAATTATGTCTTTAGCTCCGGAGGTATTATAAGATGGCTATGAAAATTAAAAAAGGTGATCAAGTAATTGTGATTACTGGCCGTGATAAAGGAAAAACAGGCGAAGTGATCAAATCTATGCCAAAAGAAAACAAAGTAATTGTTCAAGGCATCAATTTGGTTAAACGTCACACAAAACCAACTCAAGAATCAGCAGGGGGCATCGTTTCAAAAGAAGCTCCGATTCATGTGTCAAACGTTGCTTTAATCGATCCGAAAGATGGTAAAGCTACACGTGTTGGTTTTAAAGTTGAAGACGGCAAAAAAGTTCGTGTTTCAAAACGCTCAGGCGAAGTAATCAGCAAATAAGGGAATACATCATGACAGCAAGATTAAAAAAGAAATATGATGAAGAAATTGCTCCTGCTTTGTTAGCCAAATTTGGTTACAAAAATAAGATGGAACTCCCGCGTTTAGATAAAATCGTCTTAAACATGGGTGTTGGGGAAGCAACAGAAGATCGTAAAGCCCTTGAAGGTGCTTTGAAAGACATGGAAGCCATTGCAGGTCAAAAACCTGTTTTGACTCATTCCAAAAAATCTATTGCCACATTTAAACTTCGTGAAGGTATGCCAATCGGATGTAAAGTTACACTCCGTCGTGATAAAATGTATGAATTTTTAGATCGTTTAATCACAATGGCTCTCCCACGCGTTCGTGACTTTAGAGGTGTCCCAAACAAAAGTTTTGACGGCCATGGCAACTATGCTTTTGGTTTGAAAGAACAAATCGTTTTCCTCGAAATCAACTATGATACAGTTGATAAAATCAGAGGTATGGACATTGTGATCACAACAACAGCTAAAACAGACGAAGAAGCAAAAGCTCTCTTGGCTGGTTTTGGTATGCCGTTTATGAAATAAGGAATGAGAACATGTCAAAAAAATGTTTAGTTAACAGAAACTTAAAACGCGAAAAATTGGTTAAAAAATATGCCAATAAACGCGCCGAGTTAAAGGCTATTGTTGCGGATCCTAATGCGACACCAGAACAACGCTGGGAAGCAGGAATCAAATTAGCCAAGTTACCAAGAAACTCTTCTCAAACAAGAGTTCACAGACGCTGTAAATTAACAGGTCGTTCACATGGTAACTATCGTAAATTAGAAATGAGTCGTATCCAGTTAAGAAAATTGGCCAACGAAGGTCAAATTCCTGGTATGACAAAGTCAAGTTGGTAAGGAGGACGCAACATGTCTATGACAGATCCTTTGGGCGATATGCTCACACGCATCAGAAATGGTGGGCAAGCTCATAAAAGTTTTGTAACTGCTCCTGCTTCAAAATTACGCGCTAGCGTTTTAGAAGTTTTGAAAAGAGAAGGTTACATTCGTGATTTTGAACGCATTGATGTCCGTCCAGGTGTCAGCGAATTCAAAATTGAATTGAAATACTTTGAAGATAAACCGGTTATCAAAGAAATCCAACGTGTTTCAACACCGGGTCGCCGTGTTTATTCAAAAGTTAAAGATTTACCAAGATTTTACAACGGTCTCGGTATCTATGTTTTATCAACACCATCAGGCGTTATGTCTGATCATGAAGCTCGTCAAGCCAACTTAGGCGGCGAAGTTTTGTGTAAAGTATTTTAATAGGAGGAAGATATGTCACGTATTGGTAAACATCCTGTTAAATTACCTGCCGGTGTTACAGCTACACTTTCTGCCGATGAAATTGTTATCAAAGGCAAATTAGGTGAATTGAAAGCTAAACTCCCAGCTGGTGTTTCAGTGAAACAAGAAAATGATGAAATCGTCGTTCGTCCTGTTTCAGAAACAAAAGAACACCGTATGTTGTGGGGAACAATGCGCGCCAACATTCAAAACATGGTTATTGGCGTTTCAGAAGGCTTCAAACGCAAATTAGAATTAATCGGTGTGGGTTATAAAGCTCAAGCTCAAGGCACAAAGCTCAAACTTTCATTGGGTTACAGCCATGATATCGATTATGAAATGCCAAAAGGCGTTCAATGTGCAACACCACAACCAACTGTTATCGAATTAACAAGTGCTGATAAACAATTGGTTGGTCAAGTTGCCTCTGAAATTCGTTCTTATCGTTCACCTGAACCGTATAAAGGCAAAGGGGTTAAATATGAAGAAGAAACCGTTTTGCGTAAAGTCGGTAAGAAGAAATAAAGGATAGAAAAATGAAACAAATTACAAAACATGACCGTCGTAAAGCGCGCATTCGCTGGGGTTTGAAACAAAACGCTGGTGGACGCTTGAGATTATCAGTGTATCGTTCTGAAAAGAACATTTACGCTCAAATTATTGACGATTCAAAAGGTGTGACTTTGGTTTCTGCTTCTTCAAAAGATAAAGAAATCACAGCAAAAGGTTCAACAGTTGCAGGTGCTGCTGCTGTTGGGAAGCTTGTTGCTGAAAGAGCTATCAAAGCAGGCCTTAAAGAAGTCGTTTTTGACCGTAGCGGTTATTTATATCATGGCCGAGTCAAAGCGGTTGCAGAAGCAGCTCGTGAAGCCGGATTATCTTTCTAGGAGAAAAAAATGGCAGAAAATGAAATTCAAGAAAAGAAACGTCGCCCACGCAAAGATCGTGAAGCCGATGTTAAAATGGAAAGAGCTGCAGATGAATTCACAGATCGTGTAATTCACGTTAATCGTGTTTCCAAAACAGTTAAAGGTGGTAAAAGATTTGCTTTTGCAGCTTTGGTTGTTGTTGGGGATCAAAAAGGACGTTTAGGTTTTGCTCACGCAAAAGCTAAAGAAGTTCCAGATGCGATTAAAAAAGCAACAGAACGCGCTCGTCGCAATTTGATTCGTGTTCCTTTGAGAGAAGGTCGCACATTACACCATGACGTTCTCGGCTCATTTGGTGCCGGTCACGTTACACTCAGAACGGCTCCTGCCGGTACCGGTATCATCGCCGGTGGTCCGATGCGTGCCATTTTTGAAGTGATGGGTATTCAAGACGTTGTTGCAAAATGCACAGGGTCTTCAAATCCGCACAACATGGTTCGTGCAACATTTAATGCATTAACATCTTTGTATTCACCGAGAACAGTTGCTGCTAAACGTGGTAAAAAAGTTGGTGATATCGTCAGCCGCCGTGATGGTGCTGTCGCCAAAGACGCTGAATAAGGAAGTACGCTATGAAATTAAATCAAATTCGTGATAACAAAGGGGCTCGTAAAGAGTCAATGCGTGTTGCACGTGGTGTTGGTTCTGGAAAAGGCCGCACCGGTGGACGCGGGTTCAAAGGTCAAAAATCAAGAACTGGTGTTGCCATTAAAGGATTTGAAGGCGGTCAAATGCCGATCTTCCGTCGCTTACCACGCCGTGGGTTCAATAACCCATTGCGTTTAAGCTACGCAGAAATCAATTTGGGAACAATCCAAAAAGCAATCGATGCTTCTGTTTTGGCAGCTGATCAAGAAATTAACGGTGTTTCTTTAATGGAAGCCGGTTTGATCAAAAATGTTAAAGACGGTGTTCGTTTGTTAGCAACAGGCACATTAACAAGCAAAGTTACAATTCGTGTAGCTGGTGCTTCAAAAGCAGCTCAAGCAGCTGTTGAAAATGCCGGTGGACAATTGATTTTGGAACCGAAAAAAGAAACAGTTCTTGTTAAAGGTCAAAAGACTTCTAAAAAAGAACCAAAAACAGCCCCAAAAAAAACAAAAAAAGCATAATATAAAAAAATAAGGAGAGAACAACAATGGCGTCAATGTCTGATAAATTATCATCAAATATGGATTTTTCTGCTTTTTCAAAGGCAAAAGATCTTCAAAAGCGGTTGTTGTTCACCTTATTTGCTTTAATTGTGTTTCGTTTGGGCACATATATTCCATTGCCAGGAATTAACCCCTCTGTTTTAAATGAGTTTTTCTCAGAAAACAGTGGGGGACTCCTTGGCATGTTTAACGCCTTTACGGGTGGTGCTTTATCCCGTATGTCAATCTTAGCATTGAATATTATGCCATATATTTCGGCATCTATTATTGTTCAATTGGGAACAAGTGTTTTACCTTCTTTACAAGCATTGAAAAAAGAAGGCGAATCGGGTCACAGAAAAATTAATCAATATACCCGTTATTTAACAGTTTTAATTACCGTTGTTCAAGCATTCTTTATGGCTCAAGCGCTTGAAAACGGAAATGCGGTGATTATGCCGTCACATTTCATGTTTGAATTGTCCACCGTTGTTTCTTTGTTGGGTGGTACAATGTTCGTTGTTTGGCTCGGTGAGCAAATTACTGCTCGGGGTGTTGGAAATGGCGCCTCTTTAATCATTATGACCGGTATCGTTGCCGGTATTCCGGGCGCAATGGTTCGTGTTTTTGAAGAAAATAGAGTAGGGGCATTATCAACACCATTATTGCTTTTCTTGCTCTTATTAACATTTGCAACGATTTATATTGTTGTTTTCATGGAAAGAGCTCAACGCAGAATTCCAATTCAATATCCGAAACGTCAGATGGGTAATAAAATGATGCAAGGCGCTAATTCTCATTTGCCACTCAAAATTAACCCGACAGGCGTTATGCCTCCGATTTTTGCTAGTGCTATTTTAGCAGTTCCTTTGGCAATTGTTCAATTTTCATCTAAAGAATCAACATCTGATTTTGTTAATTCTCTGGCTGTTGCTTTAAATCATGGAAACTGGTTATATTTAATCACATTTGCAGCCTTAATCTTTTTCTTTACATTCTTTTATACAGGAATTCAGTCAAATCCGACGGAAACGGCTGATAATTTGAAAAAACAAGGTGGTTTTGTTGCTGGCATTCGTCCGGGTAAACAAACAGCTGAATATTTAGATTATGTTATTTCAAGATTAACATTTGTTGGGGCAACATATTTGACGCTTTTGTGTGTTGTGCCAGAAGTATTGATTGCACAGTTATCCGTGCCATTTGTTTTGGGTGGAACAACGCTTTTGATTGTGGTTTCTGTTATTATGGAAACAGTGTCACAAATTCAATCTCATTTGATTGCTCACAGATATGAAGGATTGATTAAAAAAGCAAAATTAAAAGGTCGTTTATAAAAAAAGGGGAAAAAGATGCAAACACCAAAAAGACATATTGTATTGATGGGGGCGCCGGGAAGCGGCAAAGGAACGCAAGGCGCGATCTTGGCTGAAAAACTGGGTATTAAATCATTTTCAATGGGTGATATTTTAAGAGGTGTTGCAAAAGGAGAGTCAAAAGAAGCCCAATCAATTAAAAAATTGATTGATAAAGGGCGCATGGTTCCAAATAAATTGGCCGTTCGTTTGATGGAAAATGAGTTGCTGAAACCTGAAAACGCAGAAGGCTATATTTTAGATGGATTTCCAAGAGAATTGCCACAGGCAAAAGTATTGGATAAAGATTTAGCATCACGCAAATATAAAAAATATAATATGGGCGTGGATTTGGTATTGCTTTTACAAGTGCCGGATGATTATGTGATTGATCGGATTATTGGTCGTTACCAATGTGCAAAATGTAAAGAGCTGTACCACGAAAAGTTTAAACAACCGAAACAATTCGGCATTTGCGATGTATGCGGTTGTAAAGAATTTACAAGGCGGGCTGACGATACCTATGAAACGGTTGTATCTAGACTCCGGACGTTCCGCTCTGTAACGGCTCCAGTTATACCTTACTACGAACAAAAGGGGCTCTTAGTGTGCGTTGATGGGAC
>JAGCKR010000046.1 GCA_017647405.1 Alphaproteobacteria bacterium
GGTCCCGAACTTTTGTGAGGGATAAATTGCCCTGCAATTTACAATCTCACCCCATCCGCCATTAAAAGCTCCCTTTTGGGAGCTTTTTTTTATGGCGAGATGACCAGGGTGGAAGAAGAACTCACGGTGGAAGTGAGTTCGGCGGCACTTGTGACGCGACGGCGTTAGCCGGTCCCGAACTTTTGTGAGGGATAAATTGCCCTGCAATTTACAATCTCACCCCATCCGCCATTAAAAGCTCCCTTTTGGGAGCTTTTTTTTATGGCGAGATAAAGGGATGGGAGAAGAACTCACGGTGCGTGAGCTCGGCGAGCAAAAGCGAACGACGCCGTTAGGCGGTCCGAATATATATGAGGATAAAAAATTTGTTTTAAGTAATCTAAGTTCTTTAAGTTTTATATCAAAAAAATCTCTCAATGCCATATAATACTTGACAAAAATATAAACATGTGTTAGAGTGAAAAAAATTATCTAGGGGAAAAATGATAATTCAAAAGTCATTGAGGAACAATTTGATAAAATTATTTCCCATGCCATTCTCCTAGAGTGAAAAAGGAAAAGAACCAACTCACCACAATTCCAGAAGGTAAGATGCATTAAGACATGTGAGGAGTAAATTTAAAAAGGATATAAATATGGAATTAAGAAATCATCCTGATTTTTCTTATCTGAATAAACAAGTAAAAAATGGAGAAAGAAAACTCCCTACCCCCGCTGAATTTGTTGCAGTCAATGGGGTAATGCCTTCATTAGATATTCGTTCTATTGATTGTTCATCTATGGATTTGAGCTGTTATGATAACAATAGGATTCTATTTGATGAAAAAACTATTTTCCCTACTGATAAAAGTAAAATGCCTAAAGATTTTATCCCTAAAGAAATTATGGAACAACATAAAAATCCAGGGCTTGGTGTTCGTAATTTACATAAACAGGGATTTACAGGAAAAGGCTTATCGGTTGCAATTATTGACCAAAAATTAACCCCACATCAAGAATACATGGATAATTTAGTTTTATATAAAGAAATTGGATATGACGACGATATCGGGTGTAAATATAATTATGGTTCTATGCATGGAACTGCGGTATCTTCAGCTTTAGTTGGAAAGACTTGTGGCGTTGCTCCTGATGCAAAATTATATTATTATAGTGCAAAAATTACTTATGCAAATGGAAATAGATCTTCAATCAATTACGCAAAAGCATTAAATGATATTTTAGATTTAAACACCCAATTAGAAGAAGACAAAAAAATACAAGCTGTTAGTATTTCTTGGGGGGATATGGATATGGTTGAAGGAAAAGAAGAGTGGGAGAAAGCATTTGAACGTGCAAAAAAAGAAGGACTCCCTGTTATTACAACGAACTTACCAGCAACATATGGTTTGCGCTTTGTTGGTTTAGGGCGTGATAACAATGCCAACCCAGAAAATGTTTCCAGTTACAAAGAAGGATATTGGCGACAAGGTCCAAATGCGTTTTCTTTAGGTGTTCCAATGGACAACAGAACATTAGCTTGCCCTCAAAGGAAAGATGCCTATGTTCATTATTGCCATGGTGGTTTAAGTTGGGCAACACCATTTTATGTTGGATTATTTTTATTAGCAAAACAGGCAGATAGAAATATTAGTTTGGAAAATTTTCATCAAAAAGCTCTTGAAACGGGTATTTATAAAAATGGCTTAGGAACAATAGCTCAACCAGAAAAAATTATTTCAGCAATTCAACGAGAAAGACAACTTCAACAACAATTTATTGCAGAAAAATTCAAACGGCAAAGATAGTTGTATTAAAAGAGTGTTTGTTTTCTTATTAAACAGCTGGATAAAAAACTGCGGTGATTTACTTTATAAAAACGAACCAATACCATTGATAGCCATTATCCCCTTAACCTTTTGGTTACAGGGGATTTTTTAATGCTTATTTTTCAGCATTTTTTGTTTCCCGTCACAGTTACCCGTCACTCAATTCCAACATCTGCTCATCTGTGGCTACCGCCTTGTTTCGCAGTGTTTCATTGCTTTACGCAGAAAAACAGTTCCCCAAACTGTTTTTCCTTGCGCAGTGATAAAGACACTTTACCCCTACTCTATTTGTAAGACTTTTATACCATTTTGCCCAAACGGATTTGTCGGACATTAATGATTTTTACCCGATTGGATTTCTCGAACACCCTCGAACTTTAAGACATTTAACGAATTTTCCAAATTGTTGGTTTCTAATAGTTCTTTAATAATCGTTTTGTAATCAAACTGTGGCCTTCTTCGTAATAAACTTAAATATCTTTTTTTAATTCACCCTAAAAAGGAACAGCAATTATATCAAAATGAAAAGCGGCATCAGATTCCTGATATGCTTTTTTGTTCATCAAAGGAAAACCGACATAAAACCTGGCAGAAATGTATTTGCTTAAAGCAAATCTTAACCCAACACCGGCACTTAACAAAAAGTTTTCTTTTTCTGTTGGTTTATCATGATAAAATACACCTCCATGATCAACAAAGGTGGCAAATTTTATTGAATCTTTTAAGCGAAACTTTTTACAAGGAATACTGATTGTTTCAGGAAGAAATGGTATCGGAAACAACATTTCAAGACTGGTATAATAAGCGCTTGGTGCCATTAGACCCCCTTCTGAATATCCTCTAACACTTGAAATTCCACCAATTTGATATTGTTCAAGATAGGCCATATTATCAGGTGAATACTGCCCGCCAGCCTTAAAAGTTCCAACAATACTAGAAGGCAAATAATGTATATAATATAAATCGGCATTCACTTTGCTAAAACTATGATCCTCATCTTTTATATGATCTTCAATAACACCAGAGGTCAAATATGATGAAGCATATAAAACACTTTTATTAAAGTTGTAATTACCACCAAGTCCAATGGCAACTGAACGCCCTTTATATTTTGAATAGGTAATATCCGAAATATCTGCATGTGAGTTTTTTGCATTAACAGATGTATTCAAATTTAACTTTGCTTTTAAAGTGTTAATAAGCGGATGAGTTAAATATCCACTGAGTGTTCTTGATTTTGCTGTTAAATCAAAATCATTATTATCATCTAAACTGATTTCACTTTTCCCATACATATATGAAACACCCACTCTTGTTCCACTGCGATTAATGGGTATGCTATAATCAACATAAGGATTGGAAGATGACCGTGACATATTGAACGCCAAAGATAACCGATCTTGAAAGCCGAGCAAGGAATCAGAAGAAGCAACCAACCCTCCTCTATGTTCGCCTGTTGTATCCCTACCAAAGTTATCAAAAGAGGTTGATAAGTGATATGGAAAACTTTCTTCAGCAATCATTTTAACATCAGTTGTTCCATATTTTTCACCCGGTTTTAATTCTGCTCTCATTTTAACAGAACGCGCATTCCGATTAAAAGTGTTTAAATCTTTTCTCAAGGTGTTAAGATTAAACAAATCACCATCTTTATTTGTTATTTGGGAACGTAAAAACCATGTATGATGATATTTGTTTCCTGTTATTTCTAATTTTCCGATATGGGCTTCCATTAATTCTATTTTTAGAACCCCATCATTTAAACTTCCCTCTTCAATAAATGCACGGGCAGTAACAATTCCTTTTTTGAGATACCTAACATTGATGAGATTTATCAGGTTATTGATATCTTCTGCTGTAGCCTCTTTATCTTTCAATAATGATTCAAACTTTTTTATTTCAACCTCTGAAAAAACTTCAGATCTTGATATTTCAACCTGGGAAATATGAACAAAAATATCATCTTTTTTTGTTCTTGGTGGTAATTTTATTTCTTCATCATCAGATGACGTTTCTTTTTCTTCTGTTTTTTCTTCAACAGATTGGGCATTTTGCATATTTCTTAAATTATAAACGCTTCTTGCTTTACCAATATCTGTCATGCTGTTAACAGCCTCATTGGGCATCAAAAGGTTTTGATTAATTGGAGCTAATTGCTCTTGTTCATCCTCTTTTGCCAAAGCTTGTCCACAAAAAATATTCACCAATAATAAAACGCTAAATATTGTTATATTTTTTGTTGTATTAACAGTCATAACATCATTTTCCCTTCACAGATTATCATTCATAACATAGTATAAAAAAAAGTTATTTAATGCAAGTTTTTTATCTATTGAATCGCAAAAGAATTTTTATAAAAAAAGGGTAAATTTTAATTAAAAATTGCTTGCCTAATAATAGACATTTTGCTATTATTTTTGAATAAAATAGAATTCATTAACAACTAGGATGAAACATGAAATATTCACGCACTGCGATTACCCAATTAAGCAAATGGTATAGGCA
>JAGCKR010000047.1 GCA_017647405.1 Alphaproteobacteria bacterium
AGAATATTCAAGTTTTAAACTGGTGCGGTCAGTGACTTTAGCTTCAAGGCCGGTTGTAACCGTGGCACTTAACCGATCAAGCGCTTCGCCTGTTACTGTATAAGAGGCACCATTGGCAAGGGTGTTGACAGCACTGACCTCGTCCGTTATCACATCATACCCAACACTAATCCCAACAGTCGGCCGGATTTTGCCTAAATCCCAACTTGCTTTTGCACCGGCAAGAGCCGTTAAATAGTTGCTTATTGTGGCACTAACCGTTGTGCCTAACGTGTCGGTATAGCCCTCTTGTTTAACAGAAAGGTATCTGAGGCCCACTTCTGGGGTGACCACCATATTATCAAGCTTGATATCATACCCAGTCATCACTTGAACGCCCCAAGAATCCACGTCATAGTTGGCTGTGCCTTTGGATGAAAGAACTTGTTTTTCTTCATCATATTGGCCTCTGGAAACGGTTGCCATACCGCTCATCCACCAAGCGTTTGGTTGATAATGGGCTGAGATAAAGCCCGTGTTCACATCAGCTTGTGTTCGGCGCAACTCTTCTTTGGCCGTTGTTTGGCTGGTGGCATATCCAACGCCAACAGTTAAAGCATCCGTTACTTTGGATTGAACACCCAAGACGGCGCCTTGTGACCGCGCTTTGAATCCTTCACCCATCGTTGATTTTGTTTTATCATACAAGCCTTTGATAAAGACTTTAGCTCGCGGATCTTCATCACCACCCGAGTGGCCTTTCATAGCTCCACCTTTCATTTCACCTGAAACAACTCCAATCACGGCTCCCACATGCTCAGCTGAAACAGATTGAGCCGCCGGTTGCGCTGTTGCCCCAACCGCAGAGAGTGCTTTTTTAGCTTTTTCAACTGTGCCGGTATCAAGTGATTGTAAAGCTACCAACACTTCACCTTGCATCCGATTAAAGAGCTCATGTTTTGTAGAACCTTCCGTCAATGCCTCTACAATTAAAGCCTCTTCCTTCGTTACTCCTAGGGATTCCTGAAGTTTGTCCGTACCCTTGCTCATAAAAACATATTTACCCTCTTCTACTTCAATCATATCATAAATATTATTATGAATTACCTCTAAATCTCCAGCACCTTCTGTCCCTTTAAACACATCAAACACACCACCTTCAAAGTTCCCCCCTAAAGTTAAATGAACTTTGGCATCCGTTTTAGCAACAACCTTATCTGCCTGCATCGTTCCAAAATCATTTACCCCATTTAAAGTGACCCCTAATATGGCTTTTTCGTTAACAGTTACCGTCTTTGCAGTCACTTCCCTAGTACCGATATCAAGGGTTGTTCCTTCTTTAATATCTAAATCAGAAAATTCTGCTTTTTGAATATCAGGAGAAAATACCATTCCATCTGAAATGATTTTATTCTCTGACTTAACCACTTCATTACCCATTACTTTTCCGCTCAATATAGTAACACCCTCACCTCTTAAAGCGCCAATAATCGTTAAGTCTTTTGCCGTTAAAGTGCCTGTATTTACCAAATCATCAACCCTTGAACTGCTTAAATCAGCTGTTTTTTCATTTAAAAGTTTGGTAAAGTTTGACCCACTATCTTGCAATTCACCTAAATTTCTTAATTCAGAAACAGTAACACCCTCAAGCACCATCTTGCCATCGTTTCGGGAGGCTCCCATTTCCGAGCCGTTGGCCCTTAAATACCCAAGGTTCGTTACTGTTTCTGCTCTTGTGTTTGATGCTAAGGTTATTTCAGCCTCATTATTGTTCATCAAACGACCAAGAACTCCTTCTTTAATTTGAGCTGTTTTAGCGTTCGTTAACTCGGTAATTTCAACCCCCTCGATTGTTAAACTATTGTTATTTACCAATGTGGTAACTTTACCGCCATTGATTTGAGCGGTTTTATCATTCGTCAACATTCCAATCGTTGAGGTATCAGCAATTAAATCTCCTGTATTTAGCACTGTTTCTGCTTGTCCACCTGTTATTTTTGCTGTGGCATTATTTGTTAATAAACTAATCGTTGAGGTATTAGCAATTAAATCAGCATCATTTGTTAATGAACCAATCTCTGCAGCACTACTTAACGTTGTTTCAGCACTATTGTGAACATTATCAACTTTTGCGTCTGATATTAAAAGCTTGCCAACTTTAACATCAATCAATTGATCATCCCCTGTAACTGTCACGTTTTCCACATTCAACGTCGCCCCATTTACGGTTATCTTTTTCCCTGTCAAAATACTTGTTTCTTTATCCTTACCAACAATGGATTTTGTCTTTCTTTCTATCGTTACATCACTTTGCATCTCATAAGAATCGCCACCAATTGCCATATTAAATGCCGCATCGCCTCTATAACGAGCAACAACTTGCATCACATCACCACTGTCAGTAAACTCAATAGCTTGAATTTTGATCCCTTTATTGTCCTCTGTTCCGATTACCTCATATTTATAAACATCTGTTGCCACCAATCCACTTTCTGAAGCATAATTTAATGTTCCATTCTGAACAACTTGTGCTGTATATGTTGAATTTAATCCACTATCCATACCTCCAAAAGCTGGACCAATTATTACCACATCACTTAAATTTAAGTAAAAAGTATTATTCGGATCTGATATAATCATATCAGTATTCAGCTTATCTCCCATAATAGTAGCATCAATTTTCAATGAGGTATTTTGGGCAGTTAGATTACTAAATGTCACATTTTCCAGCAACCAATTTTGCAAATCCAATGTAACATTCTCACCCATTACATAAGCACCATCATAATTTGATTTAGACAAATTCACTTTTGCATCTTTAAAAGTGACAACACCTTTTCCAGCCATATCATCCGTAAGAATATAGTTTGCTTGAATGCCACTTGTTGCTGAATCGAAAAGAGCCGTTGACCCCGCACCTAATTTAAGCGCCGTTGTTAGCGAGGTTTTATTATTTCCTGTTGCCGTTGAATGATGGATAACGTTGGCTGTTTTATTATTAGCATTTCCCTCATCTCCAATATTTGCTGTATATCCAATAACCGAACCATACGTTTCTAATGTCCCTCCATAGATATTATTAGTCCAGGTTATTAAATCTTCTGAATGTGCTTGAGTCACACCAGCTCTTTGCTCGAAAACACCAGTTCCGCCATTTATCACACTATCTTTAAAAACTAATGTTCCCGCTCCATCTTTAACAATTGTTGCAAAGTTATTATAGATTCCTCCTTCCACAGAAGAAGTTCCTTGAGTATGACTAAAATAAATTACTCCGGCATTATAAATATCCGCACCATTTGTTGATGCACTGTTTCCACTAAAAGTCACTTCGTCTTCAAATGTGATAGTTCCGCTATTATAAATCGCGCCACCATTTATTGCCATATTCTTCATAAATTGTGTTGCACCATTAAATGCCAGAGAACCTTTATTATAAATCGCCCCACCGCTACTCGTATTTCCCTGATTTGAAATAAATGTTGCTATTTGACCCGAAGCAAAAGTTATTGTCGCCCCTTTCTCGTTATAAATCGCCCCACCGCCAAATTCAGTGACATCATCACCCCACGTAGGACCTGCTGATCCTGTTGCTGAATTACCTTTAAAATTTGAAGCGCCACCAAATGTAATAGAACCTCCTTGACCATTATAAATTGCCCCACCAATTCCCGCTTCATTGCCATAACTGACTCCTTCAACAATATCTCCAAAATTGACTGTTCCAGAAAATGAAAGCATATTTGCATTCCATATAGCACCACCAAAAAGCATCACGCGGCCTCCTTTAAATGCTACCTCCTCCGTATTAACTTCAATCACACCCTCATTTTGAATTCTGGAACCTTGATCAAATGTAACCGTGCCATCAAAAACGATTTTCCCCCCTTCATAGTTAGTAATTGCACCAGTCATTGAGCTATTACCACTAAAAGTTACATTCGAAGTTTCAGTAAACATAATCGTTCCAAAATTTCCAAGTGCCGCTCCATCCAAAGCACAATCATTATTGTTAAATGTTGTTATACCGTTAAAAATAATTTGACCACCTTGATCATTATAAATCGCCCCTCCAGAATTTTCAAAAAATTGAGCATCATTATCAAACATAATAAACCCAGCATTATAAATCGCCCCACTTACACCATTTGCTGAGCTATTCTCCTTAAACAATGCCTCATCAGTAAACTTCATATAACCAGTATTATAAATCGCCCCACCAAATTCTGAAGTAGTGTTTCCGATGAAAGAGGCGTTTCCCAATATCATACCATAAGTAATTTCCTCCCCATTTTTGCTTCCACCTGCATTATAAATCGCCCCACCTTGTTTTGCTTGGTTGCCTTGCGATGTGATCGTTCCTGTTTCTGGATCAGTTATTATACCACCAAATGTTGCATTGTTAATACTCACACTGGTGCTATTATTATAAATCGCCCCACCATAAGAGGAGGTCTTGTTATTTTCAAACAAAAGCAAAGGATCGGTTGTTTCACTTGAATTTATAAATTCAAGATTTTTTTTGCTATTAACATAAAAAACACCGCCATTAGAGGATGATTCAATCCCCGTATAGGTTAAGTTTTTACCCTCTAAATCAATGGTTGTATTTTCAGTGATTTCTGTTCTTGAAAAATTAGTTGAATCTTTTGTAACCGTTTCTAATTCTTCAGATGGCGTTAATGTGGGTTCAGTTGTTTCTGCTTGTACCGGTAAAATAAAAGAAAATGCCATCAAGTTCGCAAGGAAGCATTTTTTCAAAATGTTCAAATATCTTTTTTTAAGTTCACGCAAAGTGGTTTTTGAATAATGTGACATGGCTGCCTCCTTTAAAATAAAATGAAAAATATTTACATGGCTTTTTCCTTTTGTTAAAAAATTCATCGAAAG
>JAGCKR010000048.1 GCA_017647405.1 Alphaproteobacteria bacterium
AGAATATTCAAGTTTTAAACTGGTGCGGTCAGTGACTTTAGCTTCAAGGCCGGTTGTAACCGTGGCACTTAACCGATCAAGCGCTTCGCCTGTTACTGTATAAGAGGCACCATTGGCAAGGGTGTTGACAGCACTGACCTCATCCGTCATCACATCATACCCAACGCTTACCCCAACTGTTGGGCGAATGGCACCCATATCCCAAGTGCCTTTAACGCCGACTAAGGCCGTTAAGTAATCGCTCCGGGTTCCGCTAACCATTGTTCCAAGCGTGTCGGTATAGCCCTCTTGTTTGACCGACAAGTAACGCATACCCACTTCCGGCGTGATGATAGCGTTTTCAAGCTTGATGTCATAACCGGTCATGACTTGAGCGCCCCAAGAATCAACATCGTAAGTGGCCTTGCCCATGCTAGAGAGGATTTGTTTTTCTTCCTCGTATTCACCACGGCTAAAGGTTGCCAATCCAGAGACCCACCAAGCGTTTGGTTGATAGTGCGCAGAGATAAAGCCTGTGTTCGTGTCAACCTCTGTTCGGCGCAAGTCTTCTTTGGCCGTTGTTTGACTGGTTGCATACCCAACGCCCAAAGTTAAAGTGTCGGTCACTTCACTTTGAACCCCAAGGAGGGTGCCTTTTGAACGAGCCCTAAAGCCTTCGCCCATGCTTGATTTGGTGCGATCATAAAGCCCTTTAATATAGACTTTTGCTCTTGCCTCTTCTTCGCCACCTGAGTGACCAACGGTTGATCCATGCAACTCCGCTTGCACAACATTTTGCAAAGCAACCAAGTGTTCGCTTGCCACTGATTGTTCAATCGGTTGTTCTTTTGCCCCAACAGCAGACAGGGCTTTTTTGGCCTTCGCCACTGTGTCTGTTTCCAACGATTGCAACGCGATTAACATTTCGCTTTGCATCTTGTTAAAGGCTGCGTTCGTTGACGTGCCTTTCGTCATGGCATCAGCAACGCTTACTTCTTCTTTCGTGGCGCCCAAGGATTCTTGCAAGGCTTCCGTGTCTTTGGTCATGAAAGAATATTTACCTTCTTCGACTTCGATAACATTATAAAGGTTATTGTGTTTCACCTCTAAATCGCCGGCGCCTTTTGTGCCTTGGAACACGTCAAACACGCCGCCTTCAAACTTCTCGCCCAAGACAAGGTGCACCCCTGCCCCAGCGCCCGCCTCAATCTTATCGGCTTTCATGGTGCCATGCTCCTCAAGATCGTTTAAGGTCACTTGAAGCGTTGCTTTATCGCCAACTTTGACCTCTTTTGCGGTCACTTCCCTTGTCCCGATATCAAGCGTTGTGCCAGATTTAATCTCAAGGTCGGCAAGTTCTATTTTTTGAATATTTTCAGATACTTCCATACCATCAGAGATGATTTTGTTCTCTGATTTAAAAATGTCATCTGCAACAAGTTTTCCGCTTAAAGTTGCCGTGCCGGTTCCTTTTAAAGCGCCTTTCAACGTCAAGTCTTTGGCGGTCATTTTGCCCATATTGGTTAAATCTTCAACTGTTAAAGCAGTTAACTCGGCCTCTTGTTCGTTCACAAGTTTTTGAACTGTTGAGCCGTTCGCTTTTAAAGTGGCGCTGTTTGTTAAGTCAGCAACAGTGACCGCATCAAGCGTCAGTTCCCCTTCGTTGGTCACCGTTCCTGCTCTTAAACCGGCACTCAAAGAGAGCATCCCTTTCTCTTTGTTCGTTACCGTTTCAAGCTCGCCGCCCGTTATTGTTGCCTCTTGTTCATTCAAAAGTTCAGTTATCGTTGCCCCTGTTACAGTTAACTCGCCTTTGTTCGTCAACATTGTGACTTTACCGCCTGTGACTTCAGCTTTGTTACCGTTCATAAGCGCACCAATCGTTGAGCTGTTAGCCGTTAAAGTTCCGGCGTTTTCAACAACATGAACGCTTGATTCTTCAATCATCAACTCATCTTTATTGATTACTTTTCCACCTTCAATAGAAACTTTTTCAAGCGTTACACTGCCAGCTTTGTTTTCAATAATTTCGCCCGTTCCACTCAATGCAACATCACTGATTTTAAAGCTTGTGTTTTCATTATCAATCACAAACAACTTTTTATCCCCACTTGCAATCGTTGACGTGTCAACGCCTTGTCCAACAATATTTTTCTCGCCACTTCCAAGCGTTATTGGCGTATCCGAGTTAAAAGCATAATCTTTCCCGACAATGCTGAATTTAAAGGCGCTGTTCCCCTCATAATCCATCGCTTCTTTTAAAGCATTTTCGCCGGCTGCACCGATACTGGACAGCTTGATGCTTTGTTTATCTTCATCAACCGTCACATCATATTGATACACATCCGTAAACACCTTTAGCTCGTTTGTTGCCGTTTCAAATTCGGCTTCGCCTTCTAACACTTTTGTGGTATAGGTTTCATTTAAACCATTATCCCCCACTTCGCCGATTACGTTGATTTTTGCCAAATCAACTTTGACTTTATAGGTTTCATCTGTCGGCGTTTGAACTGATAATTTATCGCTTTCAAGATCTAACCCTTCGCCGGTGTTTGCTTTTAATTCAATATCAAACAACAAGTCTGAGCTTTCGCCACTTAAATTTGCAAAACCAACACTATCCGCCGTATCGCCGTCTTGCATATCTAAAGTGACATTCTCGCCCATGACATAAGTGCCATTAAACGCCTTATTTTCTACGGTTAAAATGGAGTCTTGAATTGTGATTGTTTTGGCTCTCACGTCCTCTTTTAAATGATATTTTGCTGTGCCAATGCTCTCATCTGCGCCAAACTTCACATCCCCGGCAACGCTCACATTTTCACCCAACTTCATCTCGATTTCCGATGTTGATGTGCTTAAGAAGGTGAGCAACGCATCACCGCCAACCGTGGCATTGAGATTACTCATATTAGCCCCATGAACTCTGAGCTCACCACCCGTGATGTTGTTTGTTCCAGTTAAGAAATGATCCGTATGTGCAATGGTTAAACCGGCAGATTGATTAAATGTTCCCGTTCCCGAGCTCACCATTTCATCACCCAAAATCAAAGTTCCTGCGCCGGTTTTATTGATGGTTCCGTTATTTAAAATCCCACCATCCAATGAGCCAATTAACGGAGTCACACCATCATCTGCATATCCGTGGTTGAAGTTGATGGTACCACCGTTGTAGATGTCGTTTGGGGTTTCAACGCCTTTTGAAATCGTTTTATTCCCCGTAAATGTAAAGCTATTGTTAAAGTTTATTATTCCTGCGTTATAAATCGCCCCACCGTAAGAGTAGCCACCAGCTAGTGTGCCATCCGCTTTCTCTATGGCGTTTGCTGTGGCTGTGTTGTTTTTAAATTGTGCCTCATTATTAAAGGTCAGCACTGCATTCGCACCCTCATTGCGAATTGCACCACCGTAGGAGTAGCCACCTGTGGCTGAAGACGTGTTCCCATCAAAAGTCGCAAGTCCACTGAATGTGATAGTGCCACTATTGTTAATCGCCCCGCCGAAAGAGTTGCCACCTGTGGCAATTGCTGAGTTCCCATCAAACGTCGCAAGTCCACCGAATGTGATGAAGCTACTATTATTAATCGCCCCGCCGTAAGAGTGGCCACCTGTGGCTGAAGATTTGTTACCATCAAACGTCGCAAGTCCACCAAATGTGATGGATGCATTATTATAATTATTAATCGCCCCACCGTAGGCGTTGCCACCTGTGGCTAAAGACGTGTTCTCCTCAAACGTCGCAAGTGCGTCAAATGTGATAGAGCCATTATTACTAATCGCCCCACCGTGGTGGTTGCCACCAACTAGTATGCCATCCGCTTTCTCTATGGCGTTTGCTGTGGCTGTGTTGTTTTTAAATTGTGCCTCATTATTAAAGGTCAACACTGCATTCGTGCCATAATTCCAAATTGCTCCACCGTGGGAGCTACCACCTGTGGCTGAAGATTTGTTACCATCAAACGTCGCAAGTCCACCGAATGTGATGGTGCCACTATTATAAATACCCCCACCTCTCACCTCTGAATTTTCACTTTCAACTTCATTCCCCTCAAACAAGGCCTCATCCGTAAAATTCATATAACCGGTGTTATTAATCGCACCACCTTGGGCAGAACCATTTACAGATTCAGCCTTATTACCTGTAAAAGTTGTATCACCCTTGAATGTCATACCGTATGTAATATTCGGAACTGCTGGCGTTTCTGTGTTGTTGTCCGTATCTTCAAAAACAACGGAACCTCCAACATTATAAATCGCACCACCCTGTCCCTTATCTACACCACTTGCTGAGTTATTTTCAAATAAGGCTGATTTTTTAAAAATAATTGTTGCATTACTCCAATTTTGAATAGCCCCAATGGCATCTTTAGTAGTAGCAATGGATTTATTATTTTTAAATATAGCCGATCCTTCAAAAATTAATTCACCCGAATTATTATAAATCGCACTTCCTTGCGCTGATTCACCGGTGATAATTGTCCCATCAAAAAGCGCCTCATCACGGAAAGTCACAGCTCCATTTGAATATAAATTGCCACCATACACAAAACCATTTGTTGACGTGACTTTATTATCAAGAAAGTGTGTTATATTTTCATAAGTTTTTGAAGTATTTGAAGAAATCTTAAAATTTCCACCATCTCTATACTGTTCTTGAGTAATTTCTTTTGTATATACATCAATTTCTGTTTCTGCCATACTCGGCAATACAAAAGAAAAAGCCATTAAATTCGCAAGAAGGCATTTTTTAAGGATATTTAAGTATCGTTTTTTAAGTTCTCTTAATGTTGTTCTTGAATAATTTGTCATGGGATGCCTCCTTTAAAATAAAAAAAATGTCTACATAGTCTTTTCCTTTTGTTAAACTGTTTTTGAAAAAGAAAAACCGGAAATTTAACGGTCGTTTTCTTTGCCGACTTTTCGGCATAAAAATGAGGCTAAAAAAATGACTATTTTTTGCCGATTTTGGAGTAGTTTTTTTTGACTAGAAAACATAAAATTTCATATTTTTATCAATTTTTATGCAATTTTTTGATAAAAAATA
>JAGCKR010000049.1 GCA_017647405.1 Alphaproteobacteria bacterium
CTTATCTTTTTTTCCTTCATATTCTCTAAGAGCGGGAATATGGCGACTTAATGCTTTTGAAAGCTCTTCATCTGAAGGCAGGGAAACACCTGTTGTTTCGTTATTAATGCCTTGAGAGGAAAGTGTTGCGCCAAAAGCTGGTTTTGAACCAAAAAGAGAATTAAACCAACTTTCATCTGTTGAAGATGAAGGCTCATATTGCGAAGAATTAAAACTGATGCCAGATAACAAACTCATTGAGCTTGTTGCGTCATCTGATAAAGACTCATATGGCGTTTCTCTTGCTTTTAAGGTGGCGGCCATTCGTTCGGTTAAAGTGCCTCCACTTGAATCAAATGCATTTGGATAAGAAAAATTGTTTAAGCTTGAATCAAAAGCATTTGGGTTTAATCCGCCTCCTGTTAAGCTTGTTGTTTCAGGTGCTTGAACGGAAGATTGCATCAAACTTTGCCGAGAGCTTGAAGTCAATGAATTGTAGTTTGATGTTGGATAACTTGTTGATTCTTCAAGAAAGTTATTTGAACTGTCATCAAGTAAACTTTGATAGCCTACTGGCGTGTCAAAAAGACTACCTGTTAATTGAGGCTCTTCAATAAGTGATTGATCCAAAAAGCTAGTGGATGAAGAAGGTGGAGTCATAAATTGTTTGCTTAAGCGTTCAATATTTTCTGAAATATTTGAACTTCCAAATCCAAAATTATTTTCACTTGGCGTTCCCCAAAAGTTATGGCCATACTGCGTAAAATGATCCATAACTCCGTTTTGTTTTTCTTGATCCATGAGCATGATTCAATTCCAACTAACAACTCATCTGAACGAAAAGCTTTTCATTCATCTTCGTTGAGCTTCATTGCCTTTCCTCATAAAAACAAGAAATTGTTCTTGTTTTTATTTCGCGGTCTCTCGCTCTTGGCGAGCGAACTGATATTCAAGCTCATCTCTGGTAGTAAAACCAGAATGATCCACTCCATAAGAATCAAAAGAACTGTTTGTTAAATTTTGATATCCCAATGGGGATTTCATTTTTCGATATAATGGCATTTTGCCTCCTTTCAGTTAAATGATAAAAAAAACTCTGAAAAAAACTTTCAGAGCTTAAAAAACTTATAAAACTTAGATTTTATCCCAATTTACCCCTCAAAACCAAAAAAGGCAACAAGGAAAAAATGACAATTGTGACAAAACAATCCTCTTTCATTTCCCCCTTCTCTCACTTTTATTTCTTATCTCAACCACTACATAAAATCAAAAACCTCCTATCACATTCTTTTAAATGTCTAATTTTTTTAATAATAGGATTGATAATATGTGTTATAAACACGTGGAGCTGATTGCGAATAAGAATATCCTGCATAAGAAGGTTGTTGATAACCATAAGCATTATATCCGCCATAATTTGTTTTAGAAAGAATGCCATCTGTTCCCAAATAAAGGCCCCGTTGAGCCAAGGCGCGCTTACCATTTGGGTTATACATATAAAAATGAACAAATTCTTTTTCATTGATAGTAATCGCGTCAATTCCCGATTGAGGGATACCCCAAGTGATGGAAAGTGGCCAAGTTGCCAAGTTTAAAAAACCATATAAAAATTGATCTTTATCGGCACCATCACCTGTTGCTAAATAAAAATTGCCTACTCCAGGTAAAAGATTTAATGCTCCAGCACCAACAGGATGGGCAGGATTTTTAAACCCTCCAGCTGGTTTATCTGGCGTAATCCCTTCGGCTTCTAAACTTTTTAAAGCCGTTTCTTCCACATAGCTTAAACTAGCGCAACCAGATAACAAACACATTGATAATAATAAGATTTTTTTCATCCGCTCCCCCTTTGAAATTGATTGTTACACAATAACAAAACCCACCTTAAAAAGTTTAGGTGGGCGGATGTTAGAAAACCGTGTTACACTAACCGGCTCGGTTTATTTGACCAAGGCCTTATTCACCGACATCCGTCCATGGCCGGAAGCCAGCTTTATTTTTAGTCGAGCTATTTCGACTAGTGTAACGTGGGTTTTTCTAAGACCCAGATAAACCCTGTCTTTGGTTTATCCGAGATTGAAAATATCATATCCCTTTTTGATTTGCAAGATGTTTTTTGCTTAAAAAACGAATTTAAACGCGAAGGAAGGGGGAGAACCATTTATGGAGAGGAAGGATTTTAGGAAGTTAGAGAGGGGTGTGACGAAGTGTGCGAGGCGCGTGGGAGTGTTGGGCGTTAGAGTTGGGGTTGGTGGTGGTGTGAGTGTTGGGGTTGGAACGCTGATGTGGTGGAATTTTGAGGGGTAAGGTGGGGC
>JAGCKR010000050.1 GCA_017647405.1 Alphaproteobacteria bacterium
ATAGCCATCTTTTTGTGTGGCATTTATATTGGCACCATGTTGAATTAACTTATTCATAATATTTAAATTTTTGTTGATTACTGAAATATGAATGGGCGTATATCCATCTTCTTCTTTATGGTTTAAATCAGCACCTAACGCAATTAATTTTTGGGCCATTGATTCTTTATTCCCTCTGCAAGCCGAATGAAGCGCCGTCCATCTGTTTGAAGCTTGATGATTAATATCAGCGCCCGCCTTAACCAACAAATCAAAAACGCCTTCATGCCCTCTTTCAACGCTGTTCATCAAGGCGCTCCACCCATGCTCATCCATCTTGTTCACATCAGCGCCAGCTTTAATTAAGTTTTCAACAATATCAACATATCCATTTTGCGCTGCCTCTATTAAAGCCGTTTGATTCCATTTATTTTGCATATTCACATCAGCCCCCGCCTCAATTAAAGAGGATACAATGTCACCAAACCCCTTATTCGCGGCGCTGATTAACGCCGTATCTTTGAATTGATCTTGATGGTTTAAATTTGGCTTTTTTTCAATCAGTTTTTGAACAAGCTCAACCGCGCCATTTTCTGAAGCTTTAATTAAAGGCGTTTGCCCTAACTGATCTTGCTTATTCACCCAGCGCATTTTCGAAAAAAATGATTTAACTTTATGAAGATATTTTTTAATTTGCATGTTTTTTTTACCCTTTTACCTTTTTTAATCTTTTTGTTTTGAAATATCTTGAGGGAAAGTTTTTTGTTTGGAAGAAACCAATGTTTTAAGCCCTTTCATTTGCTTTTTAAGCCCCTCTTTCACCAATTGCGCAATTTCGCTATGCCCTGCTTGCATGGCAATGGTATAGGCATCTCTTTGCAACTTATCTTTTTTAAAAAGATCAGCCCCCTCTTCAATCAACCGAGAAGCAATTTTTAAACTTCCAAAATGCGCGGCACACATCAACGCCGTTTTTTGATTCAAATCGCATAAATCAAGTTGCGCACCTTGCTCAATCAACCAGTTCACAATATCTTCTTTCTTGTTGCAACAAGCAATCATTAATGCAGTCCACCCTCTTGAAGATTGGTGATTTAAATCAGCGCCAGCGCTTGCCATTTCTTTCATAACATCTAAATGCCCATTAGCAGCGGCAATACCAAGCGCCGTCCACCCATCATCTTCATAAGCAAAATCAATGCCCAGTGTTAAAAATTTTTGAATATATTTTAAATTCCCTTCTTGAGCAAAAAGCAAAAAAGCATCTTGTTTATCATGTTGAATTTTTTTAACTTCTTGAAAAAAAGAATCAATATTCTTTTCTTCATTTTCCTTAATGCTCTTTATCAACCAACTATCCATCTGTTATCCTTTATTCTTTTTCTAATTGATTTTGTTGATTAAAAAGTTTTATTTGTTGCGCCAATTTTCTTGAAGAATTGATTTGTTCTTTCACCTGCTCTTTAATCTTTTTTGCAATTGCGGTATATCCATTTTTCATGGCTAAGTTATAAGCATCATCGCCTTTTTTTTTTTTAATTAAAACATTTGCTCAAAATTGAATCAAATATTCTACCAAATCCAAACGATCAAAATTTATAGCCTCATGAAGCGGTGTATTCCCCAAATTATTTTGAATATTCACATCAGCCCCTTTCTTAATCAGCTTTTCTAATAACTTTATCTGCCTTTCTCTTGCAACAAAATAAATCGGCGTTTGCCCATTGTTATCTTGACTGGTCACATCAGCGCCTTTTTCAATCAATTCTTGCGCC
>JAGCKR010000051.1 GCA_017647405.1 Alphaproteobacteria bacterium
GAATAATGTTGATTTTATAAACAACACAGCATCCTCTTTTGGTGGGGCGATTTATAATTATGCTAGTGGTTTTAATGCAACTATCACATTTAATGGCGATGCAACTTTTAGTGGTAACTCATCATCCTCTAATGGTGGGGCGATTTATAATTCTGGTGGCACCATCATATTTGGAGAAGATGCAACTATTTCATTTAGTGAAAACTATGCAAATAATAAACAAAATGATATTTTTAATACTAATGGAACCATTAATATTTTGGGAACAGTTGCTTCAGATATCCATTTAATCAGCTCTGGTGGACGCATTGGTTTAAAAGCAAAAGATACAGATGGTGATGGTAAAGTTAGTTATGGTGGTTCATATCAGTTGAGTAGCACAGCGCTTGATGTTTCGGGAGATGGTGCAAAAGAAATCACAATTGAGGGTTTAACCGTTAGTAGTGGAACATTAAAATGGGATGTTGAATTCACAAGTGCGGGTATTGTGCAAGATGTTATTAATACAACAGCAACGGGAAAATTTGCTTCTGGTACAGTGAATATTATGGGTGAGGAAAAGGATAAATGGTATGATGTTACATTTAGTGAATTGGGTAGTCATCCAATGTTGAAAGATGGAGGAAACATTTCAACAGTTATAGAAGGATTATATAAAACACAAAATGAGACAGAAACAGGATTATCCGTCAATTTCTTAGATGTAACATTATCACAATCGTTGGGAGAAGTGTTGCGGTCAAACACTGCCGCAGCATTTGATTTGAGGAATATATCTCTAAAAGAGGGGGAAACGCTTAATTACGGGATTAATGAAAACGATTTATTAAATGGTTCTATGGGAGAACTGGGAGAAGGTGAAAAAACGATCATTGGGGCGACAGATAAGACAGGGGATACCATTATTAATGCAAATGGCACTTCAAAATTATTTAATTTAAGTGATGGAGATGAATTAACATTATCAAATTTAACCATCATGAATGCAAAACAAGCGCTTTATAATTATAACAACACGTCAGGAAAAGTCACATTGAATAATGTTGATTTTATAAATAACTCTGCAATAGCTTCAGCTGCTTATGTCTCTGTTCGTGGTGGGGCGATTGATAACAGCGGAACCATCACATTTGGAGGGGATGTAACTTTTAGTGGTAACGCTATAAGAGTAACAAATTCATCTGGCTTTGGTGGAGCGATTTATAATAATGGTTCTAATGCAACTATCATATTTAATGGAGATGCAACTTTTACGGGTAACACAGCAACAGCTTCATCAGCAGGTTCAACTGCCTCTGCCTATGGTGGGGCGATTTATAATTCTGGTACTATCACGTTTAATGGAGATGCAACTTTTAGTGGTAACTCAGCATCAGCAGCAGGTTATAAACCGACGGGTAAGGGTGGAGCGATTCATAACGGCGGAACCATCACATTTGGTGAAAATTCTATTCTTTCTTTTGAAAATAACATAGAGAGAGGACAAGAAAATGATATTTGTAACTCTGGTATCATTAATATCTTAGGAACAGTTGCTTCAGATATCCATTTAATCAGCTCTGGTGGATCCATTGGATTAAAAGCGAAAGATACTGTCAATAAAGATGAAAATGGAAATTTGAAATACACAGGATCTTATTATTTAACAAACACAACACTTGATACCTCTGGAGATGGTTTAAAAGAAATCACAATTGAAAATTTAACAGGATCAAACACCAAACTTGCATTGGATGTTGAATTTGAAGAAGTTGAAGGGGTTATTTCTATGGCAACAGATAAACTTACCCTTTCAGAAAAAGAATATCGATTCTCTGGTGTTGATTTGAGTATGAATGGTGACGAGGTATTGAACAAAATCGTTGAAGGATTGTCTGTCAATCAAAACGGAGAGTTTGAATTGAGTCATAAATATCAAGCAACCGTCTTAGGTGGAGGTGCAAGTTTTGCAGATACACAAGAAACCTTGTTAAATAGTAGTTCAATATTTGCATTGGAAGTTGCAACTAGCGGGCAAGAGTTAAGTGTTGAAGCAAACAAACTCAAAGGAACAGCACTTGAATATTTAACTTCAAAAACAGGAAAAGTTACCCTTCAAATGACAGGTGATGAAACAGGAGCATCTTATAACATGGCAGTTTCAGGGGAGCTTGTATCAATGGCTGTTGGCAAAAAGCAACTCCTTGGTGCCTTTGATGACGCAAGCAAGAGTGTGATCACAGCAAATGGCAGAGAAATGTTCACTCTTGAAAATGAGGGAGTAGAGCTTGTTGTTAAAGATTTAACGATAAGTGGAGCCAAAGAAGTGATCAACAATCAAGCTGGAACAGTTTCTTTAGAAAATGTTGTCATTGCGGATTCAACAGGAGATGTTGCCATTCAAAATGAAGCTACCTTGAACCTTAAAGATGTAACAGTTGACAAGGGTATTTATAATGATGGTTCAATTATGGCTGAAGGCAAGATTTCACTTGGCGCATTAGAGGGAACAGGCGTTCTGACCATGAATGGAGCAACCCTTACTGCAACATCTATTGATGCTGAAACAATTAAAAATAATGGTTCTTTGATTGTAAATAAGGATCTTTCAGTTGGTGCATTAGAGGGAACAGGCGTTCTGACCATGAACGAAGCAACCCTTGATGTGATGGATCAGTTTGCAACAAGCAATAAGGTTGTTTCCAATAATATGAAGCTTGGTGATACTGTTAAAGAAATCAGCTTTGGCGAGCTTGAGATTATGGAAGGTACAACGCTTGATATTGATAACAAGCATGTGACAGCAGGTAAAGTTACATTCGGTAACGGTTCAACATTAGGCGTAACCTTAAATAACTTGAAAGATCATGGGGTATTAACGCATGAAGAAGTTGTTGGTGATGAAAAAGCAAAACTGAGCTTAAAACTCACCAATGGCATTGATACAGAGCTTGGCATCTATCAAGTGTTTAACAAAGATAATAATTTAACATTAGTGGATAACAACTTGCTTGATATTGTTGATATGGGAGATGGATCCTATCAAGTTCGCAAGAAAGCGGATACAAGTTTGGAAGCAGATTTGGGCATGAGTAAAGATCAAGTTGGTGCAGTTAGCGCTTTGTTACAGGAAAACAAAGCGGCTCCAAAAAGATTCTTGATGATGCAAGAAGAAGTTCTTGAAGCCTTGCAATCAGAAGATAACAATACAGTTGAAAAAGCTAAAAAAGCCTTGAATGCATTGGGTGGCAGAAGCACTTCACTTTATCAATCACAAGCAACGGCAGGGTTCACTCAATTACATAATGTTATCTCTCAAATGCTTATGAACACGGCGGCACCGGTGTTTGGACATGCTGGCGGAGAAGAACCGGCCAGAGCAAGTGTTTATGTAAAAGGCTTATATGATCGGGTGAACTCACTCACGGGTGATGGATTCCGCATGCGCAGTAAAGGCGCTGTCCTTGGTGTTCAATCAGCGGTCACCGAAGATTTAACCGTTGGCGTTGGATATGCAGGGGTTGATACAACGGCCAAAGAACCATTGCGTCGCACAGAAGTTAAAACCAACACAGGGTTTATCTCAGCGCAATATCAACCAAAC
>JAGCKR010000052.1 GCA_017647405.1 Alphaproteobacteria bacterium
GACTATTTGGAAACAGAAAATTCTTTTAAACGGGATAAAAAATTAAAGCTTTTATCTCTTGAGGTGGCAAAATCTGGTCAATGGGAGATATTGGAAGAATTGCTTGAAAAAGGCGCAAGATTAAACCCTTCGCTTTTTGAAAATAAAGAAGAAAGTTTGTTGATGTATGCCGCGCAATATCAGCAAGAAGAGATTGTTTATAAACTGTTACAACGAGGGGCAAAAGTTTATTTGCGTGGGAGCCAAAAAGAAGAGCTTTTTAAATCTTATAAACGAGCAAATGAGTATCAAAAAATGACGGAGCTTGTTTTATCATATGGCTCTTTATTGAAAAAGAAAAAAGAAAAAAAAGAATGGGCGCTTATGCACCAGTTGGTTAGCGGATCAATTGGCGAGAAAGAAATTTTTAAATTTTTAAATCAATATCCGTTGCTTTCAATGGAGGCTCAAAACGAAGAGGGGCAAGGGATTTTAGAAGAGGCTATTGAAAATAATGATCAGAATTTGGCGAGCAGAGCTTTATCTTTTGGTGTTTCATTAAATGGCAAAACAAAAGAAGGGAAAACATTTTTAGAGGAAGCCCTTTATAAAGACAGGGTTTGGTTTTTTAAGCTTTTTAACGAAGAGGAACTTAAAATTGAGGCTCAAAAAGTTTTTAAAAACGGGATATTAAATGAGGCCATTCTAAACGGTGCGATTAAAATAAGGCAATATCTGATTGATAATCACATCGGATTGGAAGATAAAGACAAAAAGTCAAGAACACCGCTTATGAATGCTTATTTTTATGAAATTACTTCTCTTTTACACCCTCTTTTAGCAAAAACAAAAGAGATTAATCAAGAAGATAAGGATGGGAGAACGGCGCTTTTTTATCCCGTTTTGGCGGCTCAATACGGTTGGTTGATGCAATTATTCAGAGTGAAAGGGAAAGAGATTCAAATCGATCACCAAGATAAATTTGGCGAAACGGCGCTGATGAAAGCTGTTTTGATGAATAACAAAGAAATCGTTCAACAATTAATAGCTGAAGGCGCTGATATTTTAATTAAAAATGACGAGGGGAAAGATGTTTTTAATTTAGCTATGAGCGAAGGAAACATCAAAATGGCCAATTTAATAAAGCGGGAAATGAAAAAAAAGTTGGGGATTGTATCTGCCCCTAAAAAAATGCTTTTACCGAAAAAAAGGGTGACCAATTGGGCTTTTAATGCTCAAAACACAAATATTTAAAGTAAAGGATTAAGAAATGGATGTATATTCTTGTTTAGAAAGGGAATTTAAAACCGGCGATTATAAAAAGGCGGTGAACAAATGGGTGGATCAGGGGCGTAGATCTGATCACCTTTATAGCATTCAAGAATATAATGGTTTGTTTCAAATTAGTGATTTTTTTGAAAATAATTCGATTAAAATTGATCGGGTTTTATTAGGGCCATGGGGATTTATTTTAAGAAAACGCATTGAAAAGGGGGATTTTCATGGCGTTCAAAAAGTTTTGGATATTTATAAGATGAAAAAAGCTTTAAGAGCGCTTGAAAAAAATGATGAAGCAAGTGCACGGGCTTGGTTAAATTGGCAGTTTGATTCTTTTTTTAAAAGAGAAAAATTTAAAATTCTTGTTCAAAAGGCTTGTCAAATTGGAAATGTTGATTTTTTAGATGAATTAAAAGA
>JAGCKR010000053.1 GCA_017647405.1 Alphaproteobacteria bacterium
TATTTTTTATCAAAAAATTGCATAAAAATTGATAAAAATATGAAATTTTATGTTTTCTAGTCAAAAAAAACTACTCCAAAATCGGCAAAAAATAGTCATTTTTTTAGCCTCATTTTTATGCCGAAAAGTCGGCAAAGAAAATGACCGTTAAATTTCCGGTTTTTCTTTTTCAAAAACATTTTAACAAAAGGAAAAGACTATGTAAACATTTTTTATTTTAAAGGAGGCATCCCATGACAAATTATTCAAGAACAACTTTAAGAGAACTTAAAAAACGATATTTAAATGTTTTAAAGAAATGTTTTCTAATTAATATAGGGGTGCTTTTGTTTTCGACATCTGTTATGGCGATAGAGGTCTATATTTATAATGAGACGGGTGAATCAAAATTTATCAATGCTTCTAATGATGAAATTTTAAGTTATTTAAAAGATCCAAATTACAGTATTTATTTCGCCAAACCAATTGAACTTTCTGTTTCGAACGAAACAGAAGTATTTACATTTAAAGGATTGCCAACTCAAAGAGGTGGAATTTTAATGAGTTATTCAGATATAACTTTTAATAATCAGGAAAATCAAATAAGTACTCTGATATTTCAAGATACAACTAATAATTCCAATTCGGGTGGGGCATTATCATTTGGTGCTGCAAAGAACAGTATATTTAATACAAATGTTGTTTTTCAAAATAATAAAACACCTAATAACGGTGGTGGTGCTATTTTCAACATGTCTGACCTTTATTTTAATGCTAATGCTCTATTTGGAAGTTTAACAGACAAATCTTTAGGAAATATATCCTTTTCATCAGGGGGAGCTATATTTAATTATGGAAAGATTACTTTTGATCAAGATTCAAATACGATTTTTGCCAACAACAAAAGCGAAACCTCAGATGGAGGAGCCATAATGAATTCTTCATATGAGAATTTTATTGGAAATATAGTTTTCTCTAATGTACAATTCAATAATAATTTGGCTCGAAGTGGTGCAGCTTTGATGCAAACACTTGGTTTTACGTATGATGAAAAAACAAATAATCTTACGGAATACCGGCCAACCACTGTTTTTACATCTAATACTATTTTTGATAATAATAGAGCAACAGCACATGGAGGCGCTATTTACACTCGATCAAATTTAGCCTTTAATACAGGGGCGATAAGCGAGTTTAAATATAACACGGCAAATGGTTATGGAGGCGCGATATTTATAAATAGAACTACTATATATCATACTGATGAAAATGGGGTGAAACGTTATTTATATGATGAAGATGGGAATTACAGATATATAAAACCTATTGTGACTTTCAATGATATTTCAACTTTCAAAAATAATATAGCAGGGCAAAGAGGTGGTGCCATTTCTAATGAAGGGAACATTACCTTTAATAATGAAAGTTATTTTATTGGAAATCAGGCAATACAACATGCTGGTTCTATGTATAACGTGGGAAAAGTTGAATTTAATGATAAAAGTTATTTTATTGGGAATTCCTCATCACTAGGAGGCGCTATATCAAATTCTTCTACGAGTACAACAGATGTTGGTGAAATTATTTTTAATAAAAATGCTATGTTTTTCGGAAATGTAGCAAAATTAGATACATCAACAACATGGACATTAGGCCGTGGAGGTGCCCTATTTAGTTGGGGGAATACAACTTTTAACAGTGATTTTGTTTTTGCTAGGAATAAAGCTATTAAAGGAAATGATATTTATATTGAAAATAGAAGTGGCACCTATTTGAATTTCAATGGGGACGAAAAAACAGTTGGCACAATTGAAGGAGGAATTGCTGGGGGACAAAAGGGACAAATCAATAAAACAGGCACAGGTCTTTTAGTGTTAGGCGACCAATCAGAAAACCATGAATATGAGGGGGCTTTTACGCAAACTGCGGGTGTAACGATTGCAAATTCTGAAGCGTTTTTCTCCCATGAATTGGCTCAAAACACCATTAATGGTGGCGAGCTTAAAACCCACGGCTCTGAAATTTCCTATAAAGCCACTTTGGGGGAAACAGGAACGCTTACGCATTTAGGCTCGTCAACGGATACGCCAACCGAAATCAAAGGCGTTACCTTTAACGGAACGGGGCTTAATCTCACTTTGGGAACCTATACCAAAGCCGAACAAGAAAAAGAAATTGCTCTTGTGGGGGATAGGCTTGTTGAATATGTGGATGATAAAGGCACGGAAGATACATCTGATGATGAAGTTGTTTCATATCAAGCAACGGATAAGCTTTTTACCATTAAGGCGCTTGAAAATGACCAAAAAGCAAAGTTTATTTTAAAAGAAAACTTGGCAGGTATGGAAGGCAACACTTTAACGATTGATAATGCTGAGCTTGATGTAAAAGAGGGCTTGAAAGTTGCCGGAAAAGTTGTTGCAAAAGACATGCGTTTGCCCGCCGAAAAAACAAGTTCTTTTACAGCCCTTGAAGTGGCAGAAAAAGGCTTGCTAGATATTAAAAATCAAACAGTAACAGCTGACACATTGTCATTAAATCAAGAGGGCGCAGTCAAAGTTAGTGTTCATTCGCTTTCAGATTATGGGCAGATTTTGGCAAAAGAAACTGTTTCAAAAGGATCTGGAACTTTAACAATGAACCTTGTTGGTGCGCCACAAGAGGGGGTGTATAAAGTCTTTGAACAAGACACGGATTTAAAACTTGCCACAACGCATGAATTTTTAGATATCACGGATTTAGAAAACGGCTCATATAAAATTGCTCGGAAAAGGGCAGATGAGTTGGCTGAAAAATTTGGATTAAATGAAGAAGAAACAAGGGCAGTTTCGGCAGTTATCGGTGGCAACTCTGAAAACGAAGCTTTCCAAAAAGTGCAAACTGAAATTATGGAAACGCTTAAATCAGGAAACAAAGGGAAAGCCAAAAAAGCTCTGTCAGCTGTTGGGGCAAAAGAACATCCGGTTGAACAATCTGTGGCAAGCGAACACTTGGTTGCTTTGCAAAATGTTGTGCAAGCGGAGTTGCATGGATCAACCGTTGGTCACTCAGGTGGTGAGGAAGAAACAAGAGCAAAAGTTTATATTAAAGGGCTTTATGATAAAACAAAATCCACGATGGGGGATGGCTTTAAGGCAAGAAGTCAAGGCGCAGTCCTCGGTGTTCAATCCAAAGTAACGGATGCTTTAACTGTTGGGGTTGGGTATGCCACCAGCCAAACAACGGCCAAAGAAGAGTTGCGCCGAACAGAAGTGGATACGAACACGGGCTTTATCTCAGCGCACTATCAACCAAACGCTTGGTGGTTAAGTGGTCTTGCCACCTATTCCAGAGGGCAATATGATGAACAAAAGCAAGTGCTTTCAAGCGTGGGTACAGCGAATTATGATGTTGATTCTTGGGGCGTTCAAGTGATGACTGGGTATGATATCAAGCTTGATAATATGGTGGTCACCCCAGAAGTGGGCCTCAGATACCTTTCTGTTAAACAAGAGGGCTATACCGACACGCTTGGGACAACGGTTGCCGGAATTCGGAGCGATTACTTGACCGCTTTGGTTGGGGTAAAAGGTACTTGGGATATGGGAGCTATTCGCCCGACCGCTGGCGTCACCGTTGGATATGATGTCATCTCTGATGATGTCTCGGCGCTTAACACCCTTGCCAATGGCGCGAGTTACACCGTTAACGGCGAGGCGTTGGATCGCTTAAGCACGGGCGTTTCTCTTGGTGTTGAAGCCGACCTTGGCGACCGCACCACACTCAAACTTGAATATTCAGGAACGTTTAGAAAAGAGTATCAGGATCACAGTGGAATGTTGAAGTTTGAACTTCGATTCTAGCAAACTATTTTAAGAGGCATCTGGGGCAGATGTGAGAGGTCTCGTGTACGCCAGCCAATGTACACGTCGCCTCTCATATTTTACCATCTGCTCACTTAAAATAGTTTTTGAATCGAACAACTTATTCTTTGCATTTGTTGAGAAAAGGTGGGGCCTTTTGTTTCGGGTTTATTTTTTTATGAATGCGTTTCTAGGCAAAAAGAAAAGGCGGTTTAAAACCGCCTTTTTTAATTCTTTGTTTAGATGAAATATTCTTTTAACAGAGTTGGTAATTCCTCTAATGAAACACGTTTTTGTTCCATAGTGTCGCGATCTCTGATTGTAACCGTTGTTGGTGTTTGTTCAATACTTTCAAAATCAACAGTGATACAAAACGGTGTTCCGATTTCATCATGGCGACGATAGGCTTTTCCAATATTACCTGAATCTTCGAGCATGACGCGTCCAATCCCTGTTTTTAATAAGCTATTTTTAATGTTGCGAGCCATTTCCATAATTTGCGGATTGTTGCGTTTGAGAGGGATTACAGCTGCTTTAACAGGTGCCAAATGTTTTTTAAGTTTAAGAACAGTTCTTGTTTCGCCATTTGGAAGAGTTTCTTCTGTGTAAGCTTCTGTTAATACGGCTAAAACACCACGTTCAACACCGGCTGATGGTTCAACAACAAAAGGAACATACCATTTTTTTGTTTCATCATCAAAGAGAGCTAATTTGGTGGAGCTTTCTTTGTTGTCATGCGGTGTTGCAGTTAAGTTTAATTCGGATTGATAACGTGTATGATTACCAAGGTCATAATCGGTTCTATCGGCGATCCCTTCCAATTCTTCCAATCCATGAGGGAATTCATATTCCAAATCGTATGTAGCTTTTGAATAGTGGGCTAATTCTTCTTTTTCAATGGCATGAACGTGCAATTTTTCTTTGACCAAACCTTGATCTAACCACCAGTCAATGCGCATATCTTTCCATTTTTCAAGCCATTCTTCATCCGTTCCTGGTTTCACGAAATATTCAAGTTCCATTTGTTCAAATTCGCGCACACGGAAAATAAAGTTGCGTGGAGTGATTTCATTTCTGAATGACTTACCGATTTGGGCGATACCAAATGGTGCTTTTCTTGATGTTGAATCAACAACGTTTTTAAATTGTGTAAAAATAGCCTGAGCCGTTTCCGGACGCAAATAAGCAAAGTTACCGCCGTCTTCAATCGGGCCGACCGTTGTTTTAAACATCAGATTAAACATGCGTGGTTCTGTTAATTCTGTTGATCCGCAATTTGGACATTTACCATCTTTGATATGATCGGCTCTGAAACGGTTTTTACATTTTTTGCAATCTGTTAACGGATCTGTAAATGTGGCTTCATGACCGCTGTAATGCAAAACTTTTTGATGTGTTAAAATGGAGGCATCTAATCCTTCAATATCATCACGTTCATAAATCATAGAACGCCACCAAGCAGCTTTTAAGTTGTTTTTGAGTTCAACGCCCAAAGGACCAAAATCATAAACACCTTGTAAGCCACCATAAATATCGGCGCTTTGGAATATAAATCCCCGTCTTTTACAAAGTGAAACAAGTTGATCCATTGATGTTGCTGGCATAATAAACTCCTATCATAAAAAAATTAATAAACGGATGTAGCATAGCATAAAATAAAGAAAAATTCAACGTTATTGGGCGATTTTATTTGAAATTTTTACCAAGCCATTCATTAAGGATTATTTCCAATTCATCTTTGTTTTCTTTTTTACGATATGTATGTGTTCCATTTGGAATAATATGAAGCATTTTTTGCGAGCGCAACGCATTAAAAAGAGTTTCGTTTATTTCAATGGTGGAAGAAATATCTCTGTCTCCGGTGATAATTAAAATAGGGCAGGTAATTTTATAGGCTTCAGTTTCAAGATGATATTTTTTCGCATCAATAATATGATCAAAACTGATATATCCGTTAATAGACGGATTATTTTCCTTTTCTTTATAAAGATACTTTTCTTTTTCCCATGTTAAAACAAATTCGGGTTTGAATTTTTGATATGAATCTATAAGTTTTTGACCATTATAGACAGGTGAAAGGCAAACAATTCCTTTAAAAATATCCGGTGATAGAATGGATTTATATAAAATTGCACCTGCGCCTAATGAATGGCCAAGGGCAAAGAAGGGTTCTTGATAAAAATCTTGTTTTTTACACCAGTTTAAAACGATTTCAAAATCTTTGATAAAGTTAGAAAAACAGGCATTTTTAAGATTTCCATCCGATTCGCCAAAAGAATGTCTGGCATCATAGGTACAAACAGTAATATTGTTTTTTAAAAAAACATCAACACATTTTAAAAGATAGTCTTCCTCTTTAAATCCGGCTAATCCATGCAGAATAAAAACAAGTCCCAATGCTTTTTGGCTGGGATAAAATATGTTGCCAATAATGGATTCTTGCGATTCGGTTTTTATAGTAAATTTTTGCATGCTTTTATATATAAAAAAACGGGGTTTCCCCCGTTTTTTATGGCTTATTTAGCTTCTTTTTTTCTTTTACCTTCTAAGTGGTAAATATTTGTTTCCGGGTTGAGTCTATATATTTCAATATCCCATCTGTCCCAAACAATTTCAAAAGTATTTGGAGTGATATTTTGAATGGCGCCATGATCGCTTCCATTTTTACGACGAATACGATTACCTTCGAGTGGAACAATGGTATCTTTCCAATTTGGATGTTGAATAATAGTTTCTTTTGCTAAGTTAACTGTTGCTTCTGTTTTTGGTAAACTTTCAAATAAGGCATTATTTGAATAGTATGCAACACCGGCTGTCAACCCGCCCAAAACGACTAAAAATAATAAGAATTTTTTCATTTTTTCTCTCCTTTGATTGCTGTTCTTATCTCTATGTAACAAAAAAAAATAAAAAAAACAACAAAAAAAATAAAAAATTTTAAAAAAATTAAACTGATAACGGAAATGATGTTTGGATGA
>JAGCKR010000054.1 GCA_017647405.1 Alphaproteobacteria bacterium
ACCATCCCTACCAGCTCGATAATATTTATCCGCAAAATAAAGCCCATAAACCGTGGCACATCCCATCAATCCCGCTAATAAGCAAAAAGGACTTGCCGCCATGCATCCCAACCCTAAAAAGCCAAGACTTAATATATTTGCCACCCAATAAAAGTCCATCTTATTTTGATTTGGCATCATTAAATATTGAATATGCTCTGCCATGGATTGAAGGGCAACTTCTTTTTTTATTTCGGCTCTTTTTTCTTTTTGAAAGAAGGCAAACGGATTTTTAAAAAAAGCTTTCACCACATTCCCAAAAACTTTGGTTTTATACCCAAAAAGAAGTTGCATTTCTTTGGGCGGTTTGGGGGGCAACAATAAAGAAGTTTCTTGTCTTTTAAAAAGCGCATAAACAGCTTTTCCAAAAGAACCACATAAATCAAAATATGATTTTCCTAAACAAGAAAAAATCCCAACCATATATTTAAAAAAGCTCATATTTTCAGATAAAAGTTGATATGTTTGCGCTCTTTTTTCCGCCTCAAATAAGCGATATAAAATAAAATCATGTTGCGCCGAATAAGGCCCATCTCCATCTCTTACTTCAACGTTATATTTATTAAAATATCCTTGATTTTGCATAAACCAGGGGCGCACTTGAAACCCATCGATCACGTGTTCAGATTCATGCAAAACGTTGTGGCTAAATCAAGGGGTTTTTGGCGATGATGCAAAGCTTTATCAATAAAAATAATATCAAAAAGCCGATAAACGCACCCCAACGGCCCTTTCAAATCTTCAGATGCATTTAAAATTTGATTAAAGCGAACATGCTTTAATAACGCCCGCCCTGTGATTGAATTTCGATTAATTTGATGAAACCCAGTTCTTAACTTTTCTTTAATATCACCAAAAATTTTGCCTTCTTCAATAACTAAAGAATCAACAATAAAATCAATCACTTCTTTTTTAATCGGCTCGCCAAAAGCTTCTGGCGTTTCTTTTTCATGCAATTCAAAATATTTTTCATAGGCAGACTCTTGCCCTTCGATTAAAGACCCTAAAAAAACCCCCTTCAACTGAGTGGATTGAAAGAGTCTGTTATAACTTGGAACATAAATTTGATCTAAAAATGAATTTGCCATGAGCACTATTATACCATAAAAAAGAGATTTTTTCAAGTTTTTTGAAGAAAAAGAAGACAAATTATTTCATCTTAAAAAAAACATTATCTTTCAGATTGTTTTTTCATATTTAAAAGAGCATTTTTTTGATTCAACTCTTGTTTTTTTAAGGTTTTCATTTTTAAAATAAACGTTAATAATTCTTTATGATGAAGGGTGCCTAATTTTGAAAGAGGCACCTCTTTTAAATTCATTAAAATATCATCTTGATAATCGGATAATTCTTTTTTAAGCCAAGCAAAAAAGCGCTCTTCTCTTCCTTGAAGCTCAGCTCCAAGCCCACTCCCGCGCACTTCTGCGCCAGCTCCCGTTCCATGCCCTGCGCCATGCGGCACAGCTCCACTCTCTGCGCCAGCTCCCATGCCATGCCATGCTCCAACCTCAGCTCCACTCTCTGCGCCAGCTCCCATGCCATGCCATGCTCCAACCTCAGCTCCAAGCCCAACCTCAGCCCCAACACCAGCTCTGCGCCCCTCGGCTCTTGCCCCAACGCTAGCTCCAACCTCTGCGCCACGACCACACGCCACAGCTCCACTCTCTGCGCCACCTCTGCGCCCCTCGGCTCTCGACCCAGCACTAGCTCCAGCTCCAAGCCCTCTCCCGCGCA
>JAGCKR010000055.1 GCA_017647405.1 Alphaproteobacteria bacterium
ATGATCTATAACACTGTTTAAGTCAATATTTAAAATGGCATTATCATTCATTGTCAAAGTATCAGTGGAAACTTTTTTGTTTTTCACATCAAGCGTTGTGCCGTCTGCAACTTCAAGTTCTGTGAAACTATATTCTTGCGCCTCTCCCAAAATCATATTTTTTGAAAGAACTTTATTTTGAACTGATGTTGTTTCCAAAACCGAATTATCAAGTTCGTAAATTGCTCCTGTTTTTCCAATCGATTCATCAATTTCAACAATCCCATTTGCAAATGCAATCTTGTTACCTTTTTCGTTTGGTAAGGCTCCTGTTACTTTGAACATTGTTCGTTCTCCAGAAGCTAATGTATCAATAGTAAAAAGCTTATCCGTTGCTTGATAACGAACCATTTCATCATCAGAAGTATCCTCTGTCCCTTTATCGTCCAGATATTCAATCGATCTATCCCCCACAAGAGCAATTTCTTTTTCTTGCTCTGTCTTATTATATGTTCCAACGCCGATTGTTGCCCCCATATCTTCGCCCGCAAAAGTGATATTTGCCAAAGTTGTGGCGTTTACTTCCATTTCCGACTTAGTTGTATAATGCATCACTTTGCCAGCGCTTAAAACGGCATCACTTTCATCAACATTTTTTCCAACAACGGCTTTATACGCAATCTCAGAACCGTGGGTTTTAAGCTCGCCACCGTTAATGGTGTTTCGAGCCAATTCATGGGAGAAAAATTTTTCAGAATTTGCAATCGTTACACCCGCAGTTTGGTTGAACTTACCTTTATATTCATAGTTTTCTGATTGGTCACCTAACACTAATAATCCAGTCCCTACTTTATTGATTAATCCAGGAGAGTTCCAGGATGGTGAGGAAAAACCTCCTTCAATTGTTCCAACTGTTCCTAATTTGCCTAAAATATTCAATGAATTGTGTTGTCTGATACCAATATCCCCTACATTTGGCCCAATGAATTTATTAGCAGCAAAAGTAAAATTTTTATGCAAATTAATTTCGCCATCCCTTGAACCTGATTCTAATATAGAAAATCCATTTCTTGAAGTATTGTTAATAAAATAAATATCATTTTCAATATGAACAATACCTTCATTATATAGAACACTTGTCCCTATATTTCCTTCAAAAACAGTATTACCCTTAAATGTAGTTTCAGTATTTGCCCCGGTTCTGATAGCCGACATACCGCCCTTATGTGTTGCAATATTATTTTTAAATACAACATCTCCACCAAAAACTAAATTGCCCTGACTATATACAGTTCCACCCTCACTTCCTTCATTAATATTGCCTATAAATAAAGCTCCTTTTTCAAATGTCATACTACCTGTATTAATGATGGCTCCACCATTTGATTTTGAATAATTATTTTCAAATCTCGCTAATTCTTTAAAAACAATTTTACCATTATTTATATTTTTAAGCGCCCCAGCGGTTCCCGTGGTTGTTTGATTAGATACAAAATCAACTTTATCCTCAAAAATAACGGAACCTCCATCATTATGCAAAGCTCCCGATGATCCAGCTTTGTTTTCCGAAAAAAGAGTTTCTCCGCTAAAAGTTAGGTTACCTGTATTAGCAATGGCGCCACCATTTCCTTCAGCACTATTTTTAACAAAAGATGCTATAAAATTAAAAGATAACTCTCCACTATTACTAATAGCACCCGCATTTGCCCCTGTTTGAGTTGTAGTGTTCCCTGTTTTTGAAACATTTAATGTAAAATAGGTATTACCATTAAAAACAATTTTTCCATTATTTAAAATAGCTCCTCCACTATCTAGGTGAGAAATACTATTACTAGAAAAAATATGCTCCCCTTCTCCAAAAACAATTTCAGAATTGGAACCATTAGCAATTGCACCACCACCATGAGAGCTATTTTGTATAAATTTTGTATTATCATTAAATACTATTTTACTTTGAGCAGAATTGTGAATCGCTCCACCATAATCTGCAAATCCATTTTCAAAAATTGCACTTTTATAAAATTCAATAAATCCTAAATTTTTATTACGTATAGCACCACCATATCCGCCTGTTTGCAAATTATTAAATAACATACTTTCAGTATAATATAAATTATTAGCATTATTATCTATTCTCACAGTTTCCGCCATACTCGGCAAAACAAAAGAAAAAGCAAGCAGGTTTGTAAGGAGGCATTTTTTGAGGATATTTAAATATCGTTTTTTGAGTTCTCTTAATGTTGTTCTTGAATAATTTGTCATGGGATGCCTCCTTAAAATAAAAAAAATGTTTACATGGTTTTTCCTTTTGTTAATAATTTTAAGATGAAAAGTCAGAAATTTAACGGTCGTTAGAATTCCGACTTAACTCCTCTTCCAT
>JAGCKR010000003.1 GCA_017647405.1 Alphaproteobacteria bacterium
TAAACGACCGTTAAAGTCAAATCTTTTTTTTATTTTTTTCCTTTTTCGGAAAGTTTCATCTTTATTGAAAAATCAACATCTTGAAAAAATATCATTCAAAGTTATATCTAAATTTGATTCAAAAACCTAAACGGTCGTTTATGTACAATAGTACATGTTATTATTTTTTATATATACAGACAAGGAGTTATTTTATGAATAATAATCTTTTGAAGACCGCTACGGCATTATCACTTGTTGTATTATTAAGTGGTTGTGGATTAAGTCAAAAAGAACGTTTTGAAGCATTTTCGGCAGCATATCAACAAGCAGATTTTTGTACGGCCAGTAACAAAATTTTAGAGGAAGAAAATGTTTGTGAAGCATCAGTTGATGATTTAGACGTTGAAGATTATGATTTGGATGCTAAACTTAATGCGGGAACAGCTTTGTTTTTAAGCAAAAAACCGGAATTATCAAATGCATTATTTGAACAATCAGCTTTGGAAATTAAGGAAGGATTAGAATCAAATGGTTTGGCGCGTGGGGCAGTGGAAGTTGTTGCAAATGCCAGCTTAATGGATTACAATCCGATGATTATGGATGGCATTTATTTGCATACATATACAACATTGAATGCGTTGGCACTTGCCAATAAAGATGAAGCCAAAATTCAAATTCAGCGCGCACATGAATCTCAGGTAAAAGCTGTTGAAGCATATAAAAAAGAAATTGAAGAACAAAAAGAAGCCGCTAAAAAAGAATCTGAGTTAGATAAACTCCAAGAAAAAGCAATCGGGAAAAATGTGACAACTGCTTTAGAAAGCTATAAAGGCGTTTCACAATTTAAAGGATATGCAGACTTTGTTAACCCTTATATGAATTATTTGAGCGGTTTATATTATTTGACAAATGCTCAAGATCCTGCATCAAAAGAAAATGCGGTGCATGAATTTAAAAAAGTATATGGAATGTTGGGTAAAAACTCTTTTGTAAAAGATGATCTTAAAACAGCTGAATCATTGGCAGATAACAAAATATCTTCTATTGACCCGACAGCATGGGTTATTTTTGAAAATGGTATGATTGCCAATTTAGATGAATTCAGAATTGATTTGCCTGTGTTTATTGCAACTGATAAAGTGAAAACAGCTTCATTGGCTTTACCAATCCCAAAAGAAAGAGAAGAAGCTTATCCGAATATTTCAATTTCAAATGGCTCTAAAACGGTTAAAACAGAAGTCTTGACGAATATGGATAATATTTTTATGGGCGAATTTAATAAAAAGTTACCGAGTATTTTATTTAAAGCTATAACAAAATTGACTGTTCAAACAATTGCGCAAGTTGCCGCTCAAAATAAATTCGGAGACTTAGGTGGTATTGCCGCGGCCGGATATTCTGTTTTAACAGCCGGAGCAGATACAAGAAGTTGGTATAGTTTGCCGAAAAACATTCAATTAGCTAAAATCAAAAAATCTTCTGATGGTCAATTAAAATTAACAGTTGGCGGACAAACATTATCTGTTGAAGTTCCGGCAGAAGGTCATTCTTTAATTCATGTTCGTGTTCCATATAAAGGAACAGTTCCGACAATTAATGTTTTCGGACTTTAGAATATAAGGATTAAACAATGAAAAAATTTGTTTTATGTTTTTTTTCAATGTTTCTGGTTGGGTGCGTTGGCACCCAACTGGAATATGATCATGAAAAAATGTTTATATCTCCGGATGTTGAGCTCGCAAATGTTCAAGCACATTCTTATACAAGAGAACGTGATGGACAAGTTTTTGTGCAAGTTCGTGGATTGCCGACGGATACTCAAAGCGTTTACTATAAGGTTGAATGGTTTGATCAAAATGAAATGAAGTTAACATCAACATTGTCAAACTGGAAAAAAGTAAATTTAACAAAAAATATGGAATTTACATGGAAAGAGATGTCTCCTTCAAAACGTGCGGTTTCATACAGGGTGCATATTGTTGATAAATTAGGAAAATCTTTAATTGATTAATAAGGAAAATTGAAAATGAAAAAATATTTAATGTATTTATCTGTTGCACTTTTATCTATTTCTTTAGCCGGATGTGCAACAAAAACCCAATTAATTGATACGGAAAATGACACAACGGCTAGAGCCGCCGGCTTAGAAGGGCGTGATTTTGAAGATGCCGCAAACAGTATGATTGCTGATATGTTGGAAATGGGGACTTTAAGTAAACCAAATGGCCAACCTTATATTTTAATGATTTCTCGAATTGCTAATGATACGATGCAACGAATTGATGTTGATGAGCTTTCAAAATCTATTCGTATTGCTTTGATGAAAAGTGGAAAAGTTCGTGTAACGGCTTTTCAGGAAGATTCAATGGTTATGAAGGCCGGTTCTCTTAGACAATCCAAAGAGTTTAACCAAGCAAATGTCAGAAAAAAAGGTTCTTTAGCTGCGCCTGAATTGAGTTTATCCGGTAAAATCACCCAAAGAGAGTTTAAAATTGATGGTGACAAAAGAATTGAGTATCGCTTTTCATTATCGATTACCGAACTTTCAAATGGGCTGACAATTTGGGAAGGTGAAAAGAAAATTAAAAAAATTGTGGATGAAGATGCCGTTACCTGGTAAGGAAAGGATTTCATTATGAAAAAATTTTTATTAATGATGTTGTTATTTCTTTCAGCTGATTTAGCCGCAAAAGAAATCACCGTAACTGCTGAGGGGTATGGTGAAAACTATGATTGGGCCGTTTTAAATGCAGTTGAAAATGCTGTTCGTCAAACATCAGATATAACAATTACAGGAATGGGTTTGAAAAAAATTGATTCGAGTGTATCAGTTGCAAGAGGTTCTGTTGATACTGTGAGTTATCAGGGGAAAGGGGAGCTTTCGGGCAAAGATAATAACAATGATATTCATGCAAAATTGGATGCTGATGAAAAAATTGAAGTAAAGAGCGGTGAAAAGATAACGATGGAACATAAGGATAATTCCAAAGTGATTCCTGCTCAGTACCAAGGAATTGTTTCATCCTATGAGGTTTTAGAACATAAACAAGAAATAAATGGCGAACATTTTATTAAAATTAAGGCCTTAATTATTAAAGAGGATGTTTATGATTCACATGATTATCAATCTAAAACAAAACAAAAAAAGCCGGATCGTTCTTTGGCCATTTTGCCTTTTAAATTAGCATCAGGCGTTCAACTAAATTGTTTTGGAGAGGATGTTTTACTTGAAACGGTTAATCAACGTTTAGAACCTGATTTAATGAAAACATTTTCAAAAAACTACAATTTGCTTGATAGAAGCAATTTTGATGCGTATTCAAAGGAAATGGCTTTAATTGAGGGGGATTGGACTCTTCCTGAAAATAAAGTCAGACTTAAAAATATTGTTTCGGCTGACTATATTTTGGTTGGAACAATTGATCAATTTAAATCTGATACCAGAAAAAAAACAAATTCTCAAACAGGCAAAGAAACAAATGAAAATCTGATTTTTGTTAAATATACATATAAGATTTTAGAAACAGCTACGATGGAAATTATTGAAGTAAATACATTAGAACAAACATTTTCTTCTGATGAATTCCCTGGTTGCTTTAAAAACCAATATATTTCAAAAGGATTGGGTGAAAAATCTGATTATTCATTAGTCATTGCGCCATTTAAATCTAAAACAGGTTTGCGTTGTTTAGGTCAAAAAGTATCTTTAGATAATTTAAATGATCAAATTAATGGTAAATTTACTGAATATTTGTCAGAAAGTTCAAAATTTAATTTGCTTGATAGAAGTAATTTTGATGCGTATGCTCAAGAATTATCTCTAGTTACAAACGACTTAACATCCCCATCAAATAAAGGAAAACTTAAAAATATTGTTTCATCTGATTATATGTTGGTTGGTTCTGTTGATGCTTTAAGTGCTTCAACTGATCGCCAATATATTGAATTAACAGGTGAAACAAATTATAACAGTTATTCAAAATTGAAAATATCCTATAAATTAATTGAAGTTGCAACAATGGAAGTTATCGCTAGTGGCAGTGTTGAGAAAAAGTTCAACAAAGAAGGAAAATTTTCCTCTTGTTCTAACTTAATGGATTTATTGGTTGATAAAGTTGTGAAAGAAGCATCAGATAAGATTTTAAAAAAACTTTTTAAAGATGAAACTGAAACAATAAGTGAAAAAGAAAAATCGGCAACAAAAACAAAGTCTCCTGTTAAAACAAAATCAGCGCCAAATGTTAATTATGCATTACCGCTTGATTAAATAATATAGCCGATTGAAAAACACCTCTTTTGTTGAAGAAGAGGTGTTTTTTTATGAATTAATGTCATGCTATTTGGTGTGATAGCGGTTTTATTCTTCTTTTTGTTTGTTCTGTTCTTTATTTTTTGCAAAATGAACTTTTTGCCGTGAAACTTGTTGAACTTTTAATTGTTTTGTCGGCATTTTCTCTTTTAATAAATCCGTTTGAAGGGGTTCATTGAGTAAGATTTCTCTTTTCTTTGGGCTTATTTTTTGCAGGCAATATAAAAATCTTTTTACAAGCGGAGAGGTTGCCAGTGTTAAGGGCGTTTCACCTTGTTTGTTTTTAGCGGATACATTTGCGCCTTTTTCAAGTAACGCCAAAATCACTTGATCCATATTCTTTTTTTGAACAGCTATGTGAAGAGCAGTATTTCCATCTTGATTGGCTTGGTGTATATCTGTGCCTTTTTCGATGAGTGAAAGTAATAAACTTTCTTCAGCATTTTGTTTGAGTCCATAAAGAAGCGCTGTATCCCCCTGATTGTTTTGAGCATTTATATCTGTATGCTGATAAATCAGATCTGCTAAAAATAATAATGCTAAATCTTTTTTCGGGGTCATTAAAAGATGCAAAGGAGTATTACCGTTTAAGTCTGGTACATATAGCTCTTTGGTGTGATTTGTTGTTAAAAAAGAGCGAAGTGTTTTCGGATAATAAAAGTCGCAACTGTCTATATCTAAATAAGTTAATTTATCTCCTAAGAAGGTGAGGCCCTCATTTGTGAAAACTTTTTCAGGATTTGCCCCCAATTTAATCATATCCATAGATAGATCGTATACGAAAATATTTTTTCTTAAAGAAGAAATGGCGCCTGCATATCGTCCATCTGCTTCATTTAACAAAGCTTTTAGTTGATTACGCCGATATGTTGTTTGATCCAAAGCGAGTTTAAGCGGGGTTTCGCCTTGTAGATTTGGTTGATTAATGTCTGCCCCTTTTTCAGTTAGTTTTTTTATGGTTTTTAAATCTTTTGAGTTCTCTTTTAAATATTTTGTTAAAACGGTTTCACCTTTTTGGCATTGAGATACCATTTTTTCCTCCATCAGTTATTTACGGCTATTTTTACCATAAAAAGAGGAATATTACAAGTTTTTTTGTTAGCGTTGATGCTCAAAATCCTTTGAATAAGGGGTTTTTTGCTTTGAAATCAATTTGGCGTTCAGGGCATGATTTTCCATTTCCAATTGTTTGATTTTTATTTTGAGCGGGATGGTTTTAGATACAGCTTTTTCACTTAAATCAACGCAAGATTTTGCTTCATTATTTTGGATGAGTGGATTAGCACTATGTGCGAGTAAAAGATCAATAATATCTTCTTTTTCTTTAAATAAAGCCAGATGAAGCGGGGTATTGCCGTTTTGGTCTTGGCTATTAATATCAATTTCATTTCTTTTTAAAAGTGCGGTGAGAGTTTTTTTATCTTCTCGTAAAATCGCAAAGTGAAGCAATGTTTCCTTCTTTTCGTTTTTAAACGAAATATCAGCGCCTTTTTCAATGAGTGGAACTAAAAATTGATAGCGATGATGGAGGAGGGCGGTTTCTATCAGAGATAAACCATTTTCATCTTTTTCATGTATATTTGACAAGGAGATAACTTTTTCAATAATTTTTTCCCTTATATTTTCAGTTGATAAAGAAAAAATGCCTGAATTTTCTCCAAATGTATAATCAATCGGTTTTTTTAGCATATTAAATAAGATGGTGTCCCCCAAAAAGTTTTTTTGACTAAGAGTGGCAGTATCTGGATATCCTAAAATAAGATAGCTTTGCTTTTGAATTTTTTGAAACAGATTGACTCCTTTTAAATCATTCTCATTGAATTTGGCGCCATGTTCTGTGAGTAATAAAAAATGAGAAAGTGTTGAAGAGTATTTGAAATGCCCAATATTTAAAGATAAAGCAGCATAATATAACGGTGTATGCCCGCTTTGATTTGTTTGATGAATATCCACTCCTTTTTCAATTAAAGTTTGCAATATTTTGGGTTGAAAAGCATTTTTTTGCAAAAGTTCCGTTAAAATCGTTTCGCCATTTGCGCGTATTTTATTTAATTCAGTTGTTGCCGTGGATTTGATAAGCAATAAATCCTGTTTGCTGATTCGGTGGATATTCTTTTCTAAGGCTGTTTGATTTAAGTTATTCAAAATACTGGCATCAGCGCCTTTAATCAAAAGGTAATCGCTTAAAAAGGAATTGCCGGCTAATAAGTGCAAGAGGGTATTGCCGTTTTGGTCTTGTGTATTTAAATCAACACTTGAAAAAGAGGCGTATCTGCCGGATAAAACATCCTCTAATGTTTCATTTTTATTAATAATTTTAAAGAATTTTATTTCGTTGAACTCTTTTTCATTTTTTGCAAGTTCAAATAATTGCTCAATTGGTGATTTAAGATTAAAAAGTTTTTTAAAGAATAAGCTAAACAATCCCATTTTCTCCCTTTCTTTTTGATTGCTCATTAAATTATCATTAAAAAAAGACAAAATCAAGTTTCTTTTTATTAAAAATGAAGAGGGAAGGGACACTCCTTCTTTTGCTCTTTTAAAAGAATAGGGCGTTAGATTAATAACTCCTTATCCGTCTGAACCGCCTTGACAGATTTGCTCTTATAAAAGAGAAGAGAGCAGTATTTGCTAATAATTGTCTGCAAATAACCGTATTTACCCAAATGACGTCCGGTTAATAATTTTACACAGTTCTTCATCATCATAAGAATATAAAATAACCCTTTAATAAACAAGACATATCTCAATTTGCATATCTTGATGAATTATAAGATATAATTTTATAGTTTTAAATAATATTTATTATGCGACATAAGGGGCCGGCGGGGCATAGCCCCGATTTTAAAACCAAATCCTCAAAATAAGAGGGGCGTTTATGTATGCTTTTTGTTATGCAGAATAAGATTTTGAAAAAATTTAAGAAAGAATTTTAATTGAAAAAGAGTACTGTTGTTTGGTAGGTAAGGAATTTTATTAAAAAATAAACTTTTGTTTGACTTTTAAATGATCTAATGGTTAAAAATAAATTCTGAAAAGAGGTGAAAATGCTTTATATCGTGAGACATGGACAAACAGATTGGAATTTGGAAGGGCGAATGCAAGGTCAAACAAATATTCCTTTGAATGAAACGGGCAGGGTCGAAGCCAAAGAGTTGGGGGAAAAACTTTCTTCTTTTAAAATTGATCGGATTATTTCTTCTGATTTATCAAGAGGCGTTGAAACGGCTGAAATTATCAATCAATCTTTGAATAAACCGATGACGCACGATATTCGTTTAAGAGAAGTTCATTATGGAACGATAGAAGGTAAGCTTAAAACCGAAATTAGCAAGGAGCACTGGCGTCTTTTTAATGAAGATCCTTCAAAAATCAATGCTGAATCTTTTGAAGATATTTATTTAAGGGTTAAATCATTTTTCTCTGATTTGCCAAAAAATGAAAATATTTTAATTGTAACGCACGGCGGCTTCATTCGAATGATGCTTTATTTTGCTGAAAATCGATTGGGATTTGATGCAGCTTTATATGATCAAAAGTATAAATATTTAAAAATTAAAAATGCAGATATGTTTTGTGTTGAAATATAGTTTATGTCATGAAATAATGGCTTGACTTAATTTTGTCTTTAATATAGATTGAATTTTGTATTAAATTAAGGACAAAAAAATGCTAAATATTATTGAAGATATTATTCCATTAAGTAATTTCAGACAACAGGCATCTGATATTATTAAAAAAATTCAAGTTAAACGTCGCCCAACCTTTATTACCATTAATGGAAAAGTTGAAGCTGTTTTACAAGATGCTAAAAGTTATCAAACAATGTTAACCAGAATTGAAGAACTTGAAGCCCTTTTAATGAATAGTGGGGATATGATTTATACAACAAATAACTATGACAAACCAATGGAAGAAGTTTTTAAGGATATTCAAAAGAAATTAGGGAATATCTAATATTTTTTTATTTTTACTAAATTTGACACATCAAAATTAAAGTGGTATAATGCAACAAAACAAAAGAAGTTTAAGGTTCTTTTGTAACTAAATTAATTCAAATGATCCCTTTGGGGTCATTTTTTTTTATGAAAAAAAGGAGAAAGAAATGATTTTTGATTTATATAAAGCGCATAAAATTATGCAAAATCCAAACTATGGATATTTTGGAAAAATGATTCAGATAAGAAAAACGGGACTCACATACAAAGAGGTTTATCGCTTTTTTGAAATATATCTCAAACAAAACCCTTATACACCTTTTAAAAAATATAACCCTAAAAATGAAGAGAAAGAATAAACCATTAACTGTTACACATATGTAACACTTTTTTCGAGTGGGACTCACTCGGGGAAAGAAAGTATAGACTTTGATGAAAAAAGTGTAAAATAATATTAAAATGGTTTTATAAGAAGTAAAAATGAATCGTTCTATAGAAATTCAAAATGCTTTATTTAAAGCAAAAAAAGAGTTATCTTTTGGGGTTCAAACTAAAATGATTGCTATTGATGATAATTATTTGGAAAATATGGTATTCCCTTTATCATCTTTATAGGTGGTGATTCCTATTGTTTTAAAATGCGAAGTTGGTTGAGAAGTCCAAACGGGCAAAAATTATAGGGTAGGGATATGGTTGTTGGCTTCCGTAAATGTCTATAACGGGCAAAGTGACGGTGAGCAGTGACGGGAAGCATAACATATGGCAAAATAAGCAATAAAAAAAACTTTAATACAAAGATTAAAGAGGGAAATGGTGCCGCTAGTGAGAATGGAAATTCCCATTGTTCCAATGGGCCCCTTTCGCCACGCAACCGCTCGTTCGGCACGTTTGTGCCGTCTTGCGGGCTATCGGCTCGGCCTCACGTTACCCCCGTGAGTCCTTTTCCCGTTATCGACACACATTAAAAAAAAGCCCTCAAAAGAGGACTTTTTTTAATGGTGCCGCTAGTGAGAATCGGACTCACGACCCCTCCCTTACCAAGGGAGTGCTCTACCACTGAGCCATAGCGGCAATAGCTACACTTTTATATAAAAAAAGTTAGCTTGTCAAGATGTTTTTTTCTTTTTTTTATTATTGTTGAAAAATTATATTTTGTGTGTTAAAAATAAAAAAACACAAAGAGGAGTGGGGATATGTCTTTTATATATAGTGAGTTGCAAAAACAAACGAATTTAACACCATTGATGATTGCGACAGTTTTAAATGAAGAACAATTTGTTGAGGATTTGCTTTCTTTAGGTGAAAATATTGATGAAATAAATTCTCATGAAGAAACCGCTCTTCATTTGGCGTTTCAAGAAGGGAATGCTGAAATTTTAGAGAAATTGATTTTAAATGGCGGTGATTTAAAAGCCGTTTCATTTACCGGCAATGTTGTTTATGAAAATTTACATGCGTTGTTAAATAGTTCTGGTGAAGAATTATCTTTAAATGAAAGTAAAATGAAATCACTGGCTTTAAAATATGCCAAATCCCCATTGTCTGCTGATGAACATGTTTTAATCAAAAAAATAAAAGAGGCAAATGCGCTTCGGGTGGTTGAAGGTATGTCACCTGATGAAATGAAAAAAAATCCAAAACTGACGGATATTGCCAATTTTTTTAGGTTTATGGATAAAAATCATCTGATTCAATCGGTTCGGGAATATATTGGTTTTGAAAAATTTAGGCAAAAAAAAGAGTTGAACGAAATTCTTTTAGGCTATCCCATTTCATTAATGCCAACGCCTTTTATGGAATCTGGTGAAGAAAATTTAATTTCCAATAAGCTGTTAAAAAAAATAAGTATGATTTTGCCACCGCATCGATATCTTTCTTCCTCTTGGTTAAAGTCACAACAGTTAAATTTTTCTTTATCAGAAGAGGAAAAAGATTTTGTTCAGTTAAGTGAAAAGTTTATACGAGATCATCAAAGACAATATACTTATATTCAAAAAAATCCAACATTTGAAAATATCAGAAAAATCGGTTTGGCAAATTGCGGGGAACTGGCAGATGCCTGCCTTCATGAACAAGAGGGGAATAATTCTTTGGTGCCAGAGTTAAAAAATGTTTCTTTTTTACGGGCGAATATCAAGGTCAATCTACCATCTGATAAGTTGAAAGAAAAAGGGCTAAATGAAAAATTGAATGAGTTTCAACATGTTTTTTTGATTTGTGAAGAAGGGATTGGCAAATCAATGGGTGAAATGATTCAAAATTTGAACAAGCAAAAAAGTCAAAGCCTTGATATTTGGAAAAGAAGAGCTGGATATACAAAAAATTTGATTGTTAATCACATGCTTGAAGCTGGCGTTTCAGATGCTCAATTAGAATTGATTCACCCAATAACCGGTGAAAAACAGGAAATGAAACTTCAATATACAAAAGAGGAAAGAAAACTTTCTATCCTCCCTGTCTCTAAAAATCTTGCCTTTGAGAAAGAACGGGCTCTTTAATATTTCTTAAACGATTGAGTGTGCCTTATTATATTCGCGCAGTAAAGTTTTAACCTGAGCTCTTAATCCTTGTTTCAAAAGAAGTCGAGCTGCTTTTTGGCATTCAATCCATTGGGGATCTGTTTTACGAATTTGTTTTAAAGAAAGAGAAGGGGTAGCTGCTCTTTTTTGATTTCTTTCTTCTTCTAAAAGTTTTTTATATGCCTCTAACGGGTCATTTGAATCAAGTTTACAATGGGAACGAACGTAATCAATTTCAAATTTATTTTCAGCATCGTTTATGCTTTCTCTATATTGAATAGTGAATAATAAATCGCCTTGTTCATTATAAACATCTTCTGTTTTTGAGCAGTTTGTTTTATGTGTTTCGATATGTTTAAGCATTTAACCCTCTTTATTTTTATTTATATATAAAATATGACAAAACAATACCATGTAAATGCCAAAAAATCAATAAAAAAGATTGAAGTTTTTTTATCTGTTTTATATACTTACAACATGATTTATCAGGATATTCAACAAGAGCTGATTAAGAAGAAGGATATAAAGTATCAAAACTTTATGTTAAAATCCATTCCGAATGAAGATCATTTAATTGGTGTTCGGATGAACATTCTAAAACAAATGGCAAATTTTCTTATTCAATCGGAAAGATGGCAAGAGTATATATCATATATTCCGTTTTATCATGAAGAAAAAATGATTCAAGCGCTTATTATTGCCAAACAGGTTAAATCATTTGATGATGTTAGACTCATTAAAAACTTTATTCCACAAATAACGAATTGGGCGGTTTGTGATTGTTTTTGCACATATTTAAAAGGAATAAAAAACAATCAGTTAGCTTTTTTTCCTTTCGTTCAAGCGTATTTAAATTCAACACGGGAATTTGAAGTGCGTTTTGGATTGGTTTTATTGCTCACTTATTATATGGATGAAACACATCTCTGCTTTATTTTTCAAACATTAGATCGCTTTTCTCATAAAGGATACTATGCAAAAATGGCGGCAGCTTGGCTTTTATCTTTATGTTATGTAAAGTTTAAAAATGAAACAAACAACTATTTATTGCGTTCAAAATTGGATTCAGAAACTTTTAATAAAGGTATTCAAAAGATGATTGAATCAAATTATGTTTCAAAAGAGGCGTATGCGTTTTTTAGAGGTCTTAAAAGGCATTAAGCTTCTTTTTGTGGTGATTTAAAAATAAATGAGGGATAATAAATCATTTTCTTGAATAAATATAACAAATAACTTTGTAAAGGCCATTTCTGATCATTTAAAATAGCTTTCATATACGCAAAATATTTATCCCACTCATAATAATAAATTGAGTTGGTTTTCCATGGCTTTTGTTTCCCGCTGTAATGGTAAATCACTTTATTCCAGGGAGTATAAGCACCTTGTAACGTGTTATATCTATATGACAAGGGTAAAATATCTTCTTTAAATGCAAGGTTAATCACATCTTGATCAAAATAAGAAATTTCATTTTGATATAAGGCCGTTAATTCAAAAAGTTTTTGCGTCATGTTTTTTTGCCGCCATTGAGTCATATCCATTAAAATAACACCACTATTTATATAGAGTGATAGGTTTTTAAAAAGAGGGCGAGATAAAAACGTCTCTTTAAAATAATCTTGAACACCGGCAATGGTTTTTTTCTTTAAATCTATGTGATAAAAGTCGCTTAAATCATCCAAAATGAGAATATCCCCATCCAAATAAAGTGCTTTGAGCTCGTTTTCCAACACTTTTGGAATTAAATAGCGAAAGTAAATGGCCTGATTCCACCGTTTGTTGATGGGAAAATCTTTAAATAAATCCGCGGGAATAGGAATAATATTTATATTGATATTTTTTAGTTTTTGATCAAGCTGATAAATTTTTTTCTGATTTTTATCAGAAAAACCATTTGTTAATAAGTGAACTTGAACAGGTGTTTTTGTGTTGAGCGATAAAGATGTAATAGCCGTGCAAATTGGGGTAATATATCCATCATCACCGGAAAAAACAATATTAATTGGTTTTGAATAAGTGTAAGGAGTTAAATGATTTGAAAATCGATGATATTCTTTGAAAGCAAAAAAAAGAAAGAGAAGAAAAAGACTGGATATCATCAAAAAAATAATCCAAAAAGTCTTTTTCATTCTCTTTTCCTTTATACAGTATCAGTGCTGATTAAGCTTTAACTTTTTTTTCATCCTCACCGAAAATGCAAGTTGTTAATGCAAGTGTTTCTCCTTCAACAAAAGAAATGTTATTTTCTTTAATGTTTGCAGCATTAACAATATCTTCTTTTGAAAGGGCTTGAACATCAATCATATTTTTCGGTGTTGAAACAACCATTTCCAAAACTGGTGTTTTAACTGATCGTTTTTGTTCGGCCTTTTCTTTTCTGATAAGGTTAATTAAGGCAACAGCACTATCATAAACAGAAGCATTTCCTTGAAGCGCTTCAAATTCATTTGCTGATGGGAAAGCTGCTTTATGAATTGATTCATTTGAATTGTTCCATGGTCTTGATTGCCAGACTTCTTCCGTTGTGAATGCAAGAGCAGGGGCAAACAAGCGCATTAAAACATCAATGGTGAGCATCAATGAAGAAACGGCTGAAACCGGATTTTCACTATAGGCACGACCTTTAATGAGCTCAAGATAGTTATCACAGAAATCCCAGAAGCATTTTTCCGTTAATTCAAGTGCAAAGGCATAGTCGTTGTTTTCAAAAGCTTTATTCGCACTGATCACAACATCTTTTAATTTCATTGCCCATGCTTTATCTAAATCAGCTGTGATATTGTTGATATAATTATCATCTAATTTAACGCCTGATTTTTCAACCATCATAAAGGCAAATTTACTGGCATTAAAGATTTTCATGGTTAATTTTCTGCCTTGCTCCATGATTTGTTCTTCAAAGGCAGTATCAATACCCAATTTGGCACGGGAAGCCCAATAACGAACGGCATCAGCGGAATGTTTGACCAATAAATCCATTGGAGTCACAACATTTCCTTTTGATTTACTCATTTTTTTGCGATCCGGATCCAAAATAAAGCCACTGATTAATGCTCCTTTCCACGGTTCTTTTCCTTCATGCGCAAATGCTTTCATAATCGTATAGAAAGCCCATGTGCGGATAATATCATGTGCTTGTGGGCGAACATCAAACGGCAAGGAAAGATGATGTCCTTCCGGAGCATGAGCCAAGGCAATTTGTGGCGTTAAAGAACTGGTTGCCCATGTGTCCATCACGTCTTTATCAGCTGTAAATCCGTTTGGTTTATCACGCATTTCTTCCGTATATCCCTTTGGGGTCATTGTAGAAGGATCAACCGGCAGTTGTTCCAATGATGCGTAAATCGGATGATCGTAATCAATAATGCCCTCAGCATCTAATGGATACCAAACAGGGAAAGGAACCCCAAAGAAGCGTTGACGAGAAATGCACCAGTCTTGGTTTAACCCTTCAACCCATGCTTCATAGCGTGATTGCATATGAGCTGGAGTCCATTTAATGCGTCTGCCCATTTCAAGCAAATCTTCTTTATGTTTTAAAATAGAGATAAACCATTGACGAGAAGAAACAAATTCAAGTGGAATACTTCCTTTTTCATAAAATTTTACCGGATGCATCAACGGTTTTGGTTCACCAAGAAGAGCCCCATCTTCACGAAGCATTTCAACAACCTGTGCTCTGGCATCTTTAACTTTTAAACCGGCCATCCGAGCAAAATTGGCAACGGCTTTTTCTTTATTTAATGTAACAAAAGCACCTTCACCATATGAAATATTCATAATTCTGCCATCAAGACCGATGATTTGTTTAATCGGAAGACCGGATTGTTTCCACCAAGCAACGTCGGCCGCATCCCCGAATGTACAAACCATCATAATACCCGTTCCTTTATCCATTTCGGCATGTTCTGACGGAACAATTGGAACAGGAATATCAAATAATGGTACGATTGCTTTTTTGCCAAAGAATGGTTTATATCTTTCATCATCCGGATGAGCCACAACGGCAATACAGGCCGGCAAGAATTCAGGACGTGTTGTGGCAATCGTGAATGTTGTATCAGACCCTTCAACTTTAAATTCAATATCGTGGAAGAAACCGGCAGTTTCTCTATCTTCAATTTCAGCTTGAGCAATGGCAGATTGGAAGGTAACATCCCACATCGTTGGCGCTTCAACGGATTTTGCCAAGCCTTTTTCAATTAAGTCCAAGAAAGATTTTTGAGCTTCTTTAATAGCTTTTGGGCCGATGGTTGTATATTTAATATTCCAGTCATAAGAATGGCCGATATGATGGAAAATATCTTCAAAAGCTTTTTCATCAATTGCCGTTAATTCTTCGCAAGCTTCAATAAAGTTTTGACGGGAAACTTCTTGTCTTTTCCCTTCATTTTTCGGGTTATGAACAGGTTTAAAGTCTGGATCATAGGCAATCGCCGGATTGCAAGCAATATTATAATAGTTTTGAACGCGTCTTTCCGTTGGAAGGCCATTATCATCCCATCCGATTGGATAGAAGATGGATTTGCCTTTCATGCGGTTATATCGAACCATCACGTCCGTTTGCGTATATGAAAAGATGTGACCGATATGCAAAGAGCCGGATACTGTTGGAGGAGGGGTGTCGACAACAAAAGTATTATCTCTTGAAGCTGTTTTATCAAAGGCATAGGTTTGATTTTCTTCCCAAAAACGAATGGCTCTTGATTCAATCTCAGTGGGATTGAATTTATCGTCTAATTTCTTTTCAGTTTTATATTGCATTTTATATCCTTAAAAAATAAATTAAAAAACTTTTGTCATTTTAACCGAAAGATATTTTAAAATCAAGCATTATTTAATAATTTTACTTTTAAATAAAATCTTTCTTGACAAAGAATTTTTTAAGGTATATAGTGAACGGCATTGGGTGTATAGCTCAGCTGGTCAGAGCGCTACGTTCACATCGTAGAGGTCGTTGGTTCGAACCCAACTACACCCACCATCCGCCAAAAGGCGGTTTTTTTTATGCCAGATATATGGCACAAAATGTATTTTCTATGTATTTGAATATATTTATTTTATAAAATCCTATTCCTCTCTTGCGCCACGAGAAGTATCTTGTACAGGCAACTTTTTTTGGTCTGTGATTTTTTGAACTTGAGGGGCTAATAGTTGGCTACATTTATTTACTACTGTTGCAGTCAAAAGTATACCGCTTCCTGCAAGAAGAGTGGATAGTATCGAATAAAATACTAACTTAAACCGTGCTAGATCTTTTTCAACCTTGTCAATAGAATATGTTCTTTTTTCACCTTTTTCTTCAACTGTATAACTTGATTTATCCCATTCAATGGATTGAACATTTTTTGCACCAGTCATTTCATCACCTTTGTTGTTATACAACGTCCAATCACCTATTATATTTCGAACAGCAATATATTGTGGTGCTTTTTCATTATATTTATAATCATAACCACCCAAAAAAGTTTTAAGAAGGTAGCCGTTACGAGCAGTAATAATATAAAAAGGAATATCAACATCATCATAAGGTTTTCCTGCAAAATCTGTTCTAAAATATCTATTATTAATAAATTTCTTTTCTGTCATGTGATAACTTTTCCTTTATTGAAATATACCTTTTTCATAGCATATTTGGGCGTATCTGTCAAATGTTATAAAGAAATATAGAGAAAATATAGTAATTTAAAATCCATTCGGGTAAAATAGTATAAAAGTCTTACAGATAGAGTAGGGGTGACGTGTCTTTATCACTGCGCAAGGAAAAACAGTTTGGGGAGCTGTTTTTCTGCGTAAAGCATAGTTTTATTTTTTTTGATTAATAACCTCTAATACATTATATTCATCGATGATGTCATTATGCTGATTTATGATATTATTTTGATTCATCAATTCAGTTATATAATCATGATGGTCTTTTAAACCCGGATATATCATTTTATCATTAAGAAGTGAATAATATGAATTTTTGATCAGTGCTCCAATTTCAAATTGAATTTTATTTTCGATACTTGTTCCTTGTTGTTTTTTATTAATAAACACATTTTTGCTGTGTCTGACAACATTTTGGGCATCTGTTTTGATAATGTTACTACCATCTAATGTTAAATGCATTGGTCTTTTAATTAAAGCTAATTGTGCAGTTGCGCTATAATCAATAGGTTCCTTTATATCGCCGATAACGATTTTCTTATCTTTTGTTTTGATAACTCCTTTATCTTTGATATCTCCTGCCAAGCTGATATTTGATGTTTTAGTTGTCAAAGAAAGTGTTTCTGTATTGATGTCTTGTATTTTAACATCAGTATCAGAGGAAATAACAACATCTTTGGATGAAATTTTATCGTAATTAGCTGGATTTCCTGTGTTGTTTACATGAATAAGGCCGTTTGCAATAGCGCTTACATTGTTTTCATTTGATAGATCGATCTTTAAAGCCTTGTTTTTCCCAATTGATTGACCAGCTGTTAATGAAATATTTTCAGCAAAGATATTTGCATCATCAGAAGATAAGTCATTCAAAATGCTCATGTCGGTTGTTATATCAACATTATTAGAAAAGTCATTTGTGAGCCCTAAAATTATTCCCAAATGTAAATCATGAGATGATTTAACTGATAGATTATCAACAACACCACTTAAAATTCCATTAGCTATTAATTCATCAACTTTTACATCTTTGCCAAATACACTTAACTCTTTATTAACAGAAACATTGTTTAGTGTTACATTTGAATGAGTTGAAACAGAAATACTTCCCGTTTCTGATATTAAATTGTTGGCTATGATATCGTTTTCAGCATTAATCATAGAATCACCAACAGATATACCATTTGTGATGTTTAAAACATCTCCAACACCTTTGATAAATGCTTGTTCAGCTTTATATTCCAATTCGCCATTCGTTTCATTTGATGGTGTTGATACAACCAAAAAACGCTCTCTTGAACCAATGTCTTTACCTTCACCGGCTGTTAATGAAATATTTGTAGCATTAATATTTACTGTTTCTATTTTTTCATATTTTTCAGCAACATTGCTAATATTTCCTGCAGATACAACTTTAACAATTCCTAATGCACCTTCGCCGTTATTTGTATCAATCTTGTTGATTTTAAGGCCATTTGAGATATCTTCTGACCTCAGATAGACATTGCTTTCGCCTTTAGATAAGATTGTGATACCTTTAGTTGCGGTTAAATTTATTGATGAAGTTTGAGTTCCAACATCGCCACTTGCTTTAATTGCAATTTGTTCGCCACCAATAGAGGAGGTGTCAGTTGCATTTTGAACGCCCTTATTGCTTGTTAAGGTTACATTTTTAGAGGCTTTAATTATTCCTATTTTCATATCGTTATCAGAAACATTTTGGATGTTAATACTATTCAAGCCTTCTATTTGGTCACTATTATATCCTGCTGTTGCATTTATAGCCCCATTTATTTTTACTTCAAGGTTTTCGATGTTACCGTCGGTAGATGAAAGGGTTAAATCTTTACCTGCGAATAAGTTATAGTTTTTATTTTGATCAGATCTTGCTGATGCTATAATCCCAAATGTGGAATTTAATGCAACATTTCCTTCATTTGATTGAACCGTATCAATATACATTGTTGCTATAGAATCCAGATATATATCATTTTTAGCTTCAACATTGTAGACTCCATTCTTTGCAAATTTTAATGCAGAATCTTGAGAGCCAATTCCACCATTTAATGCTTTTAAATAAATCTCGCTGCCTGTGATATGGTATGGACTGTAAGTTTTGGTATTGCCGGCAATGATTGATCCTTCTTTACTTTCTAAATATATTCTTCCATCATTTTCTGATACAATTGAAGAGATAACCAAATCCCCTTTATTTGTAACAGAAATGTTGTTTTTAGCTCTGGCTTTTAATTCGTTAATATCAATATTAATGTTTTCATTTTCAGTTGTATCAAGAAGTATGTTATCAGCTCTTAATTCCAAACTGTTAGCAAAAATATTTATCTCTTTTCCAACACCATTAAAGTTTTTGTTAGAGGAGGCGAGATAGGCATTGCCAGTTGCATTAATGTTAATATTGCTTACCTCTGTATATGGATAATTAATATACACATCTTTACCACTTGCAGTTAAGGTTCCATTATTTAAAACTTCAACTTGAATGGCTTTGATTGCAGAACCATTTGCTGTTAATGATTCACCAATATTATTTTGCGCATTTAAGGTAATATTATTTGCTGAAATGATAGAATTTGCACCATTAGCTAAAATGCTTTTGTTTGATGTGATATTAATATCACCATGAGTTGCAGAAACATTGTTATTTAATAATATATTACCGCTTCCATTTGATGTGATATTAATTTCTGGTTTATTAAATCCTTGAAAGTCAATTGAAATAGAATTGTTTTTAACTTCATAAACCGGATCATAATTAACCGTTACGGTTTTATATTGTTTGCCAGTAAATAATTCAACAAGCCATGAACGAGGTTCATAAACTTGATAAGAGTATGTGCCTCCTGCAGATGTTATTGTATACGCATCATTGCCAGGAGTATATGTTGTTGAATAAACTTTTGCTCCATCGGCTCTTTCAATAACAGATGTTTCATTACCAAAGAATCCGTTTCCTTGGGTGTTTCCTGTTGCTGAAGTCGTAATTTTACCATTATTGACATAAGCTTCATATTTGCCAGCATGAGTGGATAAAAACTTATCTGTTAAGCTTTCTTGAGACAGATTATCAAAAGTATCTCCCCCATCTTCTGAAGAAAACTTGAAGTCATTGATTGTTAATTTACCTTGAGTTTTGATATCGGTGTTTAATGTATTTGTAACCAAATTATATTTTGAATTATTTACAATATTGATATGGCCGTATCCATTCAAAAGAACAATTTTACCTGTGTTTGAACTGCTGACAATATTTCCGGTCAATGTGATGTCACCACCTTCAATATTTGTTTTAAATAAGTAAATATCTCCACTGACATTTCCTGTTTCAGTTAGGTCAGTTGGTTTAAAATAGGCTTTAATTTGTTTTAATTGAGTTAAATCACTTGTGTCATCTGTTAAAGTTAAATAATAGTATTCTTCACCTGTTTGACTTTTTGTCATTTCGGTTTTAATACCATTAATAATTTGATAATATGTATTCCCTTCTTTAACAATTGATAGGTCAGGGATATTAATTTCTTTAATTTCGCTTCCGCTTTGAATTAAACCGTTAACATCTATGGTTTTTGCTGCAATATTAATATTCCCAGATGCGACAATGGCGCCATTTCCATTTGCACCAGCAATTTCTATTTCATTTGAAGTATATTGTTGGTTAAATCCTCCGTTTGGTACTTTTATTTCTAAGTTCTTTGCTTTTAAATTTCCTTCAGATAAAATGCTACCTGTATTGTTAATGATAGAAATAGAACCGGACGTGTTTTCGACATTTCCTCTTAAAACGATATCACCAGCTTGAGAATTGATGTTAACAATTGGGTCATTGGCATTCACATGGTTCACAATGGATATCTTGGGTGTAACGGTTTCATTGACTATATTTTGCGTAATAGAGGAGGGGAGGTTTGTTCCATAAATACCACCTTTTAACCCTCTATCGATAATCAAATCACCATAAATGACGTTATTAGCGCTATAGTTTTGAATATCAATTGTGAAGTTATTGCCAGGGGCAGTAATTGAACCTGTTCCTGTTACATTCCCTGTTAAATTGACTTCACCTGATCTGATAATAATATCATCTATAACCATTGAATATATAGAAGTATCAGCAGATGCAATTTCTTCTTTTCTTTTTTGTAATTCCTCTATTTTAGCCTGTAAATCTTTAACATCAGCTGTATATTTTTTTGTTGTTTCATCTAATACAGCATTTATTTGATCGATGTTGTTTTGGAGAGCAGACATTGAGCTTTTATAAGTTTCAATTGCTACATTATTTTCATTTATTTGCGTTGTATATTGAGGTATTTGTTCAGTTAAATCATGTTGTTTTTCTATTACAGCAGATAAGGCATCAGAGTAAGCTTGACTGTTTTCGCCTCCAGTTTTATATGCATCAATCATAGTTTTGAGTTCAGTCATACTGCCATAACTGGTTTCATAGTCTTGTGTCCCAATATTATCTAAATCATTTAACGCATTGGTAATCGTTTTTAATGCTATTTCAGCTTTGTTTTTATTATCAGTTAAAACAATGTTTGTGTTTTCAAGATTATTTTTGTCTGTTTTTGCGTTATTAAATTCTGTTTGATAAGTGTCTCTTCTGGTTTCTTCACTGGCTATATATTCTTTATATGCCTTTTCCATATCTTTAATAGAAGAGGTATAGCTTTGAATATCAGCATTAATATCTGAACTTGAAATTGTTCCGATTACTTCTTTTTTAACAGAGATGTTGCTATCAGAACTGACTGAACCATCCTTGTTGATAATGAGCGTTCTATTTGCCCCAAGACCACTTTCAAGATGACCATTAAGAACAATATTTGCTGAATTTTTATCTGTTGAATATTCGTTTCCAGATCCATGATAAGGAATGAAACCTAATTCGTATGCCAAGGCATCTCGTTTTGCTTTTATTTTTTCTGATGCACTTATTGCTTTAACATCTATCGTATCAAAAGAGGATATTTCTGCTCCAGAATTGATTTCAACTTTTGCTTGGGCCTCTTTGTTATGTGCATGAGCTGTGCCTGCAACAATACTCAATAATCCGCCAGTTTCAGCATAGATGTATGCTTCTAAACTGTTATTGTTGATTGCCGAAATATTTGTATCTTTTCCACTAAGTGATTTTACGCCATCAGAAAAAATAACAGATGCTGTTTGTTTAGCAAGTGTTGCTTCACTTTTACCACCAGCACCAGCAATACCACCATAAGATTCAACGTTTGATTTTGTATAGATATCAACGTCATTTCTAGCTGTATAGTTTATATGATTATCTTTTGTTTTAATGTCTTTGTTTGAAACATTAACAGTGGCATTAGTTGTTGCTTCAACAATGGCATCAGTGTCAGCCCCTTGAATAGCACCTACAGAGTATAAATTTGCTTTTTCATTTACATTTAAGATGTTATAAGCACTAATATCAATACCTCCTTGTCCATATTCAGCATTTTCATAGGCTTTATTTCCGCCAAAAGAGGTTGTTGTGCTCATCAATAATTTATCTTTGATAGATCCGCCAGATCCGTCAGCTAATCCGCCAGCTCCTCCATATAAATCATATTCTGACACAGCTTCTTTTAAAATTTCATTTAATGATTTTAACACAATTCCTGCATTTGCAACAACATCAGCTTCAGAATCTACAGATACAGTTGAATTGACATTGTTTCTAATGGTTGGAATAGCAGCGGTTATTACACCAAATGCATCAGATTTGTTAAAGCTTTTATATGTGTTGGTTGTGTCTGCTTCTAATGCATATCCACCTTGAGCCAAAATATTATAATTTTTATCCACATAAATATTATTAGTTGAAACAATGTTATTTGTTGCCCCTGAACCAGAACCACCAGCAACTGAACCAGCCCCTGCATGAGTTTCAGCATGAGTGTTATTTTTGACTGTTGATGTAATTAAAATGTTATTTGCTTCTATATTTGTTTGTGTGTTATTATTATCAATTTTAACACCTGAGGTTTGGTTAATCTCAGCAAGAGTGCTTGTTCCCCCAACGCTGATACCTCCATAAGCGCGACCATCAGATTGCGAAAACACTTCATTGTTTGCAACTGATGATAAAACCAAATCGCCTTCAATATTTATTTTAAAATCATTTTTAACCTCTATGCCGGAAACTTTGTTTATTTTTGCAATAGATTCTCCTCCACCACCAGATCCAACACCACGAGTTGTGGCCAATGATGTGGCATTAACTTTTTCATTCGTTTGAGCTTTAATTTGAGCATTTCCGTTTTGAGAATTTAATGAAACATTATCTGCTAAATTAATCATTGTAGAGCCAGCACTTATAGCGCTTGATTTTGAAACACCAACATTTACACCTGCCAGACTTGTTGTATCAGATTCTGTTATAATTTCTGATTTTGAGTCAGCTGTAATGTTTATATCAGAATCTGTGTTAATTTCAGCATTTTGCAAAATATATGTATTTGTTGTTTTATTTGAGAGCGCTTTTGTAACACTACCATCTCCACTGATAATGCCCCCAATGGCTGCCAGAGTATAAATATCTTGAACATCAATAGAGGAGGCATTCAATTTGAAAGATTTAGAATTAATAGAGGTATCGTTTGATAAGAAAGTATTTACGGTTGTATTGTTATCGGATATTGCAGCTGATACCCCAATATGCGCCCCTGCAATAGATCCACCGCTTGTTTCAAGTTTGACATTGTTTGTGTTTTGTGCAGATATATCCAAATCTCTCACCAAAAGATTTGTCCATGCATCAATGAAAGAAGATGTTGTGCCCATTTGCTCGGTTGCCGTAGAATGAGATTTTGTAATTTCAGTTTTTTCAAATAGGCTATCTGCTGTTTCTTTCAAATTATTAATGCGAGAATCAGAATCTTGACCAATTTTTTCTTTTGCTGTTGCAACAGCTTTATCATAAGTATCACGATAGACGCTATCTGCTTTTGATATTTTTTCATTTGCTGTTTTAAGTGTTTCTTCAGCTTGGGATTGCGCAGAAATAAACAATTTTTGATCATTAGAATTCATATCTGAATATAAGTTGTTGTCAACTTGTTTTCCAATCGAAGAATAAAGAACACCTCCAGAAAGTGAACCAACACCGCCGCTTGCTACAAGGCCATAAGCATCAATTATTTCATTGCTTTGTGCTTGAATGATCACATCAGCATTGTTGCCAATTATATCCGTGTTTGAACCAATGTATGATAAAACAGTGTTTTCTATTGTATTCCATCCAACAGTTGCGCCGAGAGCAGCCGTTCCCAATTCAGCACTGCCGATTTTTTCGTTTATTTTGCTTGTATTGGTTGCTAAAACATTTAATTTTCCATCATCTGCAAGTTTAATACTGTTATCTTGCCCAACAAAGGCCATGACGGTATCTTCGATTTCTGTATAAAGAACAGAACCTGCAACACCAGCAAGACCACCTAAAGATCCTGAGAAAATTAATGCATTATTATCTTCTGTTCCAATGGTGTTTTCCGAATTTGCGCTTATTTCAATATTTTTGGCATTTATCTGAACATTATCCCCAGTATAGGCTTTCACATTATTAGATATTTTATTAACAGCAACGGATGGACCAAATGCAAATTTTCCAGCCAAAGAAAGAGCGCCAACATTTTCGGTTATCGTTGTTGAATTTTTTGCATCAATTTTTAATTTTTCAATTCCGGTTTCTTTTATTTCTCTGTTTGTTGTTTCAAATTGAGTGATTTTTGTATTATCTTCTACATATGCTTCAACTGTTGTATCAATAAGATGGGTGAGGGCGGTTCCAGAAAAAGAAAAAGCGCCACCTCCTTCAAAGCCTATCGCCGTGATATTATCAAAGTTTTGTTTACCTTCTGCTTTTAGATTGATGTCATTAACAGAAACATTTTCTCCACCAATGTATGCTTGAATTGTGCTGTTGACAGAATTAATTTCAACAGTTCCGCCGATACCTGCAAGACCACCAACACCCAAAGTGCCTGAGTATGAATCGGTGAATAATACGCTATCTGTTGCTTGAATGTTTGCTTTTTCGCCATCTAAATGTCCGCTTGCATGAGCTTTAACATTATTATTAACCGCATTTATATTTTCAACACCTGCACCAGCACCAGTGCTAGCAACGCCTCCAGAAGCAGTGGAAACTTTGAAAGTCGTATCTGCTGTGGCATTAACATCTAAATCATTAAATAATGCGTCAGTGTTTTCAAGGTAAGCGTCTAAGTTATATTTTGTTGTGTTGTTAACAAATGAAAGACCAACACCAACTGTGCCACCACCGGAAAGACCACCAGTTATTGTTTGCATATTGGAAATGGCACTTGCATTATTTAAAAGTTTATTTTTTGCAAACAATACCGAATTTTTAATACCAGCTTTAATATCAGATGTTATTATATGTGTATTTATGATGCCAGAAACACCACCAACGCCTGCACCTGAAGCAGCAACAGCCGTTGTAAAGAAATCATCTTTTTCTTCAGCTATTACATGGATATTATCAGAATTAATTTTTGTATTTATAGCTATTGCGGTTGTTTCTTTATCAATTACAACCGTATTAATGGTTGCACCAATTCCAACAGCGCTGCTGATACCAGCACTACCCATACCCGCATAAATAGTATTAGAACCATTTGCTAGAATAGAAACATTGTTATCAGCTTCAATACCATAAACATTGTTTTCAATAGTTTTTGTGCCTGAAACCAAAGCATTTGCAGAACCGTTTAAAAGAATTGTATCTATAACACCTTCGCCGATTATTCCATTGGCATAACCACCGGCAGCAGTTATAAATGGAGAGTCCTTGCTCCCAATATTTTCATTTTCGGTTGCAGAAACAATAACATTATTTTTGGCTTTTACTTTTGAATCTTCAATTTTTGCTAAAACAGCATTGTTGATAACACCAGTTACAACCGTTGCCCCTAAAGCCATTGCTCCTGTTGAAACATTGACATTCCCGGTGCCACCGGTAATATCTGTTATCCCTTCGGCTTTAACGATAACATTTTCTTCACTTGATTCGATTTCACTGTCTTTGATATGAGCATTAATCTCTGTATCCAAAATGATAGTGTTTATTGAACCAGAAGCAGCAACGCCTGTTCCCCCAGCTCCACCAACGGCGATAGACATAATATTTTCATCTGAAATAGCTCTGATATCTATATCTTTTTTGGTTTTTATATTTATCCCTTCAATAGCTGCCTTTACATCATTGTTATCAATAATTGCATTAATAGCAGCACCGCCAGCTCCAGCACCAACAGAAGCTGAAATTGAACCATTAATGGTTTTAATGTTCGCGGTGTTCTTGCTTTGAACGGAAATTTTTCCTTCTTGGGCTTTTATATCATTTTTCTTTTCTTTTTCTGATTTGATATATGTGTTAATTTCAGAGTTGTTAATAATCGAATTGACGGCGCCAGATAAAGCCAAACCTTTACCTCCAGAACCACCAAATGAAATATTCAAAATATCCGTATTATAATCAGATGATAATTGAATATCATTTTGAGATAAAATTGATGAGTTTAAAACATATGTGTTAATAGCATTATCAATAGAGGCAACATACACTGAACCACCCAAAGCAGTGCCAGATGTGTTGGCTGTTAAAGAACCAGTTACCGCTAATGATTTAAATATTGCATCAGAATTTAAATCCAAACGATTTGTGTTAATTTCAGAGTTTTCAATATAATTGTTTTGAATGGCATTATCAATCAGTATTGAAACAGAACCAGAAGCTCCCACGTTTCCTTGTGAAATGAGGCCGGCAGCACTGACAGCTAAAGAATCAAATTCCGATTTGTTATAAAGGGTAATATCCCCAGTTGTATCAACAGATGAATTTTTAATATATGAATTGACAGTATCTGTAAGACTATCAACTCTAATTGAAGCATCTCCGCTTGATTTAGACCCATAGGCAACAGTTCCGACAATAGCTAAATCATCAAAACTGGTTCTAGCAGAAACAGATGTATTGACACCTTTATTAATGCGACCATTTGTTTGATTAATATTTGAATTTTCAATATATGCATTTTCAGTGTTTTCTGAAGCAAAAAGAGCTAATGTTCCAGAAAAAGCAGAGTCTTTGAACGCTGCAGATCCAGCAGCATCAACAGTTATAACATTGATATCACTTTGAGCAGTTACGTCTAATGTTTTTGAGGCATTCACATCTGCCCCTTTGATATATGCATTGATTTCATTGACAGCCAAATCACCATCTAATGTTGCACCGATTGAGCTATGTCCACCGTTACCACTTGTTTGTAAAGAAACCGTTCCAACACCTTTGATAACATCATTTTTAAGGTTTGCTTGCACTTGAACACTTTGTTCTGTGGTATCTGTTTTTGTATTAACTTTTGCGCCTTCTTTAATGGATGCTGTTATTTTATTTTGTTGAACATCAATTGAAATGTTTCCAGCTGCTGCTTTATCACTGCCTTGGGCAGTTCCCATGGCGCCTGTATATAATTTTAAATCTTCTTGGGCATTAACTTGAACATTATTTAAGGCATCAACAACTGCATTGCCGATAGATGCTTCAACTTCATTTTCTGTGGATTGAACAACAAGCGCTCCACCCATTCCTGATTTGCCGTGAACAGCCATGACAAGAGCGCCATTGATAAGCATATCTTTAGAATTTGCATTAACTGTTACATCTTTTCCAGCAGATATATTTGCGCCATCAGCGATAAATGCCTTGGTCACAGTGTTTGACATACTTGCCGAAACAATACCTGCTTTGGAAGCTGTTGCTTTATCGGTATTAATTGCACGGGTAAAATCATATTCTGAATTTGCCAATGCTTCATTTGCATTTCTTAAATTCCAAAGAGATCTTACAAAAGCGCGTTTATTCTTTAATTTTTCGGATCTGTCTAAAAATTTATTAACTTTATCAAGGTTTGCTTGATGTTGTTCATCAGATAAATTGCCATATTTAGGGGTATTTGTTCCTGTTTTGGCATAACCCATGTTTATGGCACCATTAATGAATAATTTTTCATAACCTGCATTTAAATTAACGTTGTTTAATGCATTAACATTCCCTGCTATATATGACATAACTTGGTCATCGGCATAATTAAGTGCAATTCCAATACCTTTTGCATCCTCAGCAGAAGTAAGAGCAACATTAGCGTTAATATGGGTTAAATCTTTTTGAGCATTGACATAAACATTTGATGCATTAATGGCATTTGGTTGTTTTGAGGCGCCGATTGAGGCTTCCACAAGACCAGAATCTATAGCTGAAATTGAAATGGCACCTGATAAACCAGATTCATCAGCAGCCCCATTGCCGACTGATACATTAATATTATCAGATAAATCATATGCATTGACAGTTACATCACCAGCTTTTTGAGCATTAGATTGTAAAATAGTAACATTTTTTCCAATTTTTGCCGTTGTGATCGGTTCACCCCATTGGAAAGAAATGGCGCCACCAGCTGCATCCCCATCACGAGCAGAAGCACCACCAAAAATTCCCAACATTGCCGCACCAGCCCATTGTTGGTTATTTGTATAAGCATCAATTTTCAATGAGTTATTTTGGGCGCTATAAGGCGATTGAAATAACACACTTGAATTATCATGAAGCATTGCATTTGATAAGGTGTTATTAACAGCAACAGTAAAAGCGCCACTATAAGCACTTGTTTGGTTATCTTTTGAGGATGCATTCGCTGATGTAGAAGCAAATGTATTAAAGAATTGTGCCCCACCTAACACATTAAAATCTATGGCATTTAATATATTCAAGTTGCCAGCACCATTAACTTTTTCTTGAATATCTTCAGCTTTTGTTGTTGCGCTAATATAATCTCTTGCATCAGCAGAATTTATATTTTCTATATCTGAAGAGTCTTTTTTCCCACTGGAACCAAACAAATTTTTAGCCCATGTTAAAGCATCTGGAATCCAATCAATATAGCTTAAGCCATGTTTAACGATTGTATCTGATTTAATAACAAATCCTTCTGTGGCGTTTTCATTCCCTTTAATTATAAAATCACCATAAGCATCAGCTGTTGAATTCAAATTTTTAATGTTAACAGCAACAGCACCTGCGATAGAAGTTTCACCATTTGAAGATGATGAACTTGCATAAAGGTTGCTTTTATTATCCAACAAGGATGCTTGAAGATTTATATTGCCAGCTTTGATAGTGGGTTTGTTTGAATCAGTTGTATCCCCAATTCTGGCTTTGTTATCAACATTATCAATGGCAACACCAATTGCACCAGCAACTTTTAATTCGTCAAAAACGCCATTTGCTCGGGTATAAGATATATCACTACCCCCTTTAAAGTAATCTTTCACAAACATAAAAATCTTACCAGCCGCACCAGCTTGACTACTTTCACCTAATTGTGTAACAGTTGCAAAAATTGTTTGGTTTGTTGCCCCTATATAATTTGCTTGAACATCAAGCGTGCCAGAAAGATTAACACTGCTATCCATAACAGCTTCATTGATAATGTTACCAATTGATAAAGAGGCTGCCATACCAGATGTTCCATAGTTTGTATCAACAACAGGAATCATTCCGTTTTTAGTTGTGTTTGAATATGTTCTATACAGTTCAGCATCAACACTCATATTGTTGTTAACATCAAGATTAACGCCTTTTTCAACAACAGCTCTGTTTGTTAAATCAAGAAGTGAAACATTAAATGAATAAGCGCCACCGTGACCAAATGATTTGTCAACAGCATCAGCAATTTTTTCAGCAAGGTTTGTTGAAAGTGTTTGAGATGTTAATTGCATATTGGTTGAGGCAGAAACGTTTAAATTTTGAGCTGTGATTTGAGAGCCAGAATGAAGGATTGATTCTGTTATGATATCAACATCAGTATAATTGAAAGCTAAATTTTCAAATATGGAAAAAGTGGAAGCCACAAAACTTGTGTTTGCTTTGGCACTCAATGATCCATCGGCTGTTATTTTTGCACCATTTTGAATATTAACAGATGACTTTATATCCGCCATATGGAAAAAATTTGAAATAAGGAAGTTGGCTGCATTAGGTCCAAGCCAATCAAGATATTCATTACTGCCATATGATAAAAGATCCGAATTAACAGAGTTTACCTCTGCTCGGGCATTTAATGCCACATCACGCGCTTTTATATCCGCATTTGATTTTACATTAACACTTGAAACAGCAACATCATGCTTGGTTTCTTTATCATATTCTTGAGCGCTTTTAATGCCAGAATTATAAATTTCTGTTTGAACCAAAGCATCAGAACCGTTACCATTAACCTTGCCGTCTAAATTAACAATTGCACTTAAATAGTCTTTATTTGTTTTTTGGTTTTGAGAAACAATGGTAATACCAATACCGCCATCCATGGATAGTTTATATTTTAAACCTTCTGGTGTTTTTTGAACACCACTTGGAGCCACAGAAGTTTTTGGTGTAGCTATAACTTTTCCATCGTTTTCAGAAAAGTTCATATTTGCATTTAACTGGGCAGATTGTTCGATGTTTATTTCATTACCGCCATTAATAATATCAATACCGGCACCAGAATTAATTGTTCCTTGAATTTTGATTTCTGCAGGGTTTAATTTAACGGCTGCATTAACACCGCCACCAAGCAATAAATAATCAGAACCTTCTAATTTAAATGTTACCAAACTGTCTAACGTATCATCATCAATACCGGATTTAAAAAGACCATCACTCAACAAATCTTCCATAAATCCTTTTGTTGGCGTGATAAGAGTTAACGAACCAACATTGAATACACCTGTTGAGCCAACAACAAAACCGTTTGGATTGGCAAACAAGACATTACCCCCAATTTCTCCATTCTTATATGAATTGACAATGCCGTTGATTTGGGAAGCAGAACTGTCAAAAACCAAGTTGACCAATTTGTTTTGAGCATTAATTAAGTTAAGATTGACAGTATCACCTTGGCTAACATTGAATTTTCCAAAAGTGTTTACACCTATGTCACCCTTACTATTGGTTGTTGTTGTACTGATGTTAAAAATATTGTTGTTTTGTGTAATTGTTGTTTCTGTTTTATATGGAACACCATTTTGGTTAATTTTTGAAGCATTCGCAACCATTGGAGCGGATGAAAAACTCACAAAAATGGTAGCATTAAAGATTGCACATTTAATTAAAACTTGCCTATACCATTTGCTTAATTGGGTAATCGCAGTGCGTGAATATTTCATGTTTCATCCTAGTTGTTAATGAATTCTATTTTATTCAAAAATAATAGCAAAATGTCTATTATTAGGCAAGCAA
>JAGCKR010000056.1 GCA_017647405.1 Alphaproteobacteria bacterium
CACCCGTGAGTGAGTTCACCCGATCATATAAGCCTTTCACATAAACACTTGCTCTGGCCGGTTCTTCTCCGCCAGCATGTCCAAACACAGGTGCCGCCGTGTTCATAAGCATTTGTGACACAACGTTATGAAGTTGCGTGAACCCTGCTGTTGCTTGCGATTGATAAAGTGAAGTGCTTCGACCACTTAAAGCCTTTAATGATTCTTTTGCTGTTTCAACCGTGCTTTCATCTTCGGACTGCAATGCTTCAAGAACTTCTTCTTGAACTGCTTTAAGTGCCCCTTGTGGAGCCATTCTCATCATCATTGCTGATAAAGCTTTCCCCTCATTTTGGCCAACACTTAAAGAAGAGCTTAATTCTTCAGCCGTTTTTTTGCCAATTTCAAAAGAGCCGTCTTCAAGGTCTTTGATATTAAAAAGAGCATTGCTAGCTGTTTGAACTTCATTATCCCTGTCAAACAATTGATAAATGCCTTTTTCAAGATCAACACCCAATTGAAGAGCAATTTTTGAAGTATTTACTCCTGTGATAACACCATTAACTTTTCCATGCTCATCTAAAGAATTAACTGTCATTTTCAAAACAGCATTCTCTTTTAAAGAAATTTCATCAACTGAAACTTCTTTTGTTCCAACATCAATCTCGCTGTTTTTTGCTTCAATGGTGCCAGAAACTTTTATGTTATCAGCCAAAGCTAATTCGCTGTTTTCAAAAGCAAGTTTATTCCCCGTGGCATTCATCACATCTTCATTTAGTTGATAATGAGCGCGTTCAGAAGTTCCATTTTTAAAGGTCATTAAAAGGTTTGTTCCTTCTTCTTTAAATGAAAGACCCTTAATTTCAACTGGTTCTGAACCGAGTGCTAAATGCGTTAATGTGCCTGAAGATAAAACTTCGCCCGTTGTTTCATCTTTATTTTGCCCAACAACGGCTGTGTATAAAATCTCAGATCCATGCGTTTCAAGTTCGCCTCCTAAAATATTGTTTGTGCCACCTAAAAACGTTTCTGATTTAGCCACGGTTTTACCTGCAGTCTGATTGAAAACGCCTGAAAAACCTGTATTATCAGATTCTTCACCAAATACCAAGGTGGCTACACTTGATTTATTGATGGTTCCCATACCTTCATCACCTTTAATACCGCCACCAACGTATTCTTCAGTATTTAGATTGGTTCCCATAATATTGATTACCCCGTCACTTATATAAATATCATTTAAATTTTCGGTTTCTGTTGTTGTATCATCTTCATTTGTAGTTGTAACAACCTCTTTATTCTCCACGAAATAAAAACCATTTTCAAAATTTAAAGTGCTATTATGGCGTGTTAACATAATGGCTCCTCCCAAAGCTGTTATTCCTTTAGCCAAATTTTCTTGGAAAACAACGTTATCTTTGAAAGTTACAGTTCCATTAAACCCTATACGAAGAGCCCCGCCTTGACCAGAAGTAACTCCTTCAGCTTTATTATTTGAAAAGAGGACATCTTCTTCAAAGATAGCAGAGCTGGTATTTTCCACAATAACTGCTCCACCATAACCAAAATTTGCCCCATTTGTACGATTATCCTTAAAGATCGCTTGATTTTTAAATGTAATAATTCCGTATGTCCCATTATTAAGAGCACCCCCAGAGGCGTATCCTGTTTTTCCTTGAGCGATATTTCCTTGGAATAATGCTTCTCCATTAAATATCAATGTTTCTCTGTTATAAACGGCTCCACCAATACCATCTGATGCAGCTATAGCTTTATTCCCGATAAATTCAACATCTGCAAATTCTATTTTTGCACCTGGTGTAGTACCTCCAATATACCCATTCATAACGGCACCCCCATAAGCTTGAGCTGTATTCTGCGTATATCCACCATTATTTTTAAACGTTGCTTTATCTAAAAATGTGATAGTTGAATCTGTATCTTTGTTCAAGATAACAGCGCCTTGTAATCCAGCTTTATCAAATGCTTTATTATCTTCAAAATTAACAACTTCGGTAAAGGTTATTTTACCACCTGATTGATTTCTCAAAGCACTTGCACCTGCTACATAACCATCCTCTTCACGTCCCGCTTGATTGCCAATAAAATCAGCTGACTTAAAAACAACAGTTCCTCCATTATTATAAAGACTTGTTGTTTCTACCATTTGATCTTTTATCAAGGAAACACCTGTATTGTTTTTAAAATTAACATGTTGATTGAAGTTCAATTTTCCCTCATTATAAACAGCGCCTCTTACGCGGGCCCCACCGGCAACAGTTGTTTCCCCATGGTTGTTCAAAAAATCCACTTCAGCATTAAAGGTTAATGTGCCGGTATTATAAATTGTGTTTCCTAAAACAGCAATTCTGCTATCACTCCCACCAACATGGATAAAATTATCTTTAAAAACGAGTTTTAAATCACTTTCAAAAGCAACCTCCGCTAAGTTTCCAAATTTTCCTCCTCTACCTCTATCTATCTCTGCATTCAAGGATATTGACGTTGTTACATTTGGAAAAATAATTGAATTTGTTTCTGTATCATAAAGAGAACTTGTTTTATCATAAGTTAAAAGATGTGTGCCAGTTTCAACAACGGTTCTTTCATTTTTTTCAAGCTCAGCTATTAAAGAGGAAGCATCTGTTGCCGTACCAGAATGGGCAGTTAATGAAAAAGCAAACATCATTAAATTCACAAGAAGGCATTTTTTAAGAATATTTAAATATCGTTTTTTAAGCTCTTTAAGAGTGGTGCGTGATGAATGAAACATGGTGTGCCTCCTTTAAATAAAATGAAAAATGTCTACATGGCTTTTTCCTTTTGTTAATAATTTTAAGATGAAAAGTCGGAAATCTAACGGTCGTTAAATTTGCTGGTTTTTTGGCATAAAAATGAGGCCTTAAAACAGGTTCTTTTTTACTGATTTTTGACCGCTTTTTTTGTAACAAAAAACATAAAATTTCATATTTTTATCAATTTTTATGCAAATTTTTAATAAAAAATAATCTTTTAAAATCAATAAGCTAAAAGAAAATATTAAAAAACAAGTAATTTTTTTTGAAAAATTTTGGACACGAAAATTTAAACCCATGGTATAATAAAAGTATGGAAGAGGAAAAGTTAGGAATAAAAAACGACCGTTAGATTTCCGACCATAAAAATTAAAACAACCTTTTGAAACAAAAAACATTTTTAATTATTTTTCATATTAAAACAGTTGAAAAACTTTCTTTGACAAGGCTTGATTTTTATCGCATACCTCCCTATGTAATAAAAAAAGATGAGGTGAAATATGAATCAAGAAAAATTAACAGACAGATCTAAAGGTTTTATTCAATCAGCCGAATCATTGGCTGTTAGAAATAGTAATCAATTTTTAATGCCGGTTCATTTATTAAAAGTGATGTTAGATGACAAGGAGGGATTATCCGCTTCTTTGTTACAAAAAGCCGGCATCGATTTAGGCGATTTATATCGTCAAGTTGAAGAAGCTGTTTCTTCTTTACCAAAAGTTCATGGCTCATCTGTTCAAACAAGTGTTTCGCAAGACTTTTTAAAAGTGCTGGATAAGGCAGAAGAGATTTCAGATAAAGCAAAAGATAGATTTGTAACGGTTGAACGTTTACTTCAAGCTCTTTTGTTAAATCCGAAGTATCATGTAGACAGTCAAAAATTAAATCAAGCCATTAATGAAATGCGCCAGGGCCGAACAGCCGAATCTCCAACAGCAGAAGATTCTTTTGAAGCTCTTAAAAGATATGCAACGGATTTTACTGAACGGGCGAAGCAGGGAAAACTTGATCCTGTTATTGGAAGAGATGATGAAATTCGTCACACGATTCAAGTTCTTTCTCGACGAACAAAGAATAACCCTGTTTTAATTGGTGAACCAGGTGTTGGGAAAACAGCAATTGTGGAAGGATTAGCACTTAGAATTATTAATAAAGATGTGCCGGATAGTTTGAAAAACAAACGATTAATGGGGCTTGATATGGGTGCCTTAATTGCCGGAGCAAAATATCGTGGTGAGTTTGAAGAGCGCTTAAAGGCTGTTTTAGATGAAGTGAAAAGCGCTGACGGACAAGTGATTTTATTTATTGATGAGATGCACACGGTTGTGGGGGCAGGGGCTAATACCGGTTCAATGGATGCTTCGAATTTACTTAAACCTGCTTTGGCACGTGGAGAACTTCATTGTATTGGCGCAACCACATTAAAAGAATATCAAAAATATATTGAAAAGGACCAAGCATTTGCCAGACGGTTTCAACCTGTTTATGTTGGCGAACCAAAAGTTGAAGAAACGATTTCTATTTTGCGAGGGATTAAAGAAAAATATGAGTTGCATCATAAAGTAAAAATTTCTGATGCAGCGCTTGTGTCGGCGGCTGTTCTTTCAAACAGGTATATAACGGATCGTTTTTTGCCGGATAAAGCTATTGATCTGATGGATGAGGCCGCTAGTAAATTAAAAATGGCAATGGATTCAAAACCTGAAAAATTAGATGAATTAGACCGAAGATTGCTCCAACTTAAAATTGAAAAAGAAGCTCTTAAAAAGGAAAAAGATGCCGCTTCGAAAGAAAGACTTCAAAAATTGGAAGAAGAAATAAATGTTCTTGAAAAACAATCGGTTGAAGAAAATCAAATTTGGAATGTGCATAAAGAAAATTTACGATTGGTAGCAGAGCTTCGTGAAAAATTGGATTTAAAGAAAACAGATGTTGAAAAAGCGTTAAGAGCTGGCTTATATGAAAAAGTAGGAGAATTGACTTATAAAGAAATCCCCGAAATTGAAAAGAAAATAAATGAACTTGAAGCAAAAAATAATGAACGGGCAGAAAATGAAATTGTAACACCCGATTTAATTGCGGCCATTGTTTCAAAGTGGACTGGTATCCCTGTGGATAAGTTAATGGGAAGTGAAAAGGAAAAACTTATCCACATGGAAGAAGAAATTGCAAAAAAGGTTGTGGGACAAAAGAGCGCTATCACGGCTGTTTCAAATGCCGTTCGAAGATCGCGTTCAGGATTAAATGATCCAAATCGTCCAATTGGTTCATTTTTATTTTTGGGACCGACTGGTGTTGGAAAAACGGAACTTGCAAAGGCGCTTGCTTCATTTTTATTTGATGAGGAACATGCCTTTATTCGAATTGATATGTCTGAATATATGGAAAAACATGCTGTTTCCAGATTGCTTGGAGCGCCTCCGGGGTATGTTGGATACGATGAAGGGGGTGTGTTGACTGAGGCAGTGCGACGTCGGCCATATCAAGTTGTTTTATTTGATGAAGTTGAAAAAGCGCATCCTGATGTTTTCAATGTGTTATTGCAAGTTTTGGATGAAGGACATTTAACAGATGGACAGGGTCGAAAAGTTGATTTTAAAAATACCTTTTTGATTTTAACTTCCAATTTGGTAACAGGTTCAGATGAAAAAGAAATTTTGCCAAAACTTAAAAGCTTTTTTAAACCTGAGTTTATTAACAGGTTGGATGAAATTATTGTTTTTCATCCGCTTAAAAAAGAAGAAATCAGAAAAATAGTTGATATTGAATTACATCGTTTGCAAAAACGAGTCAAAGAAAAAAACATTCAAATCGTTATGGATGAATCCGCTAAAGAATGGTTGGCTGACCGTGGGTATGATGAAGAATTTGGCGCCCGTCCGTTAAAACGTCTTTTCAGACAGGAAGTTGAAAATAAATTAGCTTTTATGCTACTTTCGGGTGAGTTTGAGGAAGGCGATGTGATTAAAATTTTTGCACAAAAAGAAGGTCTTGTTTTCAAAAAATAATTATTCTTTTTGACTTAAGAATAAAATAGCTTCATGGGCGCACATTAAACCGAAAATCCCCGTTACGGTAACCAGTGAGCCCATGGCTCTTCTGTTTGTTTCATCGTCTTTTTCAGGAGCAAGAGCTTTTTTATCCGAAACACATTCGCTTGAAAAAACAACAGGGAATTTGAGGGATACACCTCTTTGCCTTAATTTTTTGCGCACAAAAGCCGCTAATGGGCATTCAATGGTTTTGTGAAATGAGGCGATTTTAATTTTGCTTAAATCAGTTTTAAGGGCAGCTCCCATAGCGGAGATGAATGGAATGTTTTGTTTTAAAATTTCTTCAATCAACAAGCTTTTAGCGTTCACAGAATCAATGGCATCAATGGCATAATCATATTTTGTATCGAAAATTTCAGCCATTGTTTGAGCGGATATTTTAAGGTTTTTTTCTGTTATTTTTAATTCGGGATTAATGGAAAGTAAACGTTCCTTGACTGCTGAGGTTTTTGATTGCCCTAAAGTTTTTGTTGTTGCAAACAGTTGTCTGTTTAAATTTGTTTCATCAAATGAATCAAAATCCACAATGGTTAAATAACCAACGCCGGCTCTTGCTAATGCTTCAAGTGCAAAACCTCCAACCGCTCCACATCCGGCCACCAAAATATGTGCATTTTTTAAATTATGAATGCCTTTTTCACCCAGTAAAAGCGTTGTTCGACTATCTTTATTTTGCATGGATTAATTCTCCTGATTTTTTGAGAAACTGATAAAAATTTTCTTTAAGTTGTTGCGAATGGATTGGAAAGTTATCCACAAGCGTTATGAATTTATTATAGTTATATGTTTCGGTGTCTGAATCTGTTTCTGTGAGCACCCTGTTAATGGGGAGTTTTGAAATGTTAGTTGGTGAGTTTACAGAATACCACGCATCATATTTATTAAGTTCTTGAATGATTTCTTCAGAAGCATTAAATCGATGAAATAAAAAGGTGAGTTCTGAAAAATTTTTAATAATCGGTAAAATGTTATTCCATGATTTTACGGCATGAATGTGAACACTTCGGTTGTATTTTTTTGCCAGATTAAGGGATGATAAAAAAATATTTGTTTGTTTTTCTATATCTGGTTTTAATCCATCAATACCTATTTCACCAATCATCAGAAAGGTATTATTTTGAAGAAGTTTTTCCATTTTTTCTTCCCAGTTTTGTGAAGCTGATTGGATAAACCATGGATGAATGCCGATAGCACCATAAACAAAAGGATATTTTTTTGAAAGAGTGGTGATTGCCTCCCATTCATTTTCTGTGGTTGCATTGATAATGAAGCCATTAATATTTTTTTTATGCGCTTTTATAATTTCATTTTCATTTATTAAATGCAAGTGTGTGTCAAAATACATAAAATCCTCTTTCTTTAAAGTTAATTTTACACTTTTTTATTGATTTTGAAAAGAAATAAAATTAAAATATGCTTAATTTTTAGGGAGTAATCAAATGAAATGGCAATCGATTTTTTCGATTATAGGTTTTATGGTTGTTGTGTGCGGGTTTATGATGCTATTTCCTGCTGGATTGGACTATATTGATGGGAACGTTAAATCTGCTAAAATTTTTTCCGTAACGGCAGCTTTGACTGTTGCTGCGGGAAGTGTTTTACTTCTTTCAACAGAAAGAAATCAATCTGTTCTTAAAACAAAAGAGATGTTTGTGACAACAACGCTTATTTGGGTTTTTTATATTTTCTTTTGTTCCTTGCCTTATTTCTTTTCTTTTTACGGGTTGGGATTCGCTCGCTCTATCTTTGAATCTGTTTCTGGTTTAACAACAACCGGAGCAACAATTTTTTCAAATTTAGATTCCTTGCCGGAAGGTGTTTTATTGTGGCGTTCTTTAACGCATTGGATGGGTGGTTTGGGTATTTTGGTGGTTGCTATTTTGATTTTGCCGACACTTAGAACTGGAGGTATGCAATTATTTAATATTGAAGTTTCAGGGGAAAGCAATCGTGATGCGCCAACAATTTTTCAAAATGTTTTTTCAATTTTGATTTATTTTTTTGTTTTTACGGTTGTTGCTGTTATTTGTTTGAAATTGGCAGGTATGAATTGGTTTGATGCTGTTAATCACGCAATGAGCGTTGTGGCGACGGGCGGTTTTTCAACGCATGATTCTTCTATTGCTTACTTCCATAGTCCGTTAATTGAGTGGGTGTTATCCTTATTTATGTTTTGGGGCGGTTTGCCGTTAATGTTTAGTATTTATTTGTTTCATGGTTCGCTTGAAACAATCCGAAAAAATGATCAAATAAGACTTTATTTTTTCTCATTTATTGGATTTGTTCTTTTTATGGGAACGCTTCGCTGGGTTGCTGTTTCTTTTAATAATGATTCACTTGAAAATATATTACGAACAACGGTTTTTTCAGTTGCATCCATTTTGACATCAACGGGATTTACATTAGATAATTACCAATTATGGGGCTCATGGGCAATGGCCTTTTTTATGGTTTTAATGCTACCGGGGGGATGTACTGGTTCAACAACGGGTGGGATAAAGATGTTTCGTCTTTCTGTTCTTTTTAAAATCATTCATGCTAAGCTAAAATCAACAGCCAGACCTCATGGTATTTTTGTTCCAAGATATGGAGATAAAGCGATTGAAGAAGATGTTGTTTTTGGTGTACTAACATATATTGGTCTTTATTTTGTTAGTTTATTTGTCGGAACGTTGGTTCTTTCTTTATTTCAGCTTGATTTTGTGTCTGCATTTTCTGGTGCTTTAAGTGCTCTTTCAAATATTGGTCCGGCACTTGGCGAGCATATTGGTCCGGACAAGACATTTGCTTTTTTGCCCTCCGGAGCTTTATATGTTTTATCCTTTTTAATGCTCTTAGGACGTTTAGAGTTTGTGGCTATTTTAATTTTGGTTTTGCCATTTTTCTGGAAAAAAAATATTTAAAAAACAGCTTGAAACTTCAAAAAGTTATGTTATAGTAGAAGAGAGTAAAAGATAATGTGGGGACTTTCTTTTTTATCGGAGACATCATGAAAAAGTTTTTATTAACGGTTTTATTTCTCGTTCTGTTAATTGTTGGCGGTGTGGGATATTTTTTAGCACGTTCATTTAATGCTGATAATTTTCAGAAAAGTGTTGTAAAAATTGTGAACGATTTAACCGGTCGAGAGTTTAATGTCAGAGGGACAACATATGTTTCTTGGGTTCCATCTCCTGAAATTATTTTAAATGATGTTTCTTTATCAAGTTCGCAAGGTTCTGGTCGTGGAGTGATGCTCACAATCCCCAAAGTCGCTATTCAACTCACATGGAAATCTTTGCTGAATAAACCTATTGTTATTGATAAAATTAAGCTTGAAAATCCTGTTCTTTATTTAGAGCGTATGGATGCACAAAATGTGAATTGGGATTTCAAATTTTTATCTAATAAATCGATTGAGAATACAAGTCTTGGTTTTTCGGACAACTTGCTGGAAACAAGGGTTGATAATTTGTCAATAGAAAATGGAACAATTAATTATTTCAATAAATTGACTTCATCCAAAATTGAGTTAACAAATATCAATGGTAAAGTCACAATGGAAACCCTTCAAGGGCCTTATTCTTTTGATGGCTATTTAGAACGGGCAGAAAATGAGTATGTGACACATTTAAAATTGAATGAATTATCTTTGGATGTGCCTTCTGCTTTTGACCTTTCTATTCAAACAAAAGATAAATCGATTATGTTTGATTTAGCTGGTGAGTTTTCATCACAAGGATTAAAAGGAACATCTATTACGGCAGATGGATCATTTTCAGTTGCCCGTCCGAATGTTATTTTAAAAGAAATTGGTTTGCGACCATTAAGCTCAAGCTTAAATATGCCTGCAACTGGTGGAATTAGTTATGTTTCGCAAGATGGATTTGATAGTATTAAAAATTTTACGGTTCGGTTAGGTGATGCGGATGATGCCGTTGCTATATCAGGAACTTTTTCACGAGAAGACCAGAATGGAAAACCATTTTATGTGGCTGGCATTGAAATCAATCATTTTAATACCGTTGATTGGCAAGATTTGATTAATGATATTAAAACAATGGATTTAACAGATGTTGCATCACCGGATTATGATTTAAAATTAAATGCACAAAAAGTTACACAGGGCAATCAAACAATTAAAGATGTTGCATTGTCAATTTCTAAAAAAACAGGCAGAATTATTATTCACTCAATCAAAGCTCTTTTAGATGGGGAAACAAGTGTTTCTGCAACAGGCGGATCATTGATTCAAGATGATCAAACGGGTTGGTCTTTAATTTTGACAGGTGAATCAAAAAGTTTAAGAACACTTCTTTCAAAATATATGAGCATTCATACGTTAGCGCCAAATGTTCTTCAAAAAGCTTCATTTGAAGGGAATATGTTGTGGGTTAATAATAACATCAATATTGATATTGAACGATTTGAATCTGATGGCGGATATTTAAAAGGAAAACTGGATTATCTGAAAGCTCAAACCCCGTTTGTTGGTTTTTCTGGTGTTTTGGAAAATGTTGATTTAGATAAATATGTCGGATATAAACCCCTGAAAGAGAAAAAAGATTTACTTTTAATGTTGCCGTTAATTAAAAACGCCTTTCAAAATGCTTCTTTCTTAAAAGATTTAAATGGGAAGCTTGCTGTGGATATGAAAGAAGTGACGGCCTTTAATTTACCTATGCGAAAAGTAAAAATAGATGCTTCTTTAAATAATGGATTGTTAACTGTTTCTCAATTGCGTGTCACAGATGCTGCTATGGCTTCTGTGCTCTCGTCAGCTGAGATTGATAAAGTTGCAACACCGGAACAAAAAATTAATTCATTAAAATTAGATTTTGGCGCAAAAGAGTTAAAACTGTTTATGGATAGGGCAGGATTGTTCACAAACAGTGCCTATTTAAGTAAAATAGATAAGTTATCTGTTAATTTGGATTTATCAGAAGATAAAAATATTTGGACCGGAAATTATACAAGCAAGATTGGCGAACTTAATTTAGCTTTGAATGGTGGAATTGCTTTTGAAAATGATATGCTAGTAGCAAAAGATTTAAAAACAGAGCTAACATATCCAAGTTTTCAAAAGTTTTTAAAAGATGTTGTAATGACCGATAAGATTGATAATGCCATTGAAGGAGAACTCACTTTTCAAGGATTGCTTAATGGATCGGCCAGTGATATGAAATTCCAAGCATCCAACATTCAAATTGGTGTGCATCATATAGAAGTGGCTGGAAATATTAAAAACACACAATCGCAAAAAATTGCTGACGTTAAAATTAAAACCCCGTCCTTTGATATGGATAAATATATGTTGCGTGAATTTACTCATATCTTTGAAGAAGGGCGCTCTTCGGAAAAAGTTTTTGATTTTTCACTTCTTGATATGTGGCAAATAAAGGCACGTCTTGAAACAGGTCAAATTTTATGGAATGCTAATGAACTGAAAGAGGCAATTATTGATTTCTCCATTCAAGATAAGATGTTGACTTTAACGCAGTTGGAAGGCATTCCTTCTAATGAAGGATCTTCATTAAAAGTGAATGGAACTATTTCTTGGAGTGGCATTCCTCAAATAAAAATGGATGTAAATTTAGCTGGATTAGAGTTGTCTCCAAATTTGTTAAGCTCATCTAAAACAGCTTTTGGTAGTGGTGTTTTAACATTATCAGCTAAGATTAATGCAATGGGAAAATCTCCACTTGAAATCAGAAAAAATTTGGATGGTAATGGGAAGTTGCAAATTATGCATCCGGTTTTTGTTGGGGCGGATATTCAAAAAGTGACGCCATTGATTCAAAAAACAATAAAAGAACGCAGACCAAAGCATGAATTTGATACAGAACTTTCAAGATTTTTGACGGCTGGTAAAACAAATATGGAATCGTTGAGCGGTAATTTCACGATTGAAAAGGGGATCTTAAAAATGATGGATGCCTCTTTGAAGGCTGGGGATTTTTATTCCAATCCGATGCAGATTGTGTTTAATATGCCACAAAAAGAAATAGATGTTTCTGCTCCAATTTCTTTGGCAGCCTATTCTGATTTGCCTCCTTTTACTCTTTCAGTGAAAGGGAAAACGCATTCACCTGTTTATTTAACAAATTTTGTTGATTTATCTAATGCGGTGAGTTCTATTGTTGAAAAAGGAAACACAAAAATAGCTGAAGCAATGCAAAAGGAAAAAGAAGCGCTTGCAAAGATCTCATTGAATGAACGGGTAGAACGTATTAATTCAGCTATTAATGATGCAAGAGAGGCTGTTAAAACGGCAGAGAAACAGATTTATTCCGTTGATAATGAGGCTGCATCATATTTATTGCAAAATGCAAAAGATGCTCTTTCTGTTGTTAATCAATTATCCGTTAAGGAAAATTTAACTGATGCCCAATATATTCAGTTAATGGAACAATCTCGTTTGGCTATATTAAAAGCGGGCGAAGCTGTTGAAGAGGCTGTAAAGGATATGTATTTTGATGACAGAAAACAAGTTCAAGCTTTTGTGAAACAAGCTCAGGAAATGAAAGAACGTGTTGAAATTGTTCATCAGAAAAATCCATATATTGAAATTGTTGCAAAGCTTTTACCGGCAACACGTCAATATACAGAGGCTTTGGTTCGTATTAATCAGTCTTTAACTCCTGAGACATTGCCAGAAGAACATGAGGCTTTGATGACTGCCGCAAAAGAAGCGTTTTTACGTGTTTGCAGAGCATATGAGTATGTTTCAAGATTTGAATCTGATGATATGCCTAAAATCAAACCTCTTTCAATTTATAAAGTATCAAGTAATAACAATGTACAAGAAGATGACTCTGAGGAGGAGTTTGCGGATGAAACCGATGAATCCGATGAGTCTTCTTCACAATTTCAAGGTGTTATTGAAAGATAATTCTTATTTATCCAAAACGGGTTTTGTATAGTAATATATAACATCCAATAAATTTGGAAATTTAAGAAAAACCGTATAAGAGTATCGATCCATGATTTGATACTCTTTTTTTTGAAAGTCATATAAAACAAATTCTTCTGGAGCTTGTGCTAATATAATTTTATTTTTGACTGATGGATTTTGACTGAATAATTTTTGCATTTCCATAATACTGCGGTGAAAAAATGCGCCCTTTTCTCGTTCATGAGAAGTGGTTGCAAATAATTCTAATCCATTATAAAAAATGCCATTTGTCATTGTTAAAAAGTCAATATAATCCTGAGGCAAGGCCGCTAATCCCGTCTGAACCAGTTGAATATTTACTTTTTGAATTTCGTTTATTTTTGCTGGTGGAAAGAAAACAGCATAATCTTGATATATTTTTTTTAAAACCTGATGTAAGACGCGCATTTTTATCTCCCCGGCATGCTTTTAAGCGCAATTTTATTTAAGACAGCTGAGGAATATCCTGCATAAACGCTTCTGTCTTGTTTATTTTTACCGCCGGATCCTGTGAATAAGGAGAAGGGAACATAGACCTTTCCAACCGGAACAGGGACATATAAAAGCGAAGGATATTCAATACCGCTTGGTGATATCATTTGTTTATCAATATATGAGTGAATCATATCATGAAAGGGTTTATCTTGAATTAAAACCATATTATTAAAATCTAATGATCCGCCATATTCTAGAGGATATTTTAAATGAACAGTATAATTTTCAGGAATTTTTCCTTTTTTCATATAAAAAATAGCTTCTTCCGATAGACCCGCAGATCGAAGATCCATGATGTAATTATAACTCAACAATCTCACAAAATCTCGTACTAATCGCTTCATTTTTAAATGTGTATCAATGGGATTGTGAAGAGAGGAGGAAAAATATGTTACCGCCATTAAATCCATCCCAGGAAAATTCATTTCATTAAATAAATTTTCCCAATAAGATTGATCATGAGGTGGTTTTTCTTTTTCCTCTTCTTTTTTGCTTAGTGCTTCTAATGATTTGAAAAAGTCTTTATCGATAAACGGTTCTTCTTCTGGTGTTTCTTTTTCAAAAAGATCATCCCATGAAAGCAGTGAATCGTCATTATTTAAATCGGAAAGACTTATTCTATTATCCATTAAGCACCCTTCAATTCTTCATCCAAATCATCAATTTGGCCTTTCATGATGATTTTTAAAGTTTGCATATCCGTATTTTCACGTTGAGCAACAATCCAATATGGCACCCAAGGAGAAGCCCCCATTTCGCACTTCTTTTTCATGCTTTTATCTAAGAACCACCGTGGTGCATCGGCTAAAATTGGTCTGTTTAAAAAGCCCTGGAAAAGGACATATTGTTTTGTTTTTTCCAAACTCATCATTTCAGAGGCACCAACAACACTGGAACTTTGAAGTGATCTTGAAATATTTGCAGCAAACGGATTTGTTTGTTGCGAAACACCTTCTGTTCTACTTGAAGAGGCAACTTCAATGGTTTTTGTACCGATCATTTTGGAGAAACGTTCGGCTGTTTGTTCGTTGTTTTGAGCTAAAATAACTTTTGCAGCTGTTGTTGTAATAATGGTTTCAAGATCGTCTTTACCATATTGTCCGGAAATCTGACCCAAATCCTGCCCGATAAGTAAGTAAGCCACTTTTTGTCCACGACCGACAGCAGGTCCATCTTTAACAGCTGCAAGCTTTGGCATTTGTGGGAACTCGTCAAGAACGAATAAAACGGGATAAGGTCCTGATTTAATCCCATCTGTACCAACAAAGTTTGGTGGATTGGAAATTAAGAAAGAACTCATCAACTCAACAAAAATACCCGTAATAACGTTCATAGATCTGGCATCAACTTGGTTAACAGACAGATAAACAGAAACCGGTTTAACCTCACCACTAATTGGATCTTGAAGACCTCTTAAATCTCGGAATGTCAAATCGCTGAATTTTGTTCGCATACGGACAGCTGAGTTTTTAAAGATATTAATACCGGTTAAAGCCGTTGAAAGAATAGATCCACGTTCTTTATCCGGTGTTCCTGAAAGCTGATTCATTTCAACAACAGCACGGTGAGCATAAGCAAATCTGGTTGCTTCTTTAACCGCTAAATCCAACAAGTCTCTCATTGGATCAGCCATCATAGCCATTTGATCCCCTTCATCTGAGCGCCGTTTGATATCAGCAGCGATTTTCATTTGTGACTCAGTTAACCAGTCAAAAATCATGGCAATACAAGGTTCATTTCCTTGCCATTGTTCAGGAAGACCTTCCCATGTGCCGATTGGAGCATAGTTATCAACGGTTAACTCTCCCTTTTGAAGAGCTGATAAAGCTAATTGTGCCGATTGATCGTTCATGCCATCATAATAGGTTGCTAAAACATTAGCATCTTCTTGATCAAAATTCCCTTCCATTAACTTGTTAATAAAATAGTCATTTGCACGGGCACGTTCGCATTTACTCGAAATAAATTGCAAGAAGCCTGCCATAGCGTTTCGACCTGTTTTGGACCAGTGAGGATCTGCCCCACCTTTTGGCTCTTCAACTAAGACGGCGACCATAGAGTCAATATATTTTTCGCGATCACTTCCAAGTGGTGGTAAACAAGAAGCTGAAAGAGGATTCCAACTCGGATAAAAAATACCTTTTTCCGGTTCATCTTGTGCCCCCCAGTTAATAACGAAAACAGGCCCAATTGTAGCACGATAAGCCGTTGTATTATAACAAAGTTCCGGTTTAGGGTCGTTAACAATTAAACTTAATGTCGGAGATTCTAAAATTGTTGGAATCACAACACCAACAGTTTTACCGGTTCCCGGAGGGGCAACAACAAGGCAAGAAAGTGTTTCCGGCATTTTCATTAATTTGCCTTTAAAACGGCCTAAAACGATGCAGAAACCATCAAAGAGTTTCATTTTTTTGATGTCGCCATATTCAGCCATTCGACCGCCACCAAAGATTTTTGGCATATATTCATAAGGGTTTCTAATCAAGCCCCCAATAAAAATAAGGAAAAAAGCCACAAATGGAACAAAAATAAGATAATCTGTTCCACGTGGATTTGAAGAGTTAGAGAATCTTTTAATTTCGGATGAATATCCAATAAGTAATCTTGTTGTATCATCCCAGTTGCGCTTCCAAAACTCTATGATACTTTGCCAAGTTACAATACTGAGTTCTGAGTTTAAAAGATGGCGTAATGGAATCATTAGCAACATCAAAACATAAAGTGCGGCAAAAGCGGCAATGATTGTCCAAATTATCCATAAAACATATTTGGTCTGATCTTCATATGCACTATCTCTTTTAAAAGCCATTTTAGTCTCCTATAAAGCATTTTGCACAATTATCATTGTTTCATCATCAGGTTGGGTATCAGGTAAAACGGTATCTGCAAAACTATTTAATTCATCAGGCCCCCCGATATCAGTTCTGCAAACCATGATGTTCATTTCTTTCCATGTATCAAGCATATCTTCAGCATTAATAATATTGCTGTTTTTTGCGATAAAAATGGGCTGAACTTTACCCAAATATCCGAATGTTTTTAATCGTTCAGTAAATTTAGCTGTTTGTTCAATCAGATTATAAATAGGGGAAACGCGGTGTGAGCTTTCTGAAAACCATAATGGATCTTCCCCATTAAATTTTTCTTCATCAGCTAACCAGTCGCCACTTTCTGAGTCAATCTTACACACAAGAATTTTTTCTTGTCCAACAGCAAGGTAATCAACTTTTATGTCGCCTAAAGAGGCATTAGAAATAATCTTATATTCTGCAGATGTTAAAATATCTTCAATATCTTCTTCTAAACGAATGCGTTCTGGCAATTTAATGTCTTCAAGTAAAATCTTATCAAAATCGTCTTCTTCAGAGGGTTTAGGCGCTATTGAAAAACTTTGTTTCATACTAGGTGGTGTAAAACCGCTATTGAAGGGTGAGTCAAATGATGAGGTAAAAGAATTTTTTTTCGGTTCATCAAAAGAAAATCCTGAATGATTAGATGAAAAAGAGGATGATGGTGCAGAAAACTCAGAACCTTGTTTCTTGTAACCACTCATCTCATTTACCCCTTGCATATGCTCGTTTGTGTCCACAGGAACTTTAAGTTCACTATTTTTGGCAATTGGGCGAACCAGGGAACTATCCATTGCTCGTGGTCTCACATTTTTCGATGAGTTTTTGTTTAATGAAAGTTTAACTTGTTGTTTGGATGACGAATTTCCCGTGAAAAAATAAATGATTTTATTCGTTATTTGATGAAGTAAATTCAACCATTTCACTTCTAATGCATATTTCCATCCCAAAAGATAAATAATCGGAAGGGAAATTAAGGAGGTAATAAACACCCAATCACTTGTTGATTTTATTGCCCATCCTTTTTTATATTCATCAAGCAAAAATTGCCAATGGCCAATTGAAAAAATATCTAATTGCCAATTGGTTGAGAAGAAAATTTTTGCCCACCAGCCAAGCAAAAAATAACCCCAAACAAGGCCGATAAGAAGTGTTCGTTTCCAATTTTTCATATTCTTCCCCTAAAAAAACAAATCAACTAATTTCATTATAGCTAAAAAAAAAGCCTCTTTCCAGAAAAAAATACTTATTTTTAAAAGAAAATTTAATCTTTTTCTTTTTTTTTCTTTTTCTTTGCTAAAAAAGGCTGATTTTTAGCTTTTTAGATTGCTTGATTTGATAAAATATTTTCCGCTTGTTTTGAGGTGTGGTTTTTTTCATTTAGCTCCATTTGATGCAATACTTCTTGCGTCATTGATTTTTTATCCCCTAAAAGCCAAATTAAATCACCTTCTTTAAATGTAAAATTCGATTCTGGATTAACAAATAAGGATGATTTTCGTTCAACACCGATTACAAGGCATTTGGTTTTGTTTCTGATTTGAGCATCAACAATGTTGTGTTGCGCTAAACCGGATTCGGGCGTAACCAAGAATGCACAGCTGATTAAAACAGTTTTATCTTTTGTATCTTCTTCACCTTTTTGGTTTAAAATATAGTCATGTAAAATTAAAGAATTATCCGGTTCTTTTATTTTAATTCCATTAGATTGATTATTTGTTTTAAATCTTTTTAATTGTTTAGGGGTGCCTACAAAAGTGAGTTCATCACCTTCAAACAGTTTTTCATTTGATCTTGGAATGGTTATAATTTGGTCGCCTCGAATGATTTTAAAAATATTCATTCCGTATTTATCTCTAAATTCTGTTTCTTTTAATTCTTTTCCAACCCAAGGGGCTTCTGATGTTAAAACAAGTGTCAATACTTCCAAAGAAGAATCAAGCCATTCTTTTGGTTTGATATTTTTATCTTCATTTTCTTTGATTTGTTGTTCAATTTGTTCTCTGTTAAGATTGATCAGAAAATGCGCTTCAATTTTCATGTATTGTTCTGAAACCCACTGAGATTTGAGTGCCAAAAAGAGCGTTAAGGTAACTAAAATAGTTGTTACATATGGGTTAGCTGTTAATAATTCATGAATAACAATCATCACAAAAAGGGCAACAATTAAAACTTTAAATGCTGTTAACATCAAAAGAGGTGCTCTATTTGCTTGTTTTTCAATCCAAAGATCGATGTAAATTCTTGAAAATTTGCCTTTTAAAACAAGAAGCGCATTCATGAATGGGGCCATACAAACAAGTGTGATTGTTGTGATTAAAATACGGGCAATAAGATCGGGAAAAATTTTATGAAACAGCGGGGAAACCAAGTGAAACGAAATGTTCATAATGCCGATTAAAATAATTGAAAACAAAGAAATTCTTAAGAAATATCTTTTGAATAATTCATTCCAAGCACTATTATCTTCTTCTTTATTTTCATTGGTTTGAATAAGTGTTCTTTTTATAATCTCCTTAAGATTATGGGGTAACAGTTCCCTTGCCTTATTGTAAAATGGGATGGCGGATTTTATCATGAGTGGCGTTGTAAAGGTGGTGAGGACCGAAACGGCAACAATGGTGGGATATACATGGTCTGCTAAGACACCTAAGCTTAATCCGAGTGAGGCGATAATAAAGGCAAATTCGCCTACTTGTGCAAGGGAAAATCCGCATAAAACGGCTGTTCTTGGTGTTTGACCCGAAATAACAAAGCCGATACAGGAAAAAAACACCTTTCCGATAATAACGATTGCTGAGATGTATAAAATTGGTTCAGCATATTTTATAAACATTAATGGATTAACCATCATACCGACGGAAACAAAGAAAACGGCTCCAAAGAAGTCTTTAACGGGTTTTAAAACATGTTCAATGCGTTTAACTTGATTGGATTCTGCTAGAATAGCACCCATAATAAATGCCCCTAAAGCCGAAGAAAATCCAGATGATGTTGCAAATAACACCATGGCTAAACAAAGACCGATTGATACAATGAGTAATGTTTCATCATTCATGTAGGATGAGGCTTTTTTCATAAATGTTGGAATAAGATAGATGCCTGTGATGAAACAAAGAACAAGGAAGAATAATAATTTGAGTGTACTGATAAGAAGTTCATTACCGTTGACACTTTGACTTAGGGCAACTGTTGGCAGTAAAACAAGTAAAAGGATACCAACGATATCTTCAATGATAAGAACGCCGAAAACAAGATCGGTAAACTTCATTTTTTTTAGATTTAATTCTTCAAATGCTTTGATGATGATGGTTGTTGAACTCATTGAAATCATCCCACCAAGAAACAGACTGTTCATGGTGGACCAACCGAGTATTTGACCGGTTAAATAGCCAATAAAAAGCAAGAAAATGATATTCATCATACCGGTAATAATAGCGGTTTTTCCAACATTTAAGATTTTTTTAAAGCTAAATTCAAGACCAAGACTGAAAAGCAAAAAGATAACGCCAATGTCTGCCCAAATTTTGATGTTTTGTTCATCTGTAACAGAGGGGAAAAGGGTTAAATAAGGACCTGCAATAATACCGGCCAGAACATATCCCAAAACAACTGGTTGCTTTAACCACTTAAAAACCAATGTGATAATGCCGGCATAAACGGCAATAAGTGTTAAATCTGTAATTAATGGTGGTAATGCGTGCATTTTGATCCCCTTTTTTTGTCTTTTTTATTTTTTACTATGAATAGAAACAAAAATCAAGGAATGAACGAAAAAAATATGAAAAAATTTAGCTTTCTGAGGCAAGAATTTCAAGTTCTAGCCATAAAGTTTCTTTTTCTTCAATCTTTGTTTTTAACTCGGATAATTCTGTTGTAATTTTTGTGAATTCGGATGGGCTTTTTTCCCATAAGCTCGGATCATTTAATTTTTCTTCTAAAAGAGAGGCTTTTTTTGTTAAAACCTCAATTTCAGAAGGCAATTTTTCCAACTGATGTTTTTGAGTAAATGATAATTTTTTTTGTTTAATAGAATTAGGTTTTGTATCTTGTTTTAACTTTTCTTTCTCTTTTGGCGGTTGTTTTTTTAACTCTGTTTTTTTGATATTTTCAATGAGTTCTGAATATGTGCCAACATGTTCTATAATATTTCCATCTCCCTTCATGTACAGAAGTGAAACGGCAACTTTATCTAAGAAATCCCGATCATGGCTCACAATTAAAACAGTTCCGTCATACTCATCCAAAACTTCTTGTAATAAATCAAGAGTATCAATATCTAAGTCATTTGTGGGCTCATCTAACACAAGAAAATTACTTGGTTTGGAGAGAATGAGGGCTAACATTAATCTATTTTTTTCACCGCCTGATAAAATGCCGACAGGACAATTTGCCTGTGCAGATGTGAATAAAAAATCTTTTAAATAAGAAACAACATGGCGATAAGATCCCCGAACAAAAATATGATCCCCTTCGGGGCATAATGTTTTCCAAAGAGTTTTTTTAGGATCTAAATCAATTCTGTTTTGATCAAAATATCCTTCTTCTAAATTTTTTGCGATGCGCACAAAACCAGAATCAGGTTCAAGTCGTTTAGTGATTAGCTTAATAAGAGTTGATTTTCCGGCGCCATTTGGCCCAACAATACCGATTTTATTTCCTCTTAAAATACGGGTTGAAAAATCTTTAACGATTTCTCTATCCCCAAAGGATTTAAAAACATGTTTAAGTTCAGAAATAAGTTTGGATTGAACGACTCCTTTGTCTGCTTCCATTTTAACTTTGCCAACTTGTTTAATTTGATTTTTGCGTTCTTCACGTAATGCAATTAAACGGCGCAAACGACCCATGTTTCTTTTTCGGCGAGCAGTGACCCCTTTGTGTAACCATTCGGTTTCTTCTTGGATACGTTTATTTAGGTTTTTTTGCTCAATAATTTCCTGATTAATGATTTCTTCTTGCCATTCATTAAAAAAAGCGTATCCCTTATCATTGATATGAATTGAGCCTCTATCAAGCCAAAAGGTATTTGTTGAAATATTCGTTAAAAATCGACGGTCATGACTAATAACAATAACTGCTCCGGAAAAGTTTTTAATAATATCTTCCAGTTTTTCAATTGTTGTAATGTCCAGATGGTTTGTTGGTTCGTCTAAAAGTAAAATGTCAGGCTCTTGGATAAGCGCGTGAGCAAGTGCTGCCTTTTTTTTCTCTCCTCCAGAAGCTGTTTTTACTTCTTGGTTTCCCAAAATATCTAGTTGGTCTATCAGAATATCAGCTTTATATTCTTCATGTTCTTTTGATTCTTTTAATCCACTTAAGATATATTCTTTTAATGTGTTATATCCGCTTAAATCAGATTCTTGATCCATATAAGTTATTTTTATGCCAGGTTCTGAATAAATTTCACCCGAATCAATATCCATTAGTCCAGCAATCACTTTAAGTAAGGTTGATTTGCCGGAACCATTTCGACCGATTAAACAAATTTTATCTCCCTTTTTGATATGCAGAGTGATATCATCAAAAAGAGGGTTAAGCCCAAAATGTAGGCTCATATTTTTAAGTGAATAACAAGGTGCTTGATTTTCTGCCATAAAGTATCCGTTAAAAAATTTTTTATTATTATATCATTTTTTTTGCAAAAAAGAAATATCTCTTTTTGTTAAAAAAACTTGTGAGGTTTTAAAAAGTGATATATATCATAAAAAAACAGATAATTTATAAGAGGGAAAATGTTTTTTATTGTATCATTTTTATTTTTAGGGTTGATTTTCGGATATGTTGAATGGCGGTTTGTGTCACTTTTAATGTGGCCCTTTTGGATCAAAGGAATAATTACTCTTTCTTTGCTACCGGCGCTTTTTAATTTGTGGATTATTTTGTTATATGGCAATACGTTACCTTCATGGGTTTTGAAATTATTTTCAGGATCACTTGTTTTATTGGTTTTTTTATTTGCTGCAACTTTTTTAACTGATATGACGCGTTTATTCATAACCGTTTCAACAATATTGCCCAAAATAATTTTTTTCTTGTGTGTTGGTTTATCTATTTTTTCGGTATGGAATGCTGCACAACTGCCATATATTAAGAAAATTACAATAGAAACACCGTTGTGGCAGTCAAAAATGCCACTTAAAATTGTTCAGTTAACTGATTTACATATTGGTCAAGGGTTTGATGGTGTTTGGTTACAAAAAGTTATTGATAAAACAAATAAACTTAATCCTGATTTAATTCTTATTACAGGTGATTTGATTGATAATTCTCCAAAAGAATTGGGTGAAGAAATGAAACGATTGCTTTCCTTAAAGGCAAAAGGGGGCGTTTATATTGTTTTTGGTAATCATGAAGCTTATCATCAAGAAAATTTGTGGCGCGAATTTTTTAAAGAAATTGGATTAACCGTTCTTCAAAATGAAAATATTTCTTTGACTGTTAATGGGCAAAAAATAGTGTTAGGTGGAATTGATTTTGGAGCAAATTATCGAGAAAAAGAAGCTGATAAATTTTTGCAGAAAACATTTAATGGTGCGGATGAAATGGCTTTGCGTCTTTTGTTGGCGCATCATCCACATGTTTTTAAAAAGGCTTCTCAGTATAATGTTTTTTTGCAACTTTCCGGTCATACGCATGGGGGAATGATTTTTCCGGTTAACTTGATTGTTAAGCTTTCAAATAAAGGTTTTTTAAGAGGGCTTTATAAGAATAAGGAATCTTTTCTTTATGTTTCTGATGGAACGGGGCTTTGGGGTGGATTTCCTGCCAGATTTGGTTCATTTAATGAAATTACGCTTATAGATATTGTTGGAAAGTAATATGGACGAGAATTTCTTATTTTCTTTCTTTATAACATTGATAACCGGTCTTGCCACCGGTATAGGCGGATTGGCGGCTTTTTTTGTGAAAAAATATGATATAAAAATTCTATCATTTATTTTGGGATTTTCTTCCGGTGTGATGTTATATGTTTCTTTGACGGCTTTATTGCCGGAAAGTTTTTTGCTTTTTTCAAAAAGTTTTGGAAAATTTTCATCTTTTATTTTAACGCTTGTTTTTTTTATAATTGGTATGGGATGTGTTTTTTTAACGGAAAAATTTTTACCGGAGGAGTTGGTTGATAATTCTTTAAAAAAAACATTAAAAAAAGATCATCAAATTATTTTAAAAACATCATTTTTGATGGCTGTTATTTTGGCAATTCATAATTTGCCGGAGGGATTATCTACTTTTATGGCTATTCTTTTAGGGGGTGATATTTCATATCCGGTGGCGATTTCAATGGCGATGCATAACATTCCGGAAGGGGTTGCGTTTTGTTTACCTGTTTTGTTTTTAACAAAGAATCCTAAAAAAGCTTTTTTATATACCTTGTTAACCGGATTTATTGAGCCTATTGGCGCTCTTTTAGGGTATTTGGTATTTTTGCCTTTAATTCAATCAGGATTGGTTGGAAGCGTTTTTGCTTTTGTTTCAGGAATGATGATGCTTGTTTCAATTATTGCACTTTATCCGGCGTTTAGAAAACGAATCGGTTCGGTTTATTGTTTAGTTGGTTTTTTTGTTGCTTGTATTTTATCAGCCTTGATGTTTATGTAAAAAAAAGAGCCGCTAAAAAGCGACCTTTTCTTTTGAAACATAAAATTGATTATTTCAATTTCTTTTCGACAAATTCCACGTGTTTTCTGGCTTTTTTGTCAAATTTGCGAATTTTCAACTTTTCAGTTTTTGTTCGCGGATTTTTCTTTGTGACATAGAAAACGCCTGTTCCGGCTGTGCTTTCTAATTTAATCTCAACTGTTGTCGGTTTTGCCATAATA
>JAGCKR010000004.1 GCA_017647405.1 Alphaproteobacteria bacterium
GAGAAGAACCGGCCAGAGCAAGTGTTTATGTGAAAGGCTTATATGATCGGGTGAACTCACTCACGGGTGATGGCTTCCGTATGCGCAGTAAAGGAGCCGTTCTTGGTGTTCAATCAGCCGTAACGGAAGACTTGACAGTTGGGGTCGGGTATGCCGGCATTGACACAACGGCCAAAGAACCGCTCAGAAGAACGGAAGTTAAAACCAACACAGGGTTTATCTCAGCGCAATATCAACCAAACAACTGGTGGGTCAGCGGTGTGGTCACATATTCTAGAAGCCAATATGATGAAGAAAAACATATCCTCTCATCAACAGGCACAGCGAACTATGATGTGGATTCCGTTGGGGCTCAGATCACAACAGGATATAACATCAAAAAAGGCAAGGTCATCTTAACGCCGGAAGTTGGTGTTCGCTACTTAAATGCCAGACAAGAAGGATACACGGATTCTTTGGGCACAACGGTTCAAGGAACAAATTCTGACTTTGTGACCACAATGGCAGGCTTTAAAGTTGGCGCTGATCTTGGATGGGTTCGCCCGTTAGCCGGAGTGATGGTTGGATATGATGTGATCACCGATGATGTGTCATCCGTCAACACGTTGGCAAATGGCGCAACCTATACCATCCAAGGCAAGGCGCTTGATAGACTGAGCACAACGGTTGTTGCCGGCTTTGGGATGGATTTAGGCGATAACGCCACCTTGAAGCTTGAATATAACGGCAACTATCGTAAAGAATACTTGGATCACAGCGGTATGCTTCGCTTAGAGTGGAAATTCTAAGAAGGTGCAACAAAAAGAAAAGGCGGTTTAAAACCGCCTTTTTTAATTATTTTTGAATATATTTATTTTCTTTTTTATCGAATTCAAATTTTTCCACATCATAATAAGGATTATTCCATTTAATTTCGATACGCCCATTTCCTTTTTTGATAAGAATTCCACAATCTTGATTTGAGAATCTGCAATATTCATTTTTTTCTTTATTTATCAGATACATTTCATCTTCCCAATAATTATGTTTCAAAATAAAGGTATTATCCCCATATGTTTGATAATATCCATTTTCAATATTTAACTTAAATTTTAAAGGAGCAATATTTTCAAAAGTTAGAATCAATATATCATCTTGTTCTTGAACATCAACTTTTTCTTTTGTTGAATGGCGAACATATCCATCCCCTTCTTTAGAAATAAAATCTTCCCATCCCAAATGTTTCACATAATATGCATCACGCGAATTTTTTGGACAATTATTTAAACGATATCTGGTAAGTGATTCTTGATCAATGATATTTTTTTCCTCATTTATATGTGAGATTTTTTCAAGCATTTGACATTCCGTTACCGGCGTATGAAGTGTTTCAATTTCTTCCGGTTCAGGTTTATAAAATCTAGAAATAAGTTCTGCATGTATTTTATTAGAATTTATTGCCATTTTTTTATAATATTCAGGAACATTTGTACTATGCCGGCGAATCAATGTTAATGGTTCATAAATTGTGATAATCTTTCCGCCATTCATAATAAATTGTTTCCAAAAATCATAATCTTCAGCAGCTTCATATTCTGTGTCATATTTTATATTATGTTTTTTTATAAATTCTGATCTAAACATAGCTGCCGGATTTGGAAATGTGTTTTTAAACATCATTGAAATTGAAAAATCATTATTAATTTTATGATAATCATCCCATTTCAAAAAAACATCCGGATCTAATTTTTTTTCAATATCATATGTTGCACCACTTACAGCTTGTACATCGGGATTTTCTTTTAAAACTTTTAACGATTTTTCAAGACGGTTCGGAAACGCTTGATCATCAGAATCCATAATAGCAATATATTTTCCTCTAGCCAGTTCCAATGACTTATTTCGAGAGGCAACTAATCCCTCATTCTTTTCGTTTTTAATAATTTTAATTCGACTATCTTGCTTTGCATATCCGGTTAAAATCTTTTCGGTATGGTCTGTTGATCCATCATCAACAATAATAAATTCAAAATCTTTATAGGTTTGATTCAAAATTGATTTGACGGCTCTTGACAACAAATCCGCCCGATTATATGTTGCCATAATAACAGAAACTGTTGGTTTTGAAAAATGACAATATGTTGCTCCGGAAACTAAAAGAAATAAAGCGGTCCCCACGCCTAATAAAAATTTTTTGCTCATAATCCTCACCTATAAAAAATAAAACTTTTTCATTATTACCCTCCTCTAAAAAAAAGTCAAGTTTCACTACTATTTTTATGACATTATTTGACTTTTTTGCTCTTTTTTGATATTTTTCACATAAACTAAAAGGAGAAGAATATGCCCGAAATTAAATGTCCAAAATGTCAAAATGTTTTTACAGTTAATGAATCAGATTATGAATTAATTGCCAGTCAAATCAGAACAACTGAATTTCAAAAAGAATTAAAAGAAAAAGAAATTCAACTCGTAAAAGAAAAAAATAATGAAATTGCTTTATTAGAAGCAAAATTAAAAAATGAAAAAGAAAAAGCGCTTTTTGATGTTTTACAAGAAATGGAAAGATTGAAAGCAAAAACATCTTCTTTTGAACAAGAAAAAGCTTTGGCTCTTTCCCAGGCACTTTCTATTCAAAAAGATGAAATCACTCTTAAAGAACAAGAAATTTTAAAGCTTAAAAGCGCCCTATCCGAAGCAAATAAAGATGCCTTAATTAAAGAAAAATCTTTAAAAGAAAATTTTGAAATTCAACTACGTGCTAAAGAGGAAACCATCTCTTTTTATAAAGATTTAAAAACAAAAATGTCCACCAAAATGGTTGGCGAAACACTTGAACAACATTGCGAAATCGAATTTAATAAATTGCGCGCAACAGCTTTTCCAAATGCTTATTTTGAAAAAGATAATGATGCAAAAACAGGAAGTAAAGGTGACTATATCTTTAAAGAGGCAACAGCTGAAGGCGTTGAATTCATCTCAATTATGTTTGAAATGAAAAATGAAATGGATACCACTGCTACCAAACATAAAAATGAAGACTTTTTTAAAGAGCTTGATAAAGATAGAAATGAAAAAGGATGTGAATATGCTGTTTTAGTTTCTCTTTTGGAATCAGAAAATGAATTATATAATACAGGGATTGTTGATGTATCTCATAAATATCAAAAAATGTATGTCATCAGACCTCAATTTTTCATCCCAATTATATCATTACTCAGAAATGCCGCTTTAAATAGTGTTGAATACAAACGACAAGTAATTGAATTTAAAAATCAAAATATTGATATTTCTCATTTTGAAGAAGATATCAATGAATTTAAAGAAAAATTTTCAAGGAATTATCAATTAGCAAGTGATAAGTTTAAAAAAGCAATTGATGAAATTGATAAAACCATTGATCACCTTCAAAAAACAAAAGAGGCTCTGCTTTCTTCTGAAAATAATTTAAGATTAGCAAATAACAGAGCTCAGGATTTAACGGTTAAAAGATTAACCCGAAATAATCCTACCATGAAACAAAAATTTGAAGAACTAAAAAGTTAAAAAAAACCACCGATAAACTCGGTGGCTTTTTTTTATTAAAACAATTTAATAAGTGCAAATCCACCAATCAATAACACAAAGAAAACAATTGAGAGCCAACCTAAATTCTTTTCAATATAATTTTTCATCGGCTCACCCCATTTCCAAAGCAACCAAGCGATTAAAAAGAATCTGATACCTCTGGCCAATAATGAAGCAATCCCAAAAACAAATAAATTCAAACCAGTAACCCCACTTGCAATCGTGATAATCTTATAAGGGAACGGTGTAATACCTGCCCCAAAAACAATCCAAGAGCCATAATTATTATAGTATGTTTTAAAGGTTTCAAATTTATCTGTTGCCCCATAAAACTCCAAAATGGGAATTCCAATGGTATCATAAAGAAAGTAACCGATAGCGTAACCAAAAAATCCGCCTAAAACACTTGAAAGAGTTGTATATAACGCTATTTTAAAAGCCTTTGTTCTAGCCGTTAAAATAAGAGGAATTAAGAATAAGTCTGGCGGAATAGGAAAAAAAGAACTTTCAATAAATGAGATAGCACACAAAACAGGAAGGGCCCATTTCCCTCCAACAAGGCCCATACACCAATCGTAGGTGCTTTTCATCATTTTATTCCATAAATTCAACATGATTGACATTCCCTTTTTTGTTAATTATACTAAAAAAATACTTTATCAAACATATCTTTTTTAGAAAGGAAAAGCAATGAAAAAATTTCTCTTTTTAATATTGTTTTCAATCGGTTTAGCCGGTTGTGCCGATAATTATGCAAATACATCTTATTCAAATTATGATATCGGTGCTCAAGGAGCAGTTCAAATGGGACGAATTGTTCAAATGATTCCTGTTAAAACAACCGGTTCAGACAGTATTGGAACAGCAACAGGTGCTGTTGCAGGAGCAGCGGCTGGTTCTATGATTGGGGGAAATACAGCTGTTAATATTATTGGAGGTGTTGGAGGAGCCTTGCTTGGTGGAATGCTTGGTTCAACAACAGAAAAAGCTTTAACAAGTACAAATGCTTATGAATTTATTATTCAAAAAACAAATGGCTCTTATGTTTCTTTAGTTCAAACAAATGAACTCGCTCTACGCCCAGGTGATAATGTTTGGATTTCAACAACGAATGGGGTAACAAGAATCAGATCAAGAGCAACAACTTATTATTAAAAAAAGAGGCTTCCGCCTCTTTTTTTATCAAATAGAAAAAGCGGAAAACAAACTCCGCTTTTTTCTTTTTTTCACTTTTCTTAAATATCCAAGTTCGCAACATCTAATGCGTTTTGTTGGATAAATTCACGTCTTGGATCAACAACATCACCCATCAAACAAGAGAAGACTTGTTCAGCCTCATCCTGATGAGTAATTTTCACCTGCAATAAACGGCGAGCATTTGGATCCAGTGTTGTTTCCCACAATTGTTCCGGATTCATTTCGCCCAAACCTTTATAGCGGTTGATAGCAATACCTTTACGGGCAACCTTAAAGACAGCTTCAGCCAAAGAAATAGGATCATGAATAACCGTTTCACCATCTTTTGTTTTTAAGATAGCTGGTTGTGCATAAAATTCTTTAAGTTCATCACTCATTTCTGAAAGTTTTCTAGCTTCACCACATGCGATCAGGGCATGATCAATCTTAATTGTTTCAGTTACACCGCGAAGCGTTCTTTCCAAAACCAATTCATTATCAAGCGTTAAACTTTCTTTCCAACCACGTTCATATTCTGGTTCAATTGTATCTAATCTAGCAGCCAATCCGCCATTTCTTAAGCTTTCAGCATTAAATAATCCCAAGATAGCCATTTGACCAATAACTCTTGACGGAATACGATTAGACATTGCCAAAATTAAATTGCGTGCAATACGGGCTTGTTCAACTCTGGCAACCAAATCAGCACCGGCAATTTGGGTTCCATCTTGCAAAACCAAAACCGCATCATTTGTACCAACTTGAATTAAATATTCTTCCATTGCTTTATCGTCTTTTAAATAGATTTCAGAGTTACCTCTTTTAGCTCTATAAAGTGGTGGTTGAGCAATATACAAATATCCTTTTTCAATAATTTCAGGCATTTGTCTAAAAAAGAAAGTTAATAACAATGTTCGAATATGGGCACCATCAACATCAGCATCGGTCATAATAATAATTTTATGGTAACGGATCTTATCAACATTAAAGTCATCCCTACCAATGCCGGTTCCCAGTGCCGTTACAATCGTACCAATTTCAGCAGATGAAAGCATTTTATCAAAACGAGCTCGTTCCACATTCAAAATTTTACCTCTTAATGGCAAAATGGCCTGATGCGCACGATCACGCCCTTGTTTAGCTGAACCACCAGCAGAATCCCCCTCAACGATAAAAACTTCTGAATCAGCCGGATCTTTACTTTGACAATCAGCCAATTTACCTGGCAACGAAGCCATATCTAAGGCGCCTTTTCTGCGCGTTAATTCTCTTGCCTTTCTGGCGGCTTCACGAGCAGCCGCAGCTTCAACAACCTTGCTAATAATTTTTCTTGCTTCAGCCGGATGTTCTTCAAACCATTGTTCCAATTTATCCCCAACAATACCTTCAACCACCGGACGCACTTCAGAAGAAACGAGCTTATCTTTTGTTTGTGAGGAAAATTTTGGATCTGGAACTTTAACTGATAAAACAACCGTTAAACCTTCACGCATATCTTCACCAGATAATTCAACTTTTTCTTTTTTCGTTAAACCGGAATTACTGGCATAGGCATTAATCGTTCTTGTTAAAGCAGCTCTTAAACCAGCTAAGTGCGTTCCACCATCACGTTGTGGGATATTATTTGTAAAACACAAACAAGTTTCATGATATCCATCTGTCCACTCAAAAGCAGCTTCAACCGTAATACCATCTTTCTCACCACTTAAATCAAATGGTGCGTCATGAAGTGTATTCTTTGAACGATTTAAATATTTAACAAATTCTAAAATACCGCCTTCATAATGCAAAACAGATGATCTTGGTTCGCTTCCTCTATTATCAGTTAAATGGATACAAACTCCTGAGTTTAAGAAAGCTAATTCGCGAATACGGTGTTCTAACGTATCAAAACTGAAAGTTGTGCTTGTAAATGTTTCATTTGACGGATGAAATGTTACCATTGTGCCATGTTTACCCGGCGTATCTCCAACAACTTTTAACGGAGCAACAGAAGAACCATTTTCAAAACGAACAAAATGTTCTTTATCATTTCTCCAAATACGTAATTCAAGCCAATCGGATAAAGCATTCACAACAGAAACACCCACACCATGCAACCCGCCGGAAACTTTATAAGAATTGTTATCAAATTTACCACCAGCATGCAGTTGAGTCATAATAACTTCGGCAGCAGAAATACCTTCTGTTTTATGCATATCAACCGGCATACCACGGCCATCATCAATAATCGTGACCGATTCATCGGCATTTAAAACCACTTCCACTTTTGAACAGTAACCTGCCAAAGCTTCATCAATTGAGTTATCCAAAACTTCATACACCATGTGGTGCAAACCCGTTCCGTCATCCGTGTCCCCAATATACATTCCCGGACGTTTGCGAACAGCATCAAGCCCTTTTAATACTTTAATAGAATCTGCATTATATTCTTGTGTGGCTGTTTGAATATCTAAATCAGTCATTTGTTTTCCTTTATGCTACATTTTTTAAACTTAAATTTGATTCACGAACATCATAAAATTGTGCACGTCCGTTTAAATAATCAAAATTTTCAGAATCGATGCCAGTCATCCAAACTTGCGCCGGCAAGCTTGTTAACACATCAAAAAGAATATGTCGTCGTTTAATATCCAGATGCGCAATTGCCTCATCCAATAGCAACAACGGACAGATACCCTGCTCTTGCATTTGGGTATTCATTTCTGCCAAAATAATTGAAAGAAGAAGAGCTTTTTGCTCCCCGGTTGAACAAAGAGATGCATCCATACGTTTTTGAGAATGAATCACTTTAAAATCAGCTGTATGAGGGCCCGAAATGGAACCACCGTCAGCATAAATTTTTCTTGATTTTTGAAGCTTGTCCAAAAATATTTCTTCTGCCTGAACAGCGCTTTTTTCTAAAAGTAACTGTTCAACAAAACCAGTTAAAATAATTTCAGCCGTCGGAAAAATTTCAGCAACCGGATGTTTTAAATTTTGACTCATTCGATCAATCACATCCAATCTTGAAGCAGCAATAGCAACACCATAAGAAACCAGTTGTTCTTCAAGACCTGAAAGCCAGCCTTTATCAAAACGGCCTTCCCTTAATAAACAACTCCATTGTTTAAATACGGAATTATATTCGCTTAACCGAACAGCATGCGTTTCATCAAATGCCTGAACAAGCCGATCCAAAAAACGACGCCTTGCCTGCGGATCACCACAAAAAAGGCGATCTTGTGCCGGTGTCAACCATAAACATTTAAAAACTTTTGCCAAATCACTTTGCTTTGATGTATTTTTTCCATCAATACGAACTTGACGCCGATCCGATCCATCAATCGTTCCGGTCCCTATTTTTGCTGAAACGCCAGCCATACTTATCTTTGCTGAAATACTCCATCTATTCGGCAGTTGAGCAACATCCAAACGATCAAGAAAATCTTCAGCTTCCCGCTTGGCAACATCACCCAATCTTGCCGAACGCAAGCCTTTGCCGGGAACCAAAAAAGAAATCGCCTCTAAAATATTTGTTTTTCCTGCACCATTATGCCCCGTTAAAACAACCGGTTCAAAAGATGAGCTTAAATCCATATTCATGAACGAATACGAGCGAAAATTTGTTAACCGCAACTGTTCAATACCGGATTTTAAACCCATCTTTATCCCACAATCTAAACACGCATTGGCATTAAAACAAACAAAGAAGCATTATCCGTTTCATCCTGCAAAATAACAGGACTTGTTCCATCTTGCAACTTCATACGAACCGTATCACCTTTGATTTGACCTAAAATATCAAGCAAATAGCGATAGTTAAAACCAATTTCAAGAGAGTCATTATCATAGATGGCATCCATTTCATCTTCTGCAGAACCTTCATCAGCTGAAGCTGCGAAAACCTGCAATAATCCATTGGAAATAGACAATTTAATTCCTCTTGATTTTTCAGAAACAACGGCAACACGTTCGATAACATTCGTTAATGTTTTAACATCTGCCTGCAAAATTTTATCATTATTAACAGGAATAACTTTTTCATATTCCGGATATGTTCCATCAATCAAACGTGAAGATAAAACAACATCATCCAAAACAAAACGAATTTGATTGGCGGATAAAGAAACTTCAACCTCACCATTTGATTCCGTTGCTAATTTTGACAACTCATTAATTGTTTTTCTTGGAATAATAATCCCCGGCATTCCTTGAGCGCCTTCCGGCAAACGAATACCTGAACAAGCCAATCTGTGACCATCTGTGGCAACTGCTGTTAAATGAGAGTCTTCACCTGTTTTTTCATGCATATAGATCCCATTCAAATTATATCTGGTTTCTTCCATTGAAACGGCAAAACCTGTTTTTGCAATCAAACCAACCAAATCCGTTGCCAACATTTTAAATGTAAACGGCGTATTTTCCTGAGCCATTGAAGGAAATCCTTCTGCCGGCAAACTGGCTAAAACAAACTTAGAACGACCAGAAACAAGCAAAACTTGAGAACTTTCTTCCAAATATGAAAGTTGAACTTGAGAACCGTCTGACAATTTTTTCACAATATCATAAAGCTTATGAGCCGGAATCGTAACGGCCCCTTGACTTTCAACAGCTGCCGGAATGCGCTCTGTAATTTCAATTTCATTATCCGTTGCCCGAAGCAACACTTCATCAGCACCAGCCTCAACTAAAACATTTGAAAGAACAGGAATTGTTTGACGTCTTTCCACCACACTTTGAATGTGAGAAAGAGCTTTTAACAAAAGTCCCCGCTCAATGGTTAATTTAATCATTTTAAACTTCCTCTTTTTCTTAATTTTATTGAATTAAATACCGTTATTCAAAATAAATAAAACAGCTAAGGTTACTATAAAATATTTTTTCAAAAAAAGACACAAAAAAAACACATTTTTAAAACTTTTTTGAGATTTTTTGATAAACATCTTTTTTTTAGAATAAAAAAAGGTTATAAGAAGAAAAACATGTATGGGAGACAAAAAATGAAAAAATACAAATTATCAGCGCAAGAAGTTTATAAAGAAAGTCAACTAAGTGACGAAGATTTAAAGGATTTTCCAAAAGACAGTCCTATTTTAGGACAAGACTTGGCATTAGAAGCCATTAATTTCGGCGCCAAAATAAAAGCAAGCGGATACAATGTTTTTTGCACTGGCCCCAAAGGTGTCGGCAGAACGGTTTTAACCCTGCAAACGCTTAAAAACTTTGCTACCACGCAAAAAACACCGGATGATTGGTGTTTTATTCATAATTTTGAAACACCCCATCAACCAATTGCGTTGAATTTTCCAGCCGGCCACGGAAAAACATTCGTCCGCGACATCAAAAAAATGGCTAATGCCCTTCGCATGCATTTAAGTTCTTTATTCACAGATGAATCTTATAAAATTCAGGTTGCACATCTTGAACAACAATGCACAAAAGAAAAAGAAAATTATTTTTCAGTTCTTCAAAAAGCCGTGGAAGACAAAAATGTGACGTTAATGCGTGTACCAACCGGCGTAACAGTTGCCCCGGTCAAAAAAGGAAAAATACTCACACCGGCAGCCTTTAATAAATTACCAAAAGAAGAAAGAAAATCTATTTTGGATCAATTAAAAGCTGCGCAAAAAAAATTAGAAGCAACTATTCAAGACACACCTAATTGGGATACGGCTATGCAAATTGCTTTGGAACAATTAAATGTTGACATGGCCTCAAAAGTTTTGAACGCAATTATAAATCCTGTTAAAAAATCTTATCAAAAAAACAATCAGATTCAAATTTATTTAGAATCTATTCGGGTCGATATTTTAGATAATATTTCCTTATTGGCTGCACAAAGCAATGACGCTAATATTGAAATGGTAACAGAACAAATTAATGATATGTTTGCCAGATATGCTGTAAACTTGTTTGTTTCACATAAACCGGATGCCGGCGCTCCGGTTATTCATTTAAACCATCCAACGCTTTCAAATTTGGTTGGCCGAATTGAAAGACAACAGCACTTGGGCTCTTTGACAACCGACTTTTCTCTTATCAGACCGGGAGCCTTGCATTTAGCAAACGGTGGTTTTTTAGTTATTGAGGCACGTGAATTATTGCAAAATGAACACACGTGGAATGCGTTAAAACGCGCCCTATTTTCCAAACAAATCAAAATTGAATCTGGAACTGATGACAACTCTGTTTTTACCATTGTTTCTTTAACACCAGCTATTATTCCACTTTCCATTAAAGTGGTTTTAATTGGGGAAACCGATTTATATTACCTTTTAATGGATCGGGATGATGAATTTGGTGAATTATTCAAAATCCAATCCAGATTTGCTGAAAAATTAGAACGTACAAAAGAAAACGAAAAAATTTATGCTCAAATTTTAACAAATTTTGCACGAAACGAAAAATTAAAACCATTTGCACCAAATGCCATGCGACGCATTATGGAATATACTTCTCGCTTAGCCGGAGATAACACTTATTTAAGCACCTTTATGACACACGTAAATGACTTAATGAGGGAAGCAAACTTCTTTGCCCTACAAGCAAGAGCTAAACAAGTTGAAGTAACGCATATCAACAAGGCCTTAGAAGCAAAACGTTCTCGCTCCGGCTTTATGCAAAAAGAAATGATGGAAATGATTAAAAAAGGAACCATTTCCATTTCAACTTCCGGCAAAAATGTCGGTCAATTAAATGCTCTTGTTGTTCATGATTATGGCTCATTTTCTTTTGGTCGACCAAATAAAGTGACTTGTCAGGTTAGATTGGGACACGGTGACTTAATTGACGTTGAAAGAGAAGCAGAACTTGGTGGATCATTGCACTCAAAAGGTGTTTTAATTTTATCATCATTCCTTGCCAGTAGATTTTCAAAAGGAGAACCTCTCTCATTAGATGCCTCTTTGGTATTTGAACAATCTTATTCCGAGCTTGATGGCGATTCGGCCTCTTCAACAGAGCTTTACTGTTTACTCTCCGCTGTCGGCGATATTCCAATTAATCAGGCAATTGCTGCAACAGGCTCTGTCAACCAACTGGGGCATATTCAAGCCGTAGGTGCTGTGAATGAAAAAATTGAAGGGTATTTCACTGTTTGTAAACAAAAGGGATTAACCGGAGAACAAGGGGTGATTATTCCACGATCCATTGTTCATAACCTGATGTTAAAACCTGAAGTTGTCAGCGCAGTTAAAGATGGGAAATTCCATATTTATGCTGTTAACACCGTTGATGAAGGCATGGAAATTTTAACAGGATTACCCGCTGGAACACTCGGTAAAAACGGACAATATCCGCCCAAAAGTATTAATGGAATTATTGCTAAACGACTCAATGATTTTTTCAAAAAATCGCAAGAAGCAGAAAACAATTTAAAACCAACAAAAAAAACAAATAAAACAAAAAAAGGGCGGAAATAATCCGCTCTTTTTTTTATAAAACAAGAGTTATTCTCTCTCCATTTCCAATCGTTTGATAATGCGGGCTGGAATATATGTTTTTTGTTGCACAGGAAGTGTTTCATGAAAAGATATCCCCATTTCATCCATTCCCCTTTCGAAACACCTTATAAGAACATGTTGCGTATATCTGCCAACCCTATTCCTTTTTCGTTTTATCTTATTAATTTGTCTGGCAATAATGGAAAAATCTTCTTTTTGTATAGGCAAGAACCCAGAATGATTTAACATAAAATCCATCAACTTTGCTGCTAGCGGCGTTTTGTTAATATAATATAAAACATTTTTAAAGGTATCTCTTCTGATATTTCTTAAAATTTTATAACTTTCAAAAGGTGGCAACGTCACTGTGGATAATTTATCCCATAATAATTGACCAATTGCCAAATTTCTTTTTCGAAGCGCTAATAAAACAGGATTTTCTCCTTTTTTATTATATGCCTGAAACCAAAAAGGATTTTGCCTTATTAATAAGTCAACCATATTTTTATCGCCATTTTGAATAGCAATATGGATTAAAAAATCACCCTCTTTATTTTTTAAAGATAAAATTTTTTCACCGTTTTTAATCAAATTTTTCATACCGTCAACATCTTTTAAACGCACAAATTTTTCTTGAAGCGAAAAATTTTTTATCCCCGTCAAAATATATTTTTTATAGTCTTTTAATAAACGGTTTCCCATTTCTTCTTTTTCAGAAATATCCTTTTGATTGGAAAAGAAAGGAATTAATTCTTTAAAACTTTTCTGGCCGTTAAATCGAAAATATTGCTGAACAAAATCCTTAATAAAAATTGAAACAAAAGAGCCTTGTTCTGATTTTTCAAACTCTTTTGATGCATCACAAAAATATCCTCTAAAATGATGATCATCTATTTCATTAACCAACATCCTATCAACAGAATAAACCACTTCATTATCCTTTAAAAAGGTAATAGCGCCCTTGTCCTGATTTATTTTTTTTGTATTGATAAAAGCATGAAAGTTTTTATGATGCCAATTTAACTCTTTTTGTCTATCGGAATATGATACAAAATGCATAACACTTGTTTTTGATTTTTGCATAAAAAAACGACTGGATGTTGCAAGTGTTGTAAATGAACGCAAAACCATTTCCTTTTCTTTTAAAGAAAAATCCATTCGATTAACTTTTTCTTCAAATCGACGTGCCATATCATACGCAACAAATCCCCCATAGCAAAAGGTGATAATCAACAATCTATTAAGTGTTGAACAAATATCAACAGCGCTTTTATGCTTTCCATTTTCATCAAAAAGAATCGGCATAAAAAACGAATCGAAAAAAGAGGAAAAATCTGCTTCATCTGGCAAATCTTGTATCGGAATTGATGATTTTAAATCGGTTAAAATACCCGCAGCTTTTAAACTTTTTAATCGATGAGATGGAAGTCCAACATCATTATAATATGCACATAAAACTTCCGTATCATCTGGCAAATGGTTCTCCATTGTCATTAAAAATCTTTTAACACAGCCATTTGCATGATATGAACTATCAACCATTCCGCCTGGAAAAATTAAAATAATATTTCCAGTGGAAGGAAATAAAAAAGAAGAGAATTCATCCCAATGCGTTATTGGAATAGTTAAATCTCGTTTACCCAAAGAAATTTTATTTAGCATTCGAAAAAAAATTAAATATTATCCCATAATTTTTTTATTTGAGACAAAAAGTCTGTACACGCTTCTTGTGTTTCATCTTTTGATTCTTTTGCAAATTCTCTAAGAAGCTCTTTTTGTTTTTGGGTTAAATGCTTAGGTGTTTCAACTTTTAAAGAAACATACAAATCGCCAAAAGATGAGCTCTTCAAGACCGGCATCCCTTTTCCTTTTAATTTAACTTGATGACCAGATTGTGTTCCTGCTTTAACTTCAAGCTTTTCAGTTTTTCCACTCATGGTTGGCACGTCAATCGTTCCGCCTAAAGCGGCTGTTGTCATCGGAATAGGAATCTCACAATAAAGATTTGCCCCTTCTCTTTCAAAAATTTCATGTTGTTTAACTGTTAGAAAAACATATAAATCACCAGCTGTCCCACCATTTTGGCCTACATGTCCTTCACCAGACAACCGCATACGAATACCAGAATCAATCCCTTTTGGAATATTAACTTCCAACGTTCTTTTTTTGCGAATTCGACCAGAGCCTTTACATTTTGAACAAGGATCTTTCACCTTTTTTCCGGTTCCGTTACAAGTTGGACATTCTGTATCCACAACAAAAAAACCTTGCCGTTGACGAATATGTCCATACCCACCACAAGTATCACATTGTTCTAAACTTTTACCACCTTTTCCACCACAATCATCACAGGCAACATAGGTTTCAACATCAATTGATTTTTTAAGCCCATCATAAGCTTCTTGCAATGTTATTTCAAGATCATATCTCAAATCAGAACCGCGGTTAACTCTGGTTTCACCGCCGGAACGAGATCGGCCGGTAAATCCTGAAAACATTTCTTCAAAAATGCTTTCAAAGCCTGTTCCGGAAAAATCAAACCCACCAAAACCAGAAGCGCCGCCACCAGCACCGCCCATTCCACTGGTATATGCCTGATGACCATATCTATCATAGGCAGCACGTTTTTGATCATCTTTCAAAACTTCATATGCTTCATTGATTTCTTTAAATCTTGCTTCAGCTGTTGTATCCCCAGGATGATAATCTGGATGACATTCTTTGGCCTTCACTCTAAAAGCCCTTTTAATTTCATCAAAAGAAGCGGATTTTTCAACGCCTAATAAATCATAATAATTTTGTGTTGTCACTGATTTTACCTTTTTCTTAATTTATTTTTCATAAACATAACATTTTATGCGTTGTTTTGCAAGACCTACCTTCGTTTTTATAAAGAAAAAAGAGGCATTGAGTCTTCACTCAACACCCCCTTTTGTTAAGCCATCAAAAGATTACTTTTTAACTTCTTCAAAATCAGCATCAACAACCGTATCATCAGCTTTTGAAGAGGCATCTGTTGCATCTCCTTGCGGTTGTTCACCTGCTTGAGCTTGGCTTGCTTTATACATTGCCTCACCCAATTTTAAAGAAGCTTGCGTTAAAGCATTTGTTTTTTCTTTAATACGTTCGGCATCATTACTGTCCAAAACATCTTTTAATTCTTGAACTGCTTTTTCAATACCTTCTTTTTCAGAAGCAGCAATTTTGTCACCATGTTCTTTGAGTTGCTTTTCTGTTTCATGGATCATAGCATCTGCATGGTTACGTGCTTCAATAGCTTCTTTAATTTTCTTATCTTCTTCAGCGTGTTGTTCAGCTTCTTTGATCATTTTTTCAATATCATCGTCTTTTAAACCACCTGAAGCTTGAATACGGATATTTTGTTCTTTCCCAGTAGCTTTATCCTTTGCAGAAACATTAACAATACCATTGGCGTCAATATCAAATGTCACTTCAATTTGTGGCATTCCACGTGGTGCTGGAGGAATTCCGATTAAATCAAATTGACCAAGCAATTTATTATCACGAGCCATTTCGCGTTCCCCTTGATGGACTCTGATTGTAACGGCTGTTTGCCCATCTTCTGCTGTTGAGAATACTTGACTTTTCTTTGTTGGAATTGTTGTGTTTCTATCGATCAAACGAGTGAACACACCACCTAATGTTTCAATACCAAGTGAAAGCGGTGTCACATCAAGCAATAACACATCTTTCACATCACCTTTTAACACACCACCTTGAATAGCTGCACCCATGGCAACAACTTCATCAGGGTTGACACCTTTGTGTGGTTCTTTGCCAAAGAAATCTTTAACAATTTCTTGAACTTTTGGCATACGTGTCATACCACCAACTAAAATAACTTCATCAATATTAGAACGTGAAAGTCCAGCATCTTTCAATGCTTTTTCCATTGGCCCTTTTGTTCTTTCAAGCAAATCTTCAACCAAACTTTCAAGTTTTGCTCTTGTTAAAGAAACATTTAAGTGTTTTGGACCCGTAGCATCAGCTGTAATAAACGGCAAATTAATATCTGTTTGTGTGGCAGATGACAATTCGATTTTTGCCTTTTCAGCAGCTTCTTTCAAGCGTTGTAAAGCCATACGATCTTTTCTTAAATCAATATCGTTTTCTTTTTTGAACTCGTCAGCTAAATAATCCATAATACGAGCATCAAAATCTTCACCACCCAAGAATGTGTCACCGTTTGTGGCTTTTACTTCAAAAACACCATCACCGATTTCTAAAATGGAAACGTCAAAAGTACCACCGCCCAAGTCATAAACAGCAATCATACCGGATTTCTTTTGATCCATACCATAGGCCAAAGCAGCAGCAGTCGGTTCATTAATAATACGAAGAACTTCAAGACCAGCAATTTTACCGGCATCCTTTGTAGCTTGACGTTGAGAATCATCAAAATAAGCCGGAACAGTAATAATGGCTTGAGTAATTTTTTCGCCTAAATAACTTTCTGCGTCTTCTTTTAATTTTTGAAGCACAAAAGCAGAAATCTGACTTGGTGCATATTTTTTATCATTTACATCAACCCAAGCATCCCCATTATCACCTTCAACAATTTTATAAGGGACTAATCCTTTATCTCTTTCAACCATTTTATCATTAAAACGACGACCAATTAATCGTTTAATTGAAAATAATGTTCCACCCGGATTTGTTACTGCTTGACGTTTGGCGGCTTGGCCAACCAAACGTTCACCTTTTGATGTAAACGCGATCATAGATGGAGTTGTTCTTGCACCTTCTCTGTTTTCAAGAACTTTACCATCTTTACCATCCATGATAGCCATACAAGAGTTTGTTGTTCCTAAGTCAATTCCTAAGATTTTAGACATATATTTCTCCTTTATATACAAGTATTCTTTTTTTTGATGAAACTTATATAGGTCATAACATTGTATTTTTCAACCCTCTTTTTTCAATTTTTTTTAATTTTTTGATAAAAACATACAATTCGTTTATTTTTATATATTTTTTTATGGTTATGACTTGAAAAAATAACGTATTTAAGCTACTCTTTCGATAAGAAAGCTAAAAGGAGACAGTTATGAAAAGCGAAATCGGTCGAAATTTATTTTTTCCGTTTATTTGCATTTTAATTACCATCTATTTCTTTTATCATGGAATTGAAGGAAATCATGGTATTCATCGGATGAATGAAGTTAAAAATGAAATTCATACCGCCACAACCATTCATAAAAACCTCTTAAAAGAAAAAGATCTTTTGCAAGCAAAGGTGAATGCGCTTTCTCCTAAATCTCTTGATTTAGATCAATTAGAAGAATCTGCATTCAGAATTTTGAATATGGGCGACGAATCAACTTTAATTATCTTTAATTAATTCGTGTATTCACATTCAATTTCATATTTTTGATTTGCTGTAATAATAAAACATTTTCTTGTTCTTTTAATGAATAATTAATCATTTGAACATCTGTTTTATATTTTTCATTCATTAGATTTAAAATCAACAATCGATCAAGATGAAAACGCTCTTTTTTAATATTTACAAATAACTTATTCGGCTCAATTTCCCATTGTTTATTTGAAATATTATAATAAATATTCCCCATTGAAGAAACTGCCTTTTTATCTATATGATAATGTTTAATAAATAAATTATGGGTCATATCCCCTTGAAAATTCGGATGACTTTGAAAATCATGCCACACACGCGCAATATATCCCTGAATCTTTGGATGATCTGAATAAAAAACTATAAATCTCATTTTATTTTTTTTCTTGAATAATTAAATATGATAATAAAAGCAAAGCGGGTAACATTAAAATTCCAGTAAATAAAAAGAACATAAACCAACCCATTTCTTCAGCCCAAACACCGCTATAAACAGAAATAACACTTACCGCTAACATCATTAAACTTGTGAGCAAAGCATATTGGGTTGCTGAATGTTTTTTAGAACAAAGTCCTGATAAAAATGCAACAAAAACCGCTCCCCCCATACCACCAACAATGTTATCAAACAAAATAACTATTAAAAACATAACTGTGGAATGCGGAAAATATGAAAACAACGCAAAAACAATGGAGGTTAAAATTTCAATAAACCCTAAGGCCATTAACAATTTTAAAATTTTATACCGCATTACCAATACACCGCCAATTGCAACGCCGGTCAAGGTTATCCATGGTCCAATTGTTCCGGAAATAAGGGCTATTTCCCCTTTTGAAAATCCCAAATCTTTATAAAAAGGCAATGCCATACGACCCAAAACAGAATTACATAACTTATATAAAACAATAAAAATTAATAAAAGCGCCCATTGGTTATGTTTCATAAAATCCTTAAAAGGCGCAATCACCATATCATAAAAAACAGAAATTTTTTCTTCTTTTTGAATATGATTTTTTTCTTCTTTAACACAAAGAGAGGCAACAACACTTCCGCTTAAAATTAACCCCACTAAAGCATAAGCCATCTGCCATCCTATCCATGCAGAAAGAGCCACAACACCTGCGCCGGCAGCTAACATCCCCATCCGATATCCAAATTGATACATACCGGCACCTTCGCCCATTTCTTCTTTTTCAAGCGTATCAATTCTCAATGAATCAACAACAATATCCTGACTTGCTGCAAAAAAAGCAACTAAAATAGAAAACAAATACGTTTGCAAAGGAATCGTTATTAATCCTTTTTTCGTTTCAAATGAATCAACCCATGTATTTTTATCCGGTGCAAAGTATGAAAGACCCAAAACACTTAAAACCAATCCGATTTGAAATAAAATTAACCATGTTTTTTTTGCGCCGATTTTTTGACTTAAAACAGGGATTTTGATTTTATCAATAAGGGGCGCCCATAAAAATTTAAAATTATAAGGCAACAACACAAGGGCAAAAAAACCAATAACACTTAAAGAAATCTGACTATCTGCTAACCAAAGAGAAAGCGAATAACCAATTAAACTATATGGCAACCCGCAAGATAATCCTAAAAAAAAGAAGATAAAAATAGCCGGTTTTAAATATCCTTTAAGCGCCTGACCCCATGTATGCATTCTTTTTCTCCAAAAGGTAAAAAGAGCAAACCCATTTAAAGGTTTGCTCTTTTTTTTAATTAATCTTCTTTTCTACGTTCAAATTTGCGTCTTTCATTACTATCAAGATATTTCTTTCGTAAACGAATATTTTCGGGTGTTACTTCTACCAATTCATCATCTTCAATATATGAAAGAGCAACTTCTAAACTCATTGTGCGGGGCGGATAAAGAAGAACGTTATCATCTTTTCCTGCTGCACGCATATTTGTTAATTTCTTTCCTTTAATCGGATTTACTTCAATATCCCCAGGCTTTGCATTAGCTCCAATAATCATCCCAGCATAAACGGTTACACCGGCAGGAATAAATAAAGGACCACGTTCTTGAATATTAAAGAGAGCATAAGGAACGGCTTTTCCTTGTTCTGTTGAAATCAACACCCCGTTTCTACGCCCTGTAATTTGCCCCTTATAAGGAGCATAAGAATGGAACAATCTATTCATCACACCAGTTCCACAGGTATCCGTTAAAAATTCACTGTAATATCCAATTAAACCTCTGGACGGCGCAATAAATGTTAATCTTGTTTTACCACCACCACTTGGGAGCATTTCCGTCATTTCAGCTTTGCGAAGACTCATTTTTTCAACAACAACCCCTGTATAAGCATCATCTACATCGATAACAACCTCTTCCATCGGTTCTAATTTTTTGCCTTCTTCATCTTCTTTAAACACAACACGCGGACGAGAAACAGAAAGCTCATATCCTTCACGACGCATCGTTTCAATTAAAACGCCCAACTGTAATTCACCACGACCGGCAACTTCAAACGCATCTGTTGTGTCTGTTCTGGTAACACGCAAAGCAATATTCCCTTCCGCTTCTTTGCACAAACGATCCCAAATCATACGAGATGTTACTTTATCGCCTTCAGTTCCCGCCAATGGAGATGTGTTAATTGAAAAAGTCATGGCAAGAGTTGGCGGATCAATCGGTTCTGCCTGAATCGGTTCTGTTACAGAAGCATCACAAAGCGTGTCAGAAACTGTTGCATCCGTCATACCTGCAATACTCACGATATCACCTGCAACACCTTCATCAATCGGCTGTCTTTTCAATCCGCGGAAAGCTAAAATTTTACTAGCTCTTGCATTTTCAACCGGCTTACCTTCACGCGTAATTGCTTTAATCATTTGGTTGGTTTTGATTTTGCCAGACAAAATGCGACCTGTTAAAATACGACCAACAAACGGATCAGCTTCCAGCGTTGTAACCAACATTCTGAATGGACCGTTTTCATCACATTGAGGAGCCGGAACATGCTCAACAATTTTTTTAAACAACGGCATAATATCTTTACGCTCATCATTCAAATCATTAACAGCCCATCCTTCACGACCAGAGGCAAACAAAGTCGGGAAATCAAGCTGTTCTTCCGTAGCCCCTAAATTATCAAATAAATCAAAAATTTCATTATGAACTTCATCCGGTCGGGCGTCGGCGCGATCAATTTTATTAATCACAACAATCGGACGAAGACCTAATTTTAATGCTTTTGACAAAACAAATTTTGTTTGTGGTAACGGCCCTTCTGCTGAATCAACAAGCAAAATAACACCATCAACCATAGATAAAATACGTTCCACTTCGCCACCAAAGTCAGCATGCCCCGGTGTGTCAACAATATTAATTCGAATATTATTCCATTCAACCGATGTACATTTGGCAAAAATGGTAATACCGCGCTCTCTTTCCAAATCATTTGAATCCATTGCACAGGTTACAACCTGTTGATTTTCACGATAAGCACCGCTTTGTTTTAAAAACGCGTCGACAAACGTTGTTTTCCCATGGTCAACGTGTGCAATAATTGCAATATTTCTCATTTCTTGTGTCATTTTTGCCTCTTTATAATGTAAAAAACAACCGCTCTTTTAAACTTAACAAAAAGAATTTAAAAGAACAATCGTTTTGTTTATTTTAATAATCTTGTTTAAATTTTAGGGGATTATACTCTTTTTTTTCAAAAAAGTCCAGCAAAATTTAATCCCTTATAACCAAAATTTCTTTTGTCTCTTTCAAAAGCAAAATGCGTGATGGTTGATGAGTAGCATTTTGCTCAAATTTTTCAGGAACAATATAATCAACTGCCTGCTTTATTTCTTCTGTAATTTCATTAAAACAAAAAGGCGTTTTGCAACAAGAAACATTGGCTGACGTCGATACAAGCGGTTTTTTGAAAACTTTTAAAAGCGTTTGGCAAAATAAAACTCTTGGAATGCGAAAAGCGGCTGAGCCATTTTGGTTTATCACCCCTTTGGCCATCTTTTTTCCTTCTGGAATAATAACGGTTATTGGTTTTTCATTTTCGAAAAGAAACTTCATCCGTTCATCTAAACCATTCGCATATTTTTGAATTGTTTCAAAGTTATCCACAAGACAAATAACACTTTTATCTTCCATTCTTTTTTTTATACCAAAAAGTTTTTGGACAGCCTGTTCATTTGTAGCATCGCACCCAAGTCCCCAGATGGTATCAGTCGGATATAAAATCACCCCACCGGCATTTAAAACGGCAACAATTTTTTCAATTTCTTGATCCATTTAAAACGCCCGATATTTGCCTTTTAAGCAATAAGAATCCAAAATATGCCCTTCCATTGCTTTTAAAAGATCATTATATGAAAACCCTTGTTTCAACGAAAGCTCCGTATCCAATGCATAAACGGTTAAGTCATAAATATGATCTTTATCTGGTGGAGCCATACCGCCATAAAAGTTTTGATTCCAACTATTTGATCCTTGAATAAATTCAGCATTAATATTGGTTGATTCACCTGCAACAACATGATTTTTTTTCAAATCACAAATAAGCCAATGAATCCAATCAAATCCACAAACAGGAATCGCATCTTTATCATCTAAAATAACAGCAAAAGAAACTGTTCCTTTGGGTTCATCCTCAACTTGAAACGGCAACGAAAAACTTGGCATGTCTTGAATAAACGCATTCCCAAATTTTCCATATTTATCATCAATAATTCCATTGACAATTCCTGATGACGAAACTTTCATTTTACCCTCCTATTTACTTAAAACGGATTCCAGATATTTTAAATGTGTATCCGTCACAACTTTATCAACAATTGACTTTACAAAAATATCAATCGGTTGATTCAAAGAATAATCTGCCGGAGCAATAATATCTGCCCGTTCAGAACCCAATAAGCTTTGCATCTTTTTCTTATTCTTTTTTTGATAAACAGCAATCGTATGGCCACCTTCCCGCTTCACCGTTTTCATTGAAGGCACATCCGTATCCCCATCACCAATATAAATAATATTTGAAAATGGAATTGGCTTATCTTTATCATCCATATGCGCATTTAAATGTGTATCATCACTCACATCTAAACAACCTTTATTAATGCGATATAAAAATTGCGTTTTATTTGTATAGTTAACAACCAATGCCGGCCAAATGGCATAATTATTATCATCATACATGAAAGATGAAGCAAAAATTTCTTTAAAGTAAGAGGCAATTTTTGTCCCCTCGACCATTTCTTTTAATCCGGATGAAATAATATAATGCTCTAATTCAACACCTCGCTTTAAAGCATATTCATTGATACGTTTAAACCATGTTTCAACACCATTAAAAAGTTCAACTTTGGAGGCATAATCCGTTAAATCCTGCTTGGTAAACGGCATAGCCCTTTTTAATGATTCTTTTTTCATCTGATACATATAGGCTAAAATATTATCAACCTTTTTTGTTTTGGCCAATGTGTTACTTTTTTTCCAAAACTCTTCCGGTGTCATATTCAGTTTTTCAATAAATCCATATTCTTGCATATTTCCTGGCGCAAGAGTTCCATCAAAATCATAACAAATCGCCATTTTTATCGGTTGCGGATTCTTTTCTTTCATATGTTCCTCTTTTGTTTCTTAAAAAGACATCTTATAACAAAAGGATAGTTTTGTAAAGAGAGAAAATACAAAACTCTTTTTCATAAGTTTTAAGGACTAGCGATTTTAACTAAAATAAATAAATTCGAAACCCACAAAAAATAATAATTAAACTAAAAAACAAAACAATAAAAAAAGAGCCCAATAAAATCGAGCCCTTTTTTATTAACTAAAATCAAATTTATTTCAATCGACCTTCCAAAAGCGTTAACTCAGCTTCAAATTCTTGAGGCAAACGCTTTTGTTTCTTAAATGTTTTGAAATATTCGCGTTGAGCTCCCACATCTGCCAAAGCGATTTTTTTATCCACACTCATCAATTCATCAAAACGATCTTCCGTCATTGAAAGACCCTTCCAATTTAAATCTTTGTATGTCGGCGAATAGCCAAAAACCGTTTCCGTTGCCGCAGCTGAACCATTAACGCGTTTTAAAATCCATTCAAGAACACGCATATTTTCACCAAACCCAGGCCAAATAAAATGCCCATCAGCATCTTTTCTAAACCAGTTCACGCGGAAAATAAGCGGTTTCTTAGAAATCTTTTGCCCCATTGAAAGCCAGTGTGCCCAATAATCTCCCATATTATATCCACAAAATGGGAGCATTGCCATTGGATCGCGACGAATTTCTCCGGTTTTCCCTTCTGAAGCAGCCGTTTTTTCCGAACCCATTGTACTGGCCAAATAAACTCCATGTTGCCAATTATATGATTGATAAACAAGCGGGGTATTCGTTGCCAAACGACCACCAAAAATAAAGGCATCAATCGGAACACCCGCCGGATCTTCCCATGCTTCATCAATAGACGGACATTGACTTGCCGGTGCTGTAAATCTTGAATTTGGGTGAGCCGCCGGTTTACCACAATCAGGGGTCCAATCATTTCCTTGCCAATCAATTAAATGAGAAGGTGTTTTATCCGTTAAACCTTCCCACCAAACATCACCATCATCTGTTAAAGCAACATTTGTGAAAATTGAGTTTGCTCTACATGATTCTATTGCATTTTTATTTGTTTTTGCAGATGTCCCCGGTGCAACACCAAAGAAACCGGCTTCTGGATTAATGGCGCGCAAGATGCCATTTTTATCTGGTTTAATCCATGCAATATCATCCCCAACAGTTGAAACTTCCCAATCAGACATTGATTTTGGTGGAATAAGCATTGCCATATTTGTTTTACCACAAGCACTTGGAAAGGCAGCTCCAACATAAGAAGAAAGTCCAAGTTTTTTATTTTTAAGACCAACGATAAGCATATGTTCAGCAAGCCACCCATCTTTTCTTGCCATAGAAGAAGCAATTCTTAAAGCCAAACATTTTTTGCCCAACAACGCATTCCCACCATAACCGGAACCATAAGAAATAATCTCATTTGTTTCCGGAAAATGCGTGATATATGTATTTTCAGGATTGCATGGCCATGCCACATCTTTTTGACCCACCTTCAAAGGAGAACCAACCGAATGGAAGCATTTAACAAAATCATTATCTTTTAAAACAGTCCAAACCTTTTTGCCCATTCTTGTCATAATGCGCATATTGGCAACGACATAAGGTGAATCTGTGATTTCAACACCGATTTTGGCAATATCTGACCCCAAAGGTCCCATTGAAAAAGGAATAACATACATGGTTCTTCCTTTCATACACCCCTTCATCAGCTTGCCCAATTTTTTCTTCATTTTTTTGGGGTGTGCCCAATTATTCGTTGGGCCGGCATCGATTTCTTTTTCAGAACAGATAAATGTTCTTTTTTCAACACGCGCCACATCTAAAGGATTTGACCGAGCCAAAAAGCTATTGGGTCGTTTTTTAGGATTAAGCGGAATAAATGTTCCGGATTTTACCAGTTGAGAACAAATGGCTTTATATTCTTTTTCCGTTCCATCGCACCAATAAACAGAATCTGGCTGAGTGATCGCCGCAATTTCATTTACCCAATCAATAACTTTTTGATTTTTTGTTGGATATTTTTCCATTATTTATCTCCCCTAAATTTATGAAACATAAGAATATGATAACAACTCATCGAAAAAAGTCAAATATTTTTGATAATGAAATTCAAAAACATACCCCTTTATGTTTTTTGCTTTAGAAGAACAAAAAAGTTGAAATCTAAAAGAATTTTTGTTAGCATAAACTAAAATAAAAAAGAAAAGGATGTAATCATGAAAAAAATTAAAGTAGGACTTTGTTTTTCTTTATTTGGACTTTTATTAACAGGCTGTGCTGCCGGAGATAACTCCATTCCAGATACACCGGTTGAATATCTTTATACTGAAGCACACACATATTTTAAAGATAAAAATTATGAAGAAGCTGCAAAATATTTTGATGAAGTTGAAAAACAGCATCCCTACTCCATTTGGGCACCAAGAGCTCAAATTATGACTGCATATTCTTTTTATAATGCCGACAAATATGACGATGCTATTTTAGCCCTTGATCGCTTTATTCAATTACATCCGGGCAACAAAAATATTGCTTACGCCTATTACTTAAAAGGCCTTTGTTATTTCGAGCAAATGTCAGATGTCAGCCGTGAACAAAAAATGACGGAAGATGCTCTTGAAACATTTAAAGAGTTACTTTATCGTTTTCCAAATTCCGTATATGTGGCTGACGTCAATGAAAAACTTAAAGAAATTTACTCACATTTAGCCGGTAAAGAAATGTCTGTTGGGCGCTATTATCAAAAAAACAAGGAATTTGTGCCTGCTCTTAACAGATTCCAATCTGTTCTTCTCGATTATCCGAATGCCAATCAGTCATCCGAAGCTCTTTATCGTTTAGCCGGTTGTTATGTTGCGCTTGGAATGATCAGGCAATCTGAACAAATGCTGGAAATCTTAAATTATTATTATCCACAGAGTGTCTGGACCGAAAAAACAAAAAATTTAATAAAAAAATATAAAAAAGAGAAATAAATGATTGATTCTTTGTCAATTCGTAATGTTGTTTTAATTGACAAACTTGATTTAACTTTTGAAAAAGGTTTAGGGGTTTTTACAGGGGAAACCGGCGCGGGTAAATCAATTTTGCTGGATTCATTATCGCTTCTTTTGGGCGCAAGAGCCGATTCGTCCTTAGTCCGATATGGCGAAAATCAACTCTCTGTGGCCGCTGAGTTTTCAGCTGTTGCCCCCGAGGTTATTTCTTTTTTATCTGAACAAGGAATTGAATGTGAAGATGGAAATATTTTAATCAGACGCGTTGTTACAAAAGAGGGAAAAAGCAAATCCTTCATTAATGATCAAAATGTGAGCGTTTCCTTTTTAAAAACCATCGGTGAAAATCTGGTCGAAATTCATGGCCAATTTTCAACCCATAGTCTACTTAATCCGTCGACCCATTTATTTGTTTTAGATACGTTTGGAAAATTAACCGCTGAAACCACAAAAACAAAAGAATTATGGCATCAATATCAAAAAGCAATAAAAGAAACTAAATCCGCAAGAGAACGCATTGAAAATGCCTTAAAACAAAAGGAATATCTTGAACAATCTCTTGAGGATTTGGAAAATTTAAATCCTTTAGTCGCAGAAGAAGAATCTCTTGTTCAAAAAAGAACCAATTTAATGAATAGCGAAAAAATTCTTTCATCTACGGGAGTGGCTTATCAGCTATTATCCGATGAACAAAATGGTATTGAACGCCAACTTGCCATTGCAACAAGGCATCTTGAAAAAGCCAGTCAATATGATGAAAAATCATTTACTGAAATCATTGAAATTTTAGATCAAACCCAAAATCTTCTTTCCGAAGCAGAATATAGACTGGAACAAATTACAGAAAATTTTGGAGATACCAGTGAATTACCCATTATTGATGATAGATTATTTGCTTTAAGAGCTGCTGCTCGCCGACATCAAACAACTATCGATGATTTACCTAATTTAATTCAACGATTAAAACAAGACCTTCTTAATATTGACAAAGCGGATGACACATTAAAAGAATTTGAAGCACATGAACAAGCTCTTTTAAAAGAATTTATCTGTCAGGCTGAAAAACTATCTGAAAAAAGAAAAAAAGCCGCCGATCAATTAGATGCTAAAGTAAAAACCGAATTACCGGATTTAAAACTTGGAAAAGCCGTTTTTAAAACTATTGTTGAAAAAAAAGAACTTTCAGAAGCAACAGAAACCGGATTAGATACAGTGACGTTTACTGTTTCCACAAATACAGGAACACCGTTAGCTCCTTTAAACAAAATTGCTTCAGGTGGGGAATTATCCCGCTTTATGCTTGCACTTAAAGTTAATTTAGCAAAACAAAGTGCTCTTCCAACGATTGTTTTTGATGAAATTGATAGCGGTGTCGGAGGCTCAACTGCCGATGCTATTGGGTCAAGGCTTAATAAATTAGCGGCAGATTGTCAAGTGATTGCGGTGACACATGCGCCTCAAGTTGCATCATATGGACTTCAACACTGGACTGTTTCAAAGTCAGAAAAAAACGGCAAAATCATTACGTCGGTTCAAAAATTAAATAGCGAGGAGCGATTAAAAGAAATTGCCCGCATGCTTTCCGGTGATAAAATCACTCAAACCGGACTTGATATGGCAAAAGAGCTTCTGTTTAAACAAACAACTTTACTTTAAATAATTAACGGGGGAAGTATGCAAAAAAACGTTTCTGAATTAACAAGAGAGGAAGCTCAAGAAGAATTAGCATTTTTAGCTAAAAAGATTGGTGAACTTGATATTGCCTATCACAGAGATGATGCCCCTTTATTAACAGACGCCGAATACGATGCTTTAAAACATAGAAATAATGATATTGAGGCATTATTTCCGGATTTAATCAGGGAAGACAGCCCCTCTTTCAGAGTGGGATCAAAAATATCTGATGATTTTAAAAAAGTAACACACTCAATTCCCATGTTATCACTTGGAGATATCTTCACAGATGAAGCGGTTTATTCGTTTGTGGATAAAATTAAGCGTTTTTTAGGAATGAATGAAAATGATCCGCTTGAATTTGTTGCAGAACCAAAAATTGATGGCCTTTCCTTTTCTGCCGTATATAAAAATGGAATTCTTTTTTCTGGTGCAACACGTGGAGACGGAACAACAGGTGAAGACATTACATCAAATTTAAAAACCATTAAACAACTACCCATTTCGTTAAACCGAGGCGATTCATTATTTGACAGCCCCGTTCCGGAACTTATTGATATTCGCGGTGAAGTTTATATGTCAAAAAAAGATTTTTTTGAATTGAATAAAAATCAAGAAGAAAAGAAACAAAAAATTTTTGCAAATCCTCGAAATGCAGCCGCCGGCTCCTTAAGACAATTAGACTCATCCATTACAGCAAACCGAAAATTAAGTTTATTTGCTTATGCTTGCGGAGAAAATTCTTCTAACCAATTTAAAACGCATTATGAATATCTTCAAACTTTAAAAAAGTGGGGTTTTCCTGTTAATCCTGAAATTAAAATTTGCAAAACAACAGAAGAAATGATTACTTTTTTTAAAACTATTGGTGAAAAAAGAAGCTCCCTTGATTATGATATTGACGGCGTTGTTTATAAAGTAAATGACCTAGAACTTCAAAGACGATTGGGATTTATTGCCAGATCACCACGTTGGGCAATCGCTCATAAATTTCCAGCTGAACAGGCAACAACAAAATTATTAAATATTCGCATTCAAGTTGGCAGAACAGGGGCATTAACTCCTGTTGCCGACTTAGAACCTGTTAATGTTGGTGGCGTTATCGTTAAACATGCAACATTACATAACAAAGATGAAATTGAACGAAAAGATATCAGAATTGGAGATACTGTTGTTATTCAACGCGCAGGAGATGTGATACCTCAAATTGTTCGAGTCATCAAAGAAAAAAGAGAAGAATCATCAATTCCTTATGAATTCCCAACTATTTGCCCTATTTGTGGCAGCATCGCAAAAAAAGAAGGGGATGATGCCGTTATTTATTGCACAGGCGAACTTGTTTGCCCAGCTCAACAAATAGAAGCACTGAAACATTTTGTTTCAAAAGATGCATTAGATATTGAGGGATTAGGCGAAAAAAATATCGAAATGTTTTTCGAACTCGGCTGGATTAAAAATGCTCTTGATTTATTTTATCTGGAAGAAAATTATGCCCTTTTATTGATGACACGTGACGGCTGGGGAACAAAATCAGCTGAAAACCTTTTTACAGCCATTAAAGAAAAACAAAAAGGTGTTTCTCTTGAAAGATTTATTTATGCACTAGGCATTCGTGAGACCGGTTCAGCAACCGCCAGACTGTTAGCCAAAAACTTTATTTCCTGGCCAAATTTTTATGAAGCGATGACAAAAGAAAATGCTTTTGAAGTATTAACACATATCGAAGGAATTGGACCGGTAATGGCTGATTTTATTATTGACTTTTTTAAAGAAGAACATAATAAAATTTTACTTGAAAAATTAGCTCAAAAAATAACCGTTTTAGATTTTGTTGCCCCACAACAAAAATTAACACCATTTACAGATAAAAATGTGATTTTTACCGGCACATTAGAAACAATGACTAGAGCTGAAGCCAAAGCTAAAGCTCTTGCTGCCGGAGCCAAAGTTGTTTCGTCTGTTTCATCTAAAACAAACTTTGTAATTGCCGGAGAGGCAGCCGGTTCAAAACTCTCAACAGCTCAAAAATTGGGAATAACTATTTTAACCGAAAAAGAATTTAATCAAATGCTTGACGACTTATAAAAAAAACGTTATGATTATTTTTAGATAAGGGGAAAAATTTTTATCTCAAAAATCGGGGTCAAAAACATGGCAGAAGACACAGAGCAAAATCAAACAGAAACAAAACAAGCAGCCCGACCGGCCTATGGCTTAAACAGTGAAGGTGAATTACTTCACCAAATTGCTTCTGCAGATATTCAACAAGACTCAACAAAAAAGAAAAAGAAGAAAGTTGTACACAAATCTTTTTCATCTTTTTCAATTGTTTTTGTTATGAAAACAACCTTGTTTATTGATTCTTTAAAAAGAAATCATAAAGACTTCTTTAAAATCTGTTCATATCTTTGGGCATTTTTCTTATCACTGATTTATGCCGGTGGTATCACAATGCTCAGTGCAATTCATTATTCAAAAATCCACTTTGAAACCATTGTTTCAAATCATTTAAAACGAAATGAAATATCAGCACAATCACTCAAAGTTGAAGGTGATTCATTATCCAGAATTCAGGCAACGGATCTGGAAGATGCGGCACAGACATACCATATTTCATACATGAATCTTTATTCCACATTTGGTGATTTTTTAAGAAAAAAAGTGGAGCGAATTGAACTGGACAATGTTGTTGTAAAAATTAAGGATACAGGAGATTCCTTAAAACTAAGTCCATTGTTTTCTTTGATCCTTAATTTGAGTGAAAAATCAAAAATCAATATTCAAACTGTTGTTATTAAGAGTGGTGTTCTTGAAATTGAAGGTCCAAATTATAAAATACCTATTAATTTTTCAATGGATGCAACTTTATCTGACAATAACAGGATGAATATTCCATTAAGAATTAAAGAAGGTAATACAAATCTTATGGCCCACCTGACTATTTCAAAATCAGGCGATAAATTTGTTTGGTCAATTAAAAATTTGCGTGGTAGTACAGATATCTTAAGTAAAAAAGCTGAAAATATTTCAGGATCAATTACGCTGGTCAGCAATGAACTATCCCCAACAGAATTAAATATTGAAACTAATTTTTCATTAGGTTCTTCGAAAAAAACTCTGTTTGTCGATCTCAAAAAAGAAGGCGATTCTTTTTCAGGGATAACAACATATACCAGAAGTCATACTCAAGATGATAAAGATCAAATTGATTCTGATATTTCTTTTAATTTTAAAGGATTAAATATCAATTCATTTTCATCGTTTGAAACAACATCTAACTTTTCTGTTAATATTGAAACATTAACACATCCATCATTTGAAATTAATAATTTGAAAACAACCGTCGATGGAAATTTAAAATGCCGAAATAAAATCTGTGATGTAAATATTGTCAATCCCTCTGCTGTCCGCATTAAAGATGTCTCTTATAAAGATGGAGTAAACACATATAAAAATTCCTCACCTATTTTATTTTCGGCACAGCCACAAAACAGTGCCATTAAAATTTCAAATAACATTATCAACTTAAACATAAAAGGGGAAAACCTTGATTTTAAGGGAAAAAAATCAATAACTAATGAGCCTTTGGAATTATCAACAAAAGAATTCACCATTGCCACAGACACAACAAAACCTGATCAACCCGCCTCTTTTTCTGCAAAAAAACTTAACTTCAAAAACAAAACTCAAGAAATAAAAAATGCAACTGTTTATATTAAAGATATCTATAATACAGTTAACCAATTTAGCTTGAGCTCAAATTACGTAAAATTATTTGAAAACTCTATCATTAAACAACCATTTTCATTGGATATCCAATCCGAAAATGGAGATACAAAAGCCAAAGCCGTTTTTGCTAACGGTGAAATTGAAACGCACTTTAGCGGATCAATTAATGTAAACTCCGGCCATTTTGCTGGAACAATCTATATGCCTCCTGTAAACCTAGGGCATATTAAAAATATAGCCGAACTGTCTGATTTATTTCCATCAACCATTTCTGACTTAAGTGGAAAAATGTCTCTATACGGTAATATCGATTGGAAAAATGAACGACAAATCTCTGGACCAATGTATCTGTCTTTAAAAAATATTAATTTCTCAAAGGGTGAAACAAAGATCAAAAATTTAAATACTGTTCTAACATTACAATCGTTAACCCCATTTGTTTCCCAAGCTACACAAACTTTGGCAATTGATGAAATTGAGGCTGCAATCCCATTGCAAAATATTCGTGCTTCAGTAAAATTTGAAAGTCAATTATTGCGTATTTTTTCTTTAACAGGTTCATTTGCCGGCATCACATTAACCGCCGATCATACAACAATACCTTATAAGTCATACAGTTCTTTACTTTATTTTAGAAATGGTGCTTTTGATTGGAAAGATATCAATCCATATTTAAATGTTAAAGATTTAACATTAGATGGTAACGGGAGCATTTATATTCCGGTAGAAGCAACCCCTAATAACACTAAAATAAACAATGCAGAAGCAAAATTGATTAACACAACCTTAACCTATAATGGAGATAATAAAGAATTAAAAGAAAATTTCTTTACAAAAGGGAATGAATATTCTATTCGTAGCGGAACAATCGTTTTAAATAGTAAAGAAAAAAATATACTTGATGCTTATATCAATCTGGAAGGACGCGAGAAAAATGAAACAGAGCGTTCATTTTATCGAGCAGATAAGTCTTTTAACTTCCTTGACCTCTTTAAATTGGAAGAGACAAAACCATTACCATCCAACATTTTAAAGATGCAAAATCAGCTTGTGGGGAACTAAAAACAATAACAACATATTAAAATCTATGTAATTTTTTTAAGTTTTATAAAAAAACACTTGCAAATTATATAATTTTTATGTATAAGATAAGACCTATTATAAGCAAAAAACATCAATGGTTGGTGTTTAGTACATTTAAAGAAGAAGAGAGATTAAAATGGCAGTACCTAAGAAAAAAACATCTAAATCCAAAAAGAACATGCGTCGTTCACATTTGGCTTTAGGCACAAATGCTTGCATTGAATGCCCAAAGTGCGGTGAATTGGTTCGTCCACACCACGTTTGTGAATCATGCGGTCATTACAATAAAAAAGATATTATTGTAAA
>JAGCKR010000057.1 GCA_017647405.1 Alphaproteobacteria bacterium
AACATAAAAAATGCTGTTTTTACCGATTTTTATGCAAAATTTTTATAAAAAATAATCCTTTAAAATCAATAGATAAAAAGAAAATATCAAAAAATCATTTATTTTTTTTGAAAATTTTTCGACTCAAAAATCCAAACCCATGGTATAATGAAAGTATAGGGGATGAAAATAGGGAATAAAAAATGACCGTTAAATTTCCGACTTTTCATCTTAAAACAGTTAACAAAAGGAAAAAGCCATGTAAACATTTTTCATTTTATTTTAAAGGAGGCACACAATGTTTCATTCATCACGCACCACTCTTAGAGAACTTAAGAAACGATATTTAAATATTCTTAAAAAATGCCTTCTTGCAAATTTAATGATGTTTGCTTTTTCATTAACTGCCCATTCCGGCACAGCAACCGATACTGCCTCATTAATGAGTGAGCTTGAAAAAAATGAAAGAACACTTGTTACAAGTGGTACACATGTTTTAACTTATGATGAAACAAGTTCTCTTTATGATGCTGAAAATAATTCAATTATTTTTCCAAGTGTTGATATATCTCAAAGCGGATTATTGTCGGGTGGTCGATTATATAATAAAGGAAACATCACTTTTAATAGCGATCTGAAATTAGTTTTTACAGAAAATAAAACAGAATCAACATCAAATGGAGTAAATGGAGGTGTGATTCATAATCTTGGAACTATGACTTTTAATTCAAAGGTTGATTTTTTTGATAATAAAAGTGATTCAAAAGCGTCTAACTCTGGTGCAGTTATCTATAACAAAGGAACAATGGATTTTAAAGAACATGTTAATTTCAAAAATAATACAGCAACTTCACTTGGAGGTGCCGCAGATGGTGTTGCCATTCATAACTTAGGCGGTGTTATTAATTTTACTTCAGCCGATTTTATAAAGAATCAATCTGGAACAGAAGAAATACCAAAAGGTCGACCAAGTGCAATTTATAACAATAATGGGGGAAAAATAACCTTTACTGGAGTTGTTAATTTTAAAGATAATCAAGCAAATGGAAGTGGTGGATTAGAAGCTGCTGTTATTTGGAATAGAGGAAATGGATCAACTATCACTTTTTTAGACAAAACAACATTTGAAAATAATAAAGCCGAAATCATAACGAACGACGCTCAAGCTTATGGGGGAGCTATTGAAAATGGAAGAATTACAACAGCCATTGAAGAATCCATCATGGAATTTGCCGATGTTGATTTTATTGGGAATAAAGCAATAGGAACATTAGATGGAATTGGAGGCGCTATTCATAACAGAGGAACAATGATATTTAATGGAGAAACGTTATTCCAAGGGAATACCGCTCAAGGAAAAACAGGATACGCCTATGGTGGGGCGATTTTCAATTACCTGACCGGAAAAATAACCTTTAAAAAAATGGCAACATTTATTGATAATATTACAGAAGGTGTAACCAATGCAACTGCAACTTTCGATAACCGCGGGATAACAACATTTGAAAACGGTTTTTATTTTGAAGGGAACAAAACAGTTTTAAACCAAATACTTGATGATGGAACAACTTTAAGAATAGAAAAAAATCAAGATATTTATATGCGCGCAGATGGTGTAATAAATATTCAAGGTTCTGATTCAAATGCAACAGAATATCTTGGTGGTGGTGTTAGTGGAATTGAAGGCGCGGGAACCATCAATAAATCAAGTGTAGCCACATTGGTGTTTGGTGAAGAATCAGATAGCTCTGGATATACAGGCGTTTTCAATCAAACGGCAGGTAAAACAGTGGCCAAATCAGAAACCTTTTTAGGTGGCACAAACAATATTTTAGGAGGCGAACTTGAAACGCATGGATCTGAGATTTTATACACAGCCGTTGTTGGGCAAAATAAAGATGAAACAACGGGTGAAGTTTTATCTTCAGGCACATTAACTCATTTGGCGCTTGGAAGTGACCCTGTTGAAATTAAAGGCTTGTCATTTGAAGAAGAAGGAACAAACCTTTTAATGACCTTTAAGAGTGGCACTTCAGAGCGTGCTCGTTATCAAATTAATGAAGATATTATGAATGCCACGGGGAATAAACTTGCTTTTGAGAATGCAGAGGTTTATGTTGACGGCAACAAAACGCTTGGAACAGTTGAAGCAAAAAACAGTGATGTTAATATTGGAACAAGCGAAGTGACGGTTGATAAAATCACTTTAAAAGAGAACGCTGTTTTAAAAATGGTGGTCAATTCTTTAAATGAACATGCAAAAGTTAACGGCGATATTATAGGGACAGATACTTCAAAAATT
>JAGCKR010000058.1 GCA_017647405.1 Alphaproteobacteria bacterium
CAATCTTGAACACAAACAAGGAATTTGTTTGATTTAGAACGACCAAACACAATGCCATCTGTGATGCTTGTTAATGCAGGCATGTGATGAAACTCATCTAAGATAAAGCTAGATGGGCATGGCCCTGCTCCTCCTTCATTTGGACCAAATTCCATTAAATATTGCGTTGCCATATTAATAAATAAACTACTTAATAAAACACAAGCATTTAAATCTGAAAATGGAACAGACATATAAACAGTTACAGGTTCATATTTCCCTGTTTTTTCATTTTTCATACCACGTAATTGATCATAATTAAAATCATTCATCGAGGTGTGATGTCTGACAGCAGCATTTTTAAAAATATTTACACCAGAAAGAGCCATTGAAACAACGGACCCGCGTTGTTTATCTGGAAGCGTTAATACTTGGTTTAATTCTAATAAAGTTCTGCGTCCATAACCATAATAAGCTGTTTCTAAAACGATTTTTTCAAAAATCATTTGCCAAGCATCCATATCTAACGCGCTCATATCTTGTTGTTTTTGCTTTAATGAAATTTGATGATTAGCTTGGATTTGAGCATTATTAATAATATCTAAAAGCATGGCAAAACAAGCATCCATCCCACGCCATGTATCTGGAATTAAGTCCCATGAACCAATTGGTAAATAATTATCAAGCGTTAATGTTTTGTTTTGAACATGTAATCTGGCTTCTTCAACTTCATCAAAATCTCTCATCGAATTATAATAAGAAGATAAAACTTGATAATCTTCTTCATCCATTTGATTATTTTGAAGTCGATAAAGAAAATAATCATTAGCTTTTGCTTGATCCACTTTTCCGCACAAATATCCTGTTAACCCTGTTAAACATCCCCGCCCAGTTTTAACCCAATAAGGGTCTGTTCCTGTTGGACCATCAGGGATTAAATAAGAAACAAGCGTATCAATATATCCTTCACGGCCTGCGGCTAACGATGGCAAATTCCCCTCCCCAATTGGATTCCAAGACGGCCAACGAATATTTTTTTCTGGGTCATCTTTTCCCATCCAATTTAACATGAATACAGGCCCCAATGTTGATCGATATCCGCTTGTTAATTGAGCAATTTCACCTTTTGGATCATGCACAATTACACTTGATTCTTTTTCTTCTACAATCGCAGGAATAATAACCCCCATTGTTTTGCCAGATGAAGGACACCCAATGCAAAAAACAGATCTGGTATCAGGCAATTTCATTTTCTTACCATTGAATAAACCCAAAAATAAATGCGTTCCATCTAATAATCCGCATTTTTTAACATCGGCTTCAATGGCTTCCCTACCATCTCCAAAAATTTGTGGAGCTAAAAAGAAAGGGTTTAAGATAAATAACATAAACTCATATCCCAAAAATAAAAATGTTGGGAAAATCAAGATCCGCCAAGCAAAATAACTTTTCCACGTAATATGCAATGGTTCATGGAATGTGTATGTATCTAACCAAACAAAATAACCAGTAAAAGGCCTTAATAAATTACCAGAAGTAACATCTAAAACATAACTTAAAAGATATGACCAACTTTCTGGCGAAAAATCATTATCAATCACACTTGAAAATGGAATGAAAAAGGTTAATAAAACCCAAAAAATCATCACACCAATAAGGGCGCGCCAAAACCACCACTTAATGCAGTTCATTGCAAATTTTTCTGGTTTTAAAAAATTAAGCCCTCTTCTCATTTTACCCCTTTATTTTTGTGTTTGTTTTTTGAAGTTCCCTTTGTTTTGATGAAATCTTTTTAATAGATTCCTCAG
>JAGCKR010000005.1 GCA_017647405.1 Alphaproteobacteria bacterium
GGAAATAAAAATATCAAAGAAAACATTTCTTTCGTGCGGATCTTCAATTTGATTAATTTCATTTAAAAAGTCTTCAAGCATTTGATCGTTCATCTTCATATCTTTTGAAAAAGCATAATGATCAACCAATATCTGATAAGCTCCAATGCGATCAAGAAGTGGGATTTCTTTATCAAAAATCCTTAACTTTGAAATAATTTCATCTTTAACCGGATTAGTTTCTTCCGATTTCATATCCTTTAAACAATCAAAGAATAATAAAGAGGTATCTAACTGACGCTTAGGCTCTTGCTCTTCATTGATAATCGATGCCATTAATGAACTGGCTTTTTCAAAATCGCACCGCCCCATCATCAACCCTTTTTCGGTCACATTTTGAAAGGTAAGCAACGCAAAATAAGGATCGGTCGGATAATTTTTTCTTAAACACGTAAAGCGTTTTAATCTATCATTCACATACGAAAATTTTTCCAAATTTCCATCAGCAGTCCTTTTACTATATACAACATCAGATAACCCGGGGACAACACCTCGAATTGCAAAAATCTCTGCCAATGGCAAATCATCTTTTTCGGAATTTAAGATATAAAGCCCCAATAAATATCGTTGAAGCCCCAACCTTAAAATATTTTTTTCTCCTTTTGGGGGAATATCACACTTCTTACAAATCAAACCTGCCAAAAGGCTACTCGTATCAATATCCCCTCTTAACAGCCCCCGTTCGCTCACTTTATAATCCGAAAAATCTGATTTAAATCCCCAAGCCTTCGCAAGCCGGTATAAAGAATCGGGTTTAAAGGCACTAAAATCAAAATCAGCATAATCCTTCCGATTTTCATCAAGTGGATTTTCCTTTATTTTATTATGAATATATTCATCTAAACGAAAATCCGAATATCCGAGAACATTTTCAAAAAAATTGGATTCATATGTCGTCCGATCAAAAACAATTCGTTGTTTCCGTTCATCATCTGTTTCCCCTTTCCGTTTTTCAAAAAACCGGACATATTCATCGGAAGAAAGGCATGCAATTTCTTTTCCTTTTTCAGATTCAAGGAATTTCACCATTTCTTCATATATCTTCAAAACTTGCGCATCAGTAAATCCAACATAAAATAAACGATCTTTATTACCCCAACCAACAGCTTCCGGTGGAAATTCAGCTTCCTTCATCTTTCGAATATCTTTTTGAACAGCCGATAATACATAATCAAATAATTTGTCATCCGCCTCTTTCACATATCCTTGCGTGAAAAATGCCTTTTCTTCGTCACTGAGCAATGAAAAAATAAAATCTTGATCAAACTCATAATAGTCGGCAGAATCAATAAGTTTGACCAATTCTTGGTCCGCATCTGCAATGTCATTCCCGTTTTGATCTTTCGGTATTTTGTGGTAAACATATTCCATTCTTTTTTTGAGTGGAATCTCATTTTTTAACTGAATACCTTCGGGATTTTCTTTTAAGCGTTCATTGAATAACTCTTCATCGCTTAACTGCGTTTGCATCTCTCTTGGGCAAACATACTGTCTTAAAAGCGCAACCCTGTTAACATCGATATCCGGTGGAATATCGCCGTTTTGAATCTCTTGAATGGTTTTAAAATCTCTTTTCAAAATTTCAGCAATTTTTTGATTAAAATCCGACCGAAATTTCCCTTGCATTTCTTCGATTTTGGCGTGTTTATCCTTCATGGCGCACATATCGATAATCTTTTTTTGACCATCATAAAAATAGCGAAAATCCGCACTTTGATTCTCTAATGGGTTTTGATAGTTTGAGCAATAATCAAAGCTATATATATTAGGTAAAACCTTATAAGAAGTATCAGAACACCCCATGTAACGTCTACCCAAAAGCGGTCTATTATATTTTTTGCCAATATCCTCCTTTTCATCGTAGGTTAAACCGTTTTGAATATATGTTTTGGGATCAATATGGGCATATAAATTTTGAGAAATCCGCGTATAAGGTGGCAATATCACATCCTTATCCATATGATATTCGCTGGGGTGGTCTTTTGGATAACTCTCAGTGCGATACGGTCCATCTAAAACCATATTGGCAAATGAATCTAAAATACCATAAATCTGTTCAGTCTCCTCCATAAGAGGGTTTTTTAAGTCTTCATCAATCTGTTTTAAAACGGCTTGCCCTGTTTTTAAAGATTCAAAATTAACGTCCTTTAAGGTCGCCATTGAATACCGAACAAGCCTATCCTCTAAATGCAAATAATTTTTATCAAAAAGTTTTAAATAACAAAGCTCATCAAAAAACTTTAAAGTTAAATCAGAACCGTCTTTAACCTTTTCTTGCTCTTGCTTCTTTTTGAGCTCATAGGTTTTTAAATCCTTCTCATATTTATCATCATCTACAACTTCAAATATGCCGGAATTTAAGGTGTTTTCTTTTAACCATTTATCCCCTAAATTATCTTCCCATTCAGCGCCAACAACCTCTTTCCATTTATCACGAATTTGAAAATCTTCTTGCATCATCAAATCATAATCTGACTGACGAATGGGCTTTTTCGCCTTTTCCCATCTTAAAGCGGAAAGATGTTTATAAAGAACATCATGTAACTGTTCTTTATAAATATGAAAAACACCTTGATACATAAAAGGCTCATTTCTAATATCTTCGCTCTTAAAAAAATCAACAACATAGCCAAGTAAAATTTCCTGACGCTCAGCCAACGTTTTGCTTTCATCATAATAATCATGCCTCCTCAATTCCCGTTCAATCTTTGAAACATATCGATTTTGATGAACAGTCTCTAAAAATTTCTCGTCCAAATCCGTTGGTTCTATTTTCTGTAAATCTTTCCCCTTTTGGCTACACTCTGATCTTCTCTTATTAACATAGTTATAAATCCAATTTAACCGAGTTCCACTATTTTGATGCGCATCAAGCGATACGTAAAAATTTGCTTTATAGTCAGGATCAACATTTTCAACTTCAAAAATTTTGCGCACAATTTTCATGCCTGCATCTAAACTATAATCGGCATCGATCATGCTATCAATCGCATTTTTATCTGCCTCATTTTCATTCAACTTTGAATTACCATATTTTTCCGGCCCCTCTTCAATTTCTTTCAAAAAGTGCCCAAGCTCATGGCCTAAAATAAAAGCAAGCTCATCTTCCGTTTCAATGGCATTTAAAAGCCCTTTCGTCACGCGGATACAACTTGTTTGCTCCCAAATACGCTCAATTTCTTTCAGTGTTTCACTATGATAAGGATTTCCCTGATGCTTATGTGTTTTATGATTGGAAAAAAAGGTGGCATTAATATTTTCATCATCAGAAATAGCAAAATGAATAGGATGCTCTTCAAGATTTACCCGATTACCCAGTAACCGCTGACAAATAGATTGCAAATAATCCTGAATTTTTTGTTGCGCCTCAGTCGAACTGTTAACCGCCTTTACCACATCGAAAAATTGAAACGGCACTTTTTCGGTCACTTGACTTATATCCATCTGATCCCCCTAGATTAATCTGATAATATACTTTTATTTATTCCATATTTGACCATAAACTTCAAGCTTTTTTTTCACATCATCCCCTCTTTTTCTTCCCGCCCAACACCACACTCCGCACCCCTTTCTTTCCCCCTCCCAACGCCCCTCCTTTTCTTCCCGCCCGACACCACACTCCGCACCCCTTTCTTTCCCCTCCCGACATCCCTCTTTTTCCCAAAAACTCACCGCTCCACCACACCAACCTCGCTCCTGCACCCCACCTTTACACCAACCCATGCGCTACCTCACCGACCCACACACCCCCTCACCACTACACGCCTCACCTCCTCCCTCCATCATTTTTTATTCCCCTCTCTCACTTCTTCTCTCTTCTTTCGCGTTTAAATTGAATTTTA
>JAGCKR010000059.1 GCA_017647405.1 Alphaproteobacteria bacterium
TCTTAATAAAATATATTGTTACTGTTTTTATAATAAAAAAATTAAAAAAGTGAAGAGACAAAAAAAGACAAATATGACAAAATTATAATATTAACAATATCAATAAGTTACGATACATTCTTAAAGTTTTACTTAAACGCGGAGAATAGAGAGAATATAGGATATAATAAATTCTGTATATAAGAATAGTATGCAAAATATGATAGATAAAAAGGTTCAGAAGAGGGGTGGAGTGGTAGAGTGTAGGTCGGTGGGGTAGAGTGTCAGAGTGTGTGAGCGCTAGGGGAGAGTTAGAGTTTGAGAGAGTGTGAGTATCAATTTTTATGAATGTCTTGACAGAGGGCAAAAAACATTTTATCCTTTTTTTTAAAGGAGAATTAAATATGAAAAAAGCAGTTGTTTTAGCGTTAATGTTGATGACTTTGATTGGCGGGAGTTATCCCGTTTTGGCTGACGGCATGGATCCGGAATTGGAAATTTTTGAAGATCCGGCGTATGTGAAAAAATATTATGATACACTTGTAAAAGTCAACAATATTGACACTTCTTTTAAATTTAAGCAACCGGCTCTTAATGGCGTTTTATTGGGACTGTATGGGAATGTTTATAAAACATATATGGTTGTTACAAAAGATAAAATTTTTACATCTGGAATTAAAACCACTTCTAATTATGTTGGGTTAAATCCTGACGAAAAAAATTGCGAAATTTTAAAAGATGAGATTAATTATACTCTTATCAGATGTCCTTCTTACAATAAGTTTGTTTTTTTTGAATTTGAAAATTCAGAAAAAGATGGTTCTGGATATACTTGCAATAAAATGAAAGAATTTGATACGCCTGTATTTGATAAAGAAAATTTTGATACGAGCTGTGATAAATATGCCTCTTATGAGATGGAATAACAGCACTAAAAATATTATATTTTCAGTGCTGTTATAAAAAGACTATTTAAAATGGACTTACAACTGGCAAATTAAACCGTTTTTGATTTTATTCAAAAAAACTTAGCCACCTTTTAAAATAACCCCTTTAGGGCAAGGATAATCTGACACTTCCAAACATTTGCCATGTTGGTATATTTTCTTTAAATCGGGTGAAAAATAAACCGTTGCAATAATAATCAAAATACTTCCTAAAAGAAGGATAAGTCTTATCTTTGTAAAAGAAAAAAAGATAATCCAAAGGCAAATACCATAAAACAAAATAAATAATGACTTTAAAACAATCATCATTCTTAAATCGCTATAATTTTGTTGCCCGGTTGTCACCATATCTAAAAAAAACATACTGCAAAAACAAATAGGAATAAACAAAATCAAAAAACGATTTATGATTTTTAATCCGTTATAAAATAAGTCTTTTATTGTTTGTTTTTTTGTTGACTTCATAGCCTGAATATATAAAAAAAAGAATAAAAAGTCAATGAGTTAAAAAGTTTTTTTATAATATTTCTGATTATAATAATATTCTCTTGGATTTCTAGGGCAGGCTTCTTGCAAAGTTAAACCTTCTTTAGCACCATTCCAGCCTTTTTGATTTGCAACCCAATCTTTTTGACTATCCGAAAGAGAATTCCCGGTTGCAAGTCCAAATAACTCTCGGCCTAAACTGATTATTTTTGCAACACCTTCTCCCCATGGGCCCCGTTTAGCCGCTTCATAATTTGCTTTACAGTGAAAAAAATTATCTGCTCCAACTAAATCAATATCCCGCATATCTTTATAATTTTGCCACATGTCTTTAAATGGAGTAATAATATCAGAGTCTTCTTTAACTGAATGAAAATTTGATTTCGTTTTTAAATAGTTATTTAAAGCAGCTTCTGTTTTATTTCCCCAATTTGGATCAGTTGAATTTATCACTGGCTGAGAATAAGTATTGAATTGTTTTTTCAGTCGCTCAATATTTTCGGAAATATTAGAACTTCCAAAGCCATAATTATTTTCACTTGGTGTTCCCCAAAAGTTATGGCCATACTGTGTGAAATTATCGGTAACACCATTTTGTTTTTCTTGATTCATCAACAAATCTTCACGGTCTTGACGTGCGAATTGGTATTCAAGCTCATCTCTTGTTGTAAAGCTCGAATGGTCAACCCCATAAGAATCAAGAGAGCTGTTTGGTAAATTTTGATACCCTAAAAGGGATTTTAGTTTTCTGTATAACGGCATTTTGCTTTCCTTTCATTTTAAATTGATAAAAAAAAGGATAGGACTATAAAAAAATTATAATCATATCCCTTATGAAAAATAAAAAAATCTTAATAAAATATATTGTTACTGTTTTTATAATAAAAAAATTAAAAAAGTGAAGAGACA
>JAGCKR010000060.1 GCA_017647405.1 Alphaproteobacteria bacterium
TCTCTCTCTCTCTCTCTTGCGCGCGCTCTCTCTTCTTGGTTTGGAGAATTACATATTTTTTTTAAGCCACTTAACTGTGCCCCAATAATTGGGATTTTCCAATCATATCCTAAGATATAAAAATGGGTCTTTTTCCCGTCCAAAAGTTTTTTGTTTTTTTGATAATCAAATCCAGTCAAATCAAAGAGAGTTTGTTTATCTGTCTCAGAGAGGGTTTTGGCAATTTTTTGAAAATCAATCCGAACTAAATTGGTTTTTTCATGCATTTGGTGAAAGTTATGACATTTGGAATGCGGTGTTTTCCCAGAGCATAACTTTTTTTCATTTCCCCAATAATAAAAGGTTGGTTTAATAGGGCTTGTTGCGAAAATATTTAAGTTGTCTTGGTCCCACCAAAAACGACCACTTGAATCTTCATAAGCATGAATAGATTTTATTTTGTTCTTTGTGAGTGGATGGGTTGTTAAAAATCGATAGACATTTGGATGCCATAAATTAAAGTGGAGATGAAGATGAACGTTTTTTTCTTTATTTGTTTCAATTAATTTTTTTAACGTAAGAAAAAAAGTTGATTGCTCGTTGAAAGCAAATTTTTGTGTTTGTGTAAAAAAAGAGTTTTTGAATTTTGATTGATGAATATGTCTATAATAACGATTCCAATTAGCAATTTTATAATCTTTATCAGGTTGTTTAATAAAATCACGCATTTGCAATAAAGCAGGTGTTGTGGCTGGATCGGCATAAATATGGATGTTTACATTTTTTTGTGGCAGGAAATGAACGAGCCCACAACAGCAAAAAATAATGAAAATTTTAAGTTGTAACTTTCTCATATCTAGAAGATTATTTTAAAACAAAAATAAATTCAAGTTTTTTTATCTGAAAAAGCGGTTGCATTTTTTTTAAAAATAAGTAAAATAATCTTATTATTTTTATTTTAACAAAAGGATTAATGATGTCATATTCAGAAATTAAACAAGATATGCAAGAGCGTTTGGAAAAAACAAAAGACTCTCTTAAAAAGGATTTTTCCGGTCTTCGGACGGGTAGGGCGACAACCGCTTTATTAGATGGTGTGATGGTTGAATCTTATGGGGCTATTGTGCCGTTAAATCAGGTTGGTAATGTTGCTGTTTCCGATGCCAGAATGTTAACGGTTTCCGTTTGGGATAAATCTATGATTAAGAAAGTTGAAAAAGCCATCGTAGAAGCTGGTCTCGGATTAAATCCGATGAATGATGGTGTCGTGATTCGGATTCCTATTCCTCCATTATCTGAGGAACGTCGTATTGAATTGATTAAGATTGCCGGTAAATATACGGAAACGGCTCGCGTATCTGTTCGTAATTTGCGTCGTGATGCTTTAGATGGAATTAAAAAACTTAAAAATGATAATGCTATTACGGAAGATGAACAAAAGCGTTATGAAACAGAAATTCAAAAATTAACAGATGAAGGTATTAAAGCATTGGATGATGCTTTGAAAGCTAAAGAAGTTGAAATCAAACAGATTTAATTTGTTGATAAGGAATAAGAAAAGCGACTTTTAGAAGTCGCTTTTTTTTATATTTAAAATATTCGTTAATCTATAAAATTTTGGTTTTTTTATTTTGTTTTTGAATCGATCTGTTGATTAATATTATATTCAAAAACAGTAGATGATTGACCATTATTTAAGATTGTTCCCGTTGCCAGATATCTGTCATTTCTGTTTGTGATTAGTTTACCTGCTTGGTCTAAAATGGCAACCGGTGTGCTGTCTGCGCTTGGTCGATGCTCGAGTTTAATAGATGTTTCTTTTTCAACACTGACTTGTTGGTCTTTTTCAGAATTTGAAGAATTGCCTGAATTTGAAGAGCTACCTGAATTTGATGTTCCACCAGATGACTTTGTTGTTTCTTCCTCATCTGATCCAAATAAGTTTAACTCTTTCCCCATATAATACACGCCATATGTTAAGGCGCCGGTGATGGCTGCATCTTTTAACCAATTTAAACCAACTTCACCAACTTTTCCCCATTCACCTTCAATCATATATCCGATTGTTTTAAAAAGACCTGAAATACATCCACCGATCATATTAATGGCTTTTTTTAACATATCTACAGGCATTAAATCAGCAATAGAACCGAATAAAGAATTGTCAATCCAATTACCAGCAGATAAAAAGAAGTTTCTGTCATCAGTTGATCCATTGGCTTGAGTGAGTGCGTTGCCTTTATCCGTTAAATTTGAAAATCTTGAAACACCATTAGCAACATTTCCCATGCCTCTGGATATATCGGAGACGCTATCAGCACCGGATAATGTGTTGATGCCTCTTCCGAGTTGATTGACGCCACCGGTAATATTCGTTGTGCTGCTGGAACCTAACCTTGCAGCTCCGGCTAAACCGGAGATTGTTCCGGCAACACTGATATTGCTGGCAGCCGGTTGTGCATTTTGATACGTTGTAGCTGGCATGGCAGCGGCTGTTGCTTGTTTTTGTTGAAGTAATGGAGCTGATGCTTGAAGAATGGAATCAAATTCATTCGCAGATAAGCGAAGAGCATTTGAAGCAATCATTGGTGTTGGAGTGTTATAAACTATTTGTCGTTGCTCCGGAGTTGTTGCATCGGTTATATCAATTAAAAAAAGAGCGGTTCCGTTTTGTTGTTGAACAACCGGATTTAAAACCTGATTAACCTGATCGATAGATAACGCAACCTGCTCACCCGTTTCACGAGTGAGGACCAGAACATTGCTTCCGTTAATTTGTTGCCAACTTGATTGAACTGTTCCCGTTGTCATTTTATTGCCCTTTCTTTCATCTTTTTAATAATTATAGCTTATTTTTTATTTTTCGTCAAGGAAATTCAAAATCAACAACAATCATCGGTTTAAAAATTTATTAAAGGAATATGGTTTTTTTAAAAATTGATAAGATTCATCAAACGGATAATGTGTTTTAATCATATTTTTGGGTTTGGCATTAAAAAAATCCATATCAAGCGAAGAGTTCTTTTTTGAAAGTTTTTTTGTTTTATTTTGTTCTAAAACACGTTTCATCCGTTTTTCAGATTGAATGTTTTTATAGGCGTATTTTTCCCCTTTAATCATCCAGTAAGTATCAACCAAAATCCATTTATCATCAATTTTAACCGCGTTCCATGCTGATTTATATCGTTCAAGAGAAGAATCTGGTCGTCCGCTCAGCATTTGAGAAGCTTGTTTGATGGCTTTTTGTTCTTTTCTTTTAACGCTGAAGGATTCAATGTTTTTGCCTGCATACCCCTCGATAATGATAACTTCTAATCCAATAGCAGAACACATCTGTTGGTATAAATCAGCAAAATCATAACTGTCACCGACTTTTGTTTGTTGCATATTGTTTTCATAAGAGGCCGTGTATGTTTTATTTTTTTTGGCAGCATTATCTTTTTCTTTTTTCTTAAAGCCATCTCGTTCATAATGTTCAGCAATAAAAACAGCAATTTTTTCAGCTTTTTTTAAGGGGGTTTGAATACCTTTTGTTAAATCAAGGGATAATTGCTGAAGCGATTGATCTATTGAAACATGATCGTTTGTTTCAGCAACGCAAAGAAATGGTAGATAAAAGAGAAAAAATAAAAAAAGATAGTGTATGATTTTCATAAATATAACCAACTATAAAAATGTTTTTTTGTTTTTGTATCTGTGTTTTAATCTTTGTAGTTTATCACTAACATTTGCAGTATCTTTTCCGGCTTTAGCTAATCGTTCATAAAGACGTTCAATTTCTTTACTTAAATAAGCCTTTTCAATATCTTCTTCTAAGGCACGCTGTTTTTCAATATCTCCTTTATTCAAAACGGTTTCAATCATTTTTAAAATATCTTTTGTTGTTTGTTCGGGATTTGTTTGGCGTTGGTGAATAATATAAGGAAGAAGATAAACTAATCTATTTAAAATGGATTTTGCATGCGTTGGATTTTTATTAATTTCTGACTTGTAAAACAGATCGATCATGTCAAAAGCTACCAATGCCTCAAAACTATCATCAACAACAATAAATGGAATGTTGCTGGCAAAGCCTTCTTTTTGAATTTCTTTTAAATATTCAAGAAGATGATAGAAAAAACCTTGAACATTGAAAAGAATAAATGGTTTAAAGTTTAAAAAGCCGTCTTGCATGGCAACGCAATCATAAGCAAGTTCATCTAGTGTTCCAACACCTCCTGGTGCAAAAATAACGAAATCAGCGCCTAGAAGTTGTTGTTTTCTTTCTTCTAATGTATGAGAGACGATGATATCGGAAACTTCATCAATGATACTATCGCTCTGATAAAGAGCTAAATATTCTTTGGTTGTAACGGCATGAATAACTTTATCGGTTGAAAGTTTTTGATTGGTTTCGCTCCAGCCGGTTAAAACACCTCTGGCAACAGCTCCCATAATGCCTTTGGAGGAAAGTCCAAAATCAAGGCGATATCTCTTTTTGCCGATTTGTCGCCCAAGAGCAAAGGCTTCGTCCTCATAGATGGCATCTTTGCCGGATCTGGATCCGCCGGCAACAAAAACCCTTGTTAATCCTTGTTTGTTTTGATCAATGAATGCTTTAACGGCTTTGCTTTTTTTTATTGTGTTTGGGCTCTTTCTGGCTGCACGTTCCATTAAAGCCGAACCACGGATTAAAGAAAGTTTATTGCCTGACAATGTTTTTTCTTTTGTTTTAGTTTTTGGTGCTGTTGTTTTCATTTGCCCCCCAGTTTAAAAAAAGTATAATTACTTATAGACTTTTAAAATAAAAAATGCTACATCTTTTTTAAAAGAATGAAAAAAAGGAGCTCCTCATGACTAAAGAAAAAGTTTCAAAATCGTCTCGGTTAAAAAAAATTTTTATTGCATTTATTATTTTGGGCGTTTTGACGGGTGGATATGCTATTTATAAGTATATGTCTCAACCGACGGTTCATCAAATGCCGGTAACTGCGGTTGATGTTTTAAAAGTTGATTTGTCAGAAGTTTATCCAGAAGTTAGTTTTGTTGCCAAAATTGAATCTCAGGAAAAAGTTGCGTTACGGGCTCGCGTTCAAGGTTTTTTGCATGAGCGGTTGTTTAAAGAAGGGGATATGATTACAAAAGATCAGCCTCTTTTTGTGATTGAAAAGGTTAATTTTGAAGCAACAGTTCGTGAAGCTGAAGCCAATGTGGCAAAGGCTGCGGCGCAAGTTAAAAATAAAAAAGCACAATATGAGAGGGCTCAAAAATTATATAAAACAAAAGATGTTTCTGGATCAAAGCTTGATGAAGAAGAGGCCGCCTTTTCTTCGGCAGAGGCTACATTGGCCGAAGCCAAAGCCAAACTAGATTTGGCCAAAAAGGATTTAGAGTATACAACGATTGTTTCGCCCATGGATGGTCGAATTGGTGAATCGGTTTATTCTGTCGGAGAATTAATCGGTCCAAATTCAGGAGTTCTTGCTGAAATTGTTGCTGTTAATCCGATTGATGCTGTTTTTGCCGTGAGTGAAAATGAGCTTTTGTCCTTGCGCAAAAATTTTGAAAACAGTGGTGGTGTTGAGGTAAAATTTATTATGTCTGATGGAACGGTTTATCCCGAAACCGGAAAAATTAATTTTATTGACGTCACGATTGATGAGGCGATGAATACGCTTAAAATCAAAGCATCTTTTCCAAATCCTTTAAATCAGTTAATTTCCGGACAATATGGTCGTGTATCGATTAAAAGTAATCAACCGATTAAGTCTGTTGTTATCCCGATGAAAGCTGTTCAACAAGATATGCAAAGGGCTTATGTTTATGTTGTCAACAAAGATAATAAAGTGGAAAAAAGAGATGTTGTTCGTGGCGTTGAATTGGAAGGGTTTAGAGTTGAAATCACATCGGGTTTAACTGTTGGTGATGTGATTGTGACGGAAGGATTCCAAAAAATTGCCCCGAATATGACGGTAAATCCTCAAAGTTCAAAAGGAGAATAGGTCATGATTTCGGATGCTTTTATTAAACGACCGCGCTTAGCAACGGTTTTGTCTGTTGTGATTGTTTTGGCAGGGCTTCTTTGTATGAGTGCAATGCCGGTGGAGCAATATCCGAATATTGTGCCTCCTTCTGTTTCTGTTTCTGCTGTTTATCCAGGGGCTAGTGCAGATGTTGTTGAATCAACGGTGGCGCAACAAATTGAATCAGTTGTAAATGGTGTGGAAGATATGCTTTATATGTCTTCAACCAGTAGCGACGATGGTTCATACAGTTTATCAGTTACTTTTAACATTGGAACGGATCCGAATATTGCCGCTGTTAATGTTCAAAACAGATTGAAACAAGTTGAAAGCACTTTGCCGGCGGAAGTTTTGAAACAAGGGGTAAATGTTCAATCAAAAATGCCCTCTATGTTGCAGATTTTTACAATTTCTTCATCCAATCCGGCCTATGATGATGTTTTCTTAACAAATTATACATTGATTAATGTTAAAGATGAGTTGTCCAGAACAAGTGGGGTAGGTGATGTGAGAGTTTTCTCAACACTTGATTATTCCATGCGTGTTTGGTTGGATAGTGATAAACTCAAAAGTTTAAAACTCTCAACAAATGAAGTTTTAGCAGCCATTAAAGGACAAAACCTTCAAGGATCATTAGGTCGTATTGGGGTGATGCCGTCAACACCGGATCAACAATTCCAATTTTCATTGACAACGCAAGGTCGTTTAGCCACACCTGAAGAATTTGGGGATATTGTAATCAGAGCGAATACTGATGGCTCTTATCTCTATTTAAAGGATATTGCCCGTATTGAATTGGCCTCAAAATCTGAAGAAATGCGTGCAATGTATAATGGTCAGCCGGCTGTGGGTCTTGCTATTTTCCAAGCACCGGGTTCAAATGCGGTTGCTGTTGCCAGTGCTGTTAATAAAAAGGTTGTTGAACTTCAAAAGAAAATGCCGGCTGAAATTCAATTTAACACGGTTTTTAACAATGCAAAGTTTGTGGAGGATTCGTTAGCCGAAATTTTCCAAACAATCGTGGAAGCTTTTGTTTTGATTGTTTTGGTAACATATCTTTTCTTGGGGACTTTTAGAGCAACAATTATTCCAACAATTGCAATTCCTGTTTCATTAATTGGGGCTTTTATCGGTATGACGCTTTTTGGTGTGACCGCAAATACCATTTCGTTATTAGCCTTAGTGCTTGCGATTGGTATTGTTGTGGATGATGCCATTGTGGTTGTGGAAGATGTTGAAACCGTTATGCATGAAAATCCGGATCTTTTGCCTCATGAAGCCGTTTCAAAATCAATGAACAGAATTACAGCCCCGATTATAGCTATTACCTTGGTTTTATTGGCTGTGTTTGTTCCTGTTGCATTTACTCCTGGAATTTCTGGGCTCTTATATAGTCAGTTTGCTATTGCAATTTCCGCTGCTATGGTGATTTCGGGGATTAACTCTTTAACCTTATCTCCTGCTGTTGCTGCCGTTATCATGCGTGCAAATGATAAGCCGTTCAAGATTGTTCAAAAAGTGATGGATTTTATTGATAGATGTAGACACGGATATTCCTCTGTTGTTAAAAAAACAATTAATTATTCCGTTTTTTCACTTTTAGCCATTGCTTTGTTTGGTATGGCGGCTTGGGGCTTTATGAAAGCAACACCATCTGGCTTTTTACCTGCGGAAGATCAGGGGGTTTTCTTAATGGAAGTTCAATTACCTTCCGGTGCATCTTGGAATAGAACGGAAAAGGTGATGAAACAGGTTGCTGAGCGTTTTAAACAATTTCCTGAAATTGATACCTATATGGCAATTATCGGATTTGGGATGATGAGTGGTGTGCAATCTTCCTCAAACGGATTTTTTGCTGTTCAGTTAAAACCTTATTCTGAACGCCAGGGTGAGGGGCAAGATGTAAACAGTTTAATTGCTAAAATTTATCAGGCAACCATGGATATTAAGGAAGCAAAAATGTTTCCGTTTAATATGCCGGCGATTTCAGGTATCAGTATGACATCAGATGCTGAATATGTTTTGCAAAGTACGCAAGGGGATTCGCCAGAGCAAATTTTAAGCGTAGCCAACAAAATTATTCAGGCAGGGAGTCAAGACCCGAGATTGCAACGAGTTTCAACATTTTATACTGTTGACTCACCAAGAGTTGAAGTTATTGTAGATCGTAAGAAAGCATATGCTCTTGGTGTTGAAATTAGTGATATTTTTTCAACGATGCAAACCATGCTAGGTGGAACATATGTGAATGATTTTAATCTATATGGCAGAACTTGGCAGGTAAATGTTCAAGGAGATATTCAAGATCGGCGCACATTAGAGGATATCTATAAAATTAATATTCGAAACAAAAAAGGTGAAATGGTTCCTCTTCGTTCATTGGTCACGGTTAAAAGAACGGTTGGGGCGCAATCTATTCAACGGTATAATAACTATCGTTCCGTTAAGTTGACGGCGGCACCGGCAGCGGGTTTAAGTTCCGGTTCTGCAATTCAGGCCTTGGAAGAAATATCAGAGCGTGTTTTACCGGCCGGTTATCAATATCAATGGACGGGAATGAGTTTGCAAGAACAAGAGGCTGGTGCTCAAACAGCTATTATCTTTGTGTTAGCCTTTTTGTTTGCTTATCTTTTCTTGGTTGCTTTATATGAAAGTTGGATTATTCCGGTGCCGGTGATGGTCTCAATTATTATCGGTTTGTTTGGAGCGGTTGGCTTTTTGTGGATGCGTTCCATCACAAACGATTTGTATGCGCAAGCAGGTATTATTGTGTTGATAGCGTTGGCGGCAAAAAATGCTATTTTGCTTGTTGAATTTGCAAAGGAGGAGCATGCCAATGGTGCCTCAATTAAAGAAGCAGCTGTTAACGGAGCGCATATGCGGTTTAGAGCCATTATGATGACGGCAATTGCAGCTCTTTTAGGCTTCTTACCATTGGTTATTTCATCTGGTGCAGGAGCTATGGCACGTCAAGCAATTGGATCTTCTATTTTTGGAGGATTGTTTGTTTCCTCATTTATTGGGATTTTCTTTATTCCTGCGCTTTATGTGGTTTTTCAAACAATTGTTGAACGTTATTGGAATAAAAATAAATCGGTCACTCTTTTTGAGAGAAAATCAAAAAGAAAACAAGATAAATCTCAATAAAACTGAGAAGGAGTTCAAATGAATTTTTTAAGAAAAGATGAAAAAGGCAGAACATTGGTTGAGATGATTGGTGTTATCTCTATTATCAGTCTTCTAACAGTGGTATCTATTGGCGGTTATAATTATATAACAAGGAAGTGGAAAGAGAATCTTATTGAGGATGCGCTTTTAAAAACGCTACTTGTTGTTGATGGTGCTCAGGTTAGATCTATGACTGCTTTAAATAGATTTTTGACACAATCAATGAAGGGTATTAAAGCGGAGGCTTCAAAGATTTATACTTGCGGAGACCTTCAAACAAGAAGAAATCCTTATTGTTATCAGATTAAATTTTCAAATCTTGATGAAAATATAGTGTCTTACTTTAAAGATTCAGAAGAAACAACATATCGTGTAAATCAAAATACATCAAAAGATAAAACGCTTTTTATTGAATTTTCATCCAATAAAAATTTGAATTGATAAGTAAGAATATTTTATAAAAAAAGCCACTCGATGAAGAGTGGCTTTTTTATTTTAAAGATTTTCAGTTTGAAGTTTTTCACCACCTAAAATATGCGCATGAAGATGGGGCACTTCCTGTCCGCTATCAGAACCGGAGTTAAAAACGATTCTATATCCCGTTTCATTTACATTTAAAAGTTCTGTTACTTTAACGATGGCCCGCATATATCCTTCAATTTCATCAGCTGTTGAGTGTTCGATAAAATCGGCAAAATTAACAACCATGGCCTTTGCAATTACAAGAGCATGCACTTTTGCTTTCGGAGCAATGTCATAAAATGCTAAAGCAAATTCATCTTCATAAATTTTAGTGCAGGGGATTTCTCCGCGAATGATTTTTGCAAATACGTTATCAGCATTATATTCCATTATTTTTCCTTTCTTTTTTGTTGCTCTTTTTATTTCAATTTGATAAAATAAACCCGTTTTAAGGGCAGAAGTTAAAAATCTTTGTCCAATAAAGTATATCAAGCAAAATTTTAATCTTCAACAAAAAAGGAAAGAGGATGAAAAAAATATTAACGGGGATTGTTGCTTTTTTTTCGATAAGTGCCTTTGCTTCAACTTTCTATGTTCAGAGTAATGTTTCTGTTTCAGGGGAGGGACAAACCGTTCTTGAAGCGCAAAACAATGCGGTTGCTGAAGGTCAAAAAGAAGCTTTTATACGATTAATGAAAAAAATTGCTCCAACAATTGATATGACTGAATTTGAAATGTTGGATGTGACCGCATTTGTTCAGGATGTTTCTCTTTCTGATGAAAAGGTTTCTGCTTCAACATATAAAGGGAATTTAAGTGTTCGTTTCAAATCAGAGCCGATTTATGAATTGTTAAAAAGTAAAAATGAACCTTTTTTAACGTCTTTGCCTGAGCAAATGTTGTTAATCCCTGTTTTTGAAGAAAATGGAAACACTGTTGTTTTTGACAAGACAAACCCTATTTTAACATATTTTCATTTGCAACAACCAACATTTGATTTCTTTCCGTTAAAAGTTGTTTCGGCAGATGAAAATAAAATAGCTGAAGCTTCAAAGGTCTGGCAAGAAGGATTGTTTGAAAAACATAGCTCATTTTTAAATGAATATGAAGTCACAAAAGCTCTTGTTTTCCATGTGAAAAAAGCAAATGATGTTTACGAAGTAAAAACGTTTGTTTTGCCTAAAAATGTTGATGTAGAGGCTTCGGTTGAATTTCAGGTAATGGATGATCGAGAAGATATTAATCTTGTTATGAAAGATTTAGTGCAAGATGCTTTTTTAAATATGGAAAAAAAGTGGATTTATTTAACAACAAAAAATGTGGCGCCGGTTGTGCGGTATCAGTTGTTAACGCCGGTTTCAAAAGTTTCTGAACTTAAAAAGATTAAAGATAAAATTAATCAGTTGAATTTCGTTGAACAGATCGAAATTAAAGGATTTAAAAATAAAATGCTGATTGTTGAGATGGCCTTTAAAGGAAGTACGGATGAATTGCAACAAAAGTTATTACTGAATGGTATGGCTTTAAGCCCTTATTTGTCAGATGAAGAAAATAATGTTTATCTCTTGACTTTTGTTAATGATGATTTGAATTTAAATCAGAAGCAAACAGCTGTTGAGGCTTCAAATGAAGATGCTTTAAATCAGGATGTGTTTTGATGGAAGGGGTTTTTATGACAAAGTTCCAAAAGGCTCTTATTTTAATAATTTTAATTCTTACCGGATTAACGTGGTTTTTTGTTGAAATTTCTGGAATTTTACTCCCGTTTGTTTTGGCTTTTGTATTGGCATATTTTTTGCATCCGGCGGTTAATTGGTTGCAGGAAAAAAAATGTTCCCGCTCACTTGCAACGGGCATTGTAACGATCTTGTTTTGCTTTTTTATTTTAGCTGTTTTTTTAATTTTAGTTCCGATTTTGCAGGCTCAAATTTTAGCGTTAATGGTTCAAGTGCCGGCACTGGGGGATGAGTTATGGAAGAAAATTCAGTCGGTTATTTTATATACGAAAGAAAATGTAACGCAAGAACAACTAAAACAAATGGCTTCGGTTGTTTCAAAAACGGTTTTTTCCTTGTTTAATACAATGGGAACAAGTTTATTAAAAGTCTTGACGGGAGGACTTCTCTTCTTTAATATAGTTTCTCTTATTTTAATAACGCCGGTTGTGTTATTTTATGTTTTACGAGATTGGGTTTTTGTGGAGAAAAAAATGGCAGATTTAATTCCGCTGAATAAAAAAGAGGAAGCGCAATCTATTTTTAAAGAGATTAATACTGCGCTTTCAGGATTTATCAGAGGGCAAGCCTTGGTTTGTTTGGTGTTGGGAGCCTTTTATGGTGTTTTTCTTTCCTTGATTGGATTGGATTTTGGCTTGCTGGTAGGATTTTTATCTGGTATTTTATCATTTATTCCGTATTTTGGATTTTTAACAGGGATTATTTTAAGTTGTTTATTGGCTCTTGTGCAACAATCACCGATGACTCTTTGGATTGGAATTGGGTTGGTTTTTTTGATGGGGCAAATTTTGGAAGGTTATATTTTAACGCCGAAGTTGGTTGGAAATAAAATAGGGTTGCATCCTGTTTGGGTTATTTTTGCACTTTTAGCCGGAGGCGCCTTATTTGGTTTTCTAGGTGTTTTTGTTGCTGTTCCAGTTGCTGCAATTATAGGAGTTTTTGTTCGTCGGATTATTAAATGGTATCGTTTAACACCTGTTTATTTGGCGGGGCAAAAAGGAGTTAAAAAGAAAAAGTAGGTTAAGTTAAGATGATGAATTCTTTTGAACAGCTACCTCTTTTATTATCCTACCGAAAAGCTTTTGGTAGGGATGACTTCATTGTGGCTAGATGCAATGAAGAAGCTGTTCGATGGATTGACCGATATCCGAATTGGCCTTATTTTGCGTTGCTTATTTGTGGTGAAACCGGTAGTGGTAAAACCCATTTAGCCTCTATTTTTTCAGATTATCATATTGATGCCAGATTATTGGATGAAGATTTTATTTTGCCCGATTATGCGCGCAAAGTTGTTCTTGAAAATGTAGATAAGTTAAGGGATGAAAAAGCGCTCTTTCATTTATACAATATGATTCATGATACCGGTCGTTATTTATTGATGACGGCAACAAAAGAACCTTCTTTTAAATTGCGTGATTTGGTAACTAGAATGAACACGGTTCCAAGAACGATGATATCCATGCCGGATCAGGATGTTATTTCCATGTTGCTGATTAAACTGTTTTTAGATAAGCATATTCATTTGCAACCAAATGTTTTAGAATATACATTAAAACGATTACCGATGAGTTTTTCCTTGGCTCAAAAATTGGTTGATAAGGCAGACAGTATGTCGTTGGGACAAGGAAGAGCGGTGACGATTCCTCTTATGAAGGCAGCTTTGGATTCAGTGTTTGATGATATGTTTAAAAAGAATTATGATGAGCAAAAAGCTCAATTACCGCTTTTTGACTTTAAATAAGTTAAATTTTAGGTTTTTTTTACAAAAAAAGGGTTGACAGGAGTTTTTTCTCATGTTATGCTCCAACCTGTTAAGAAAAAATTAGACAAAGGAATTTGCGATGACTGTAAATGAAACACTTCAATCCTCTCAAAGCACAGCTGAGTTTAAAAAATCATTTCAAAATGCAACTGTTTATTCAAATGGTGTTGAAGCAGCTCAAACAGGTTATAATGAAATGCCTCTGGCCAATTCAAGACATGCCCAGATAATGGGTGTTGTTCCGGCTCAAACGCTTGTAAATACAACAAATCAAGAAAGATAATTTTTTTCTTGCATTTTTTTTTAAGATAGCGTATAAAACCTTTAAAGCCGATTTAGCTCAGTTGGTAGAGCAACGCATTCGTAATGCGTGGGCCAGGTGTTCGAATCACCTAATCGGCACCATATCCCCTAAAAGGAACTCTTTTGGGGGATTTTTTAATGAATTAATTGACAAATGTTTAATTTTTATGTATCATAGGTTGTTTTTTTTGAAGTTGTGCCTATGAAACAAAAAGAATCAGTTTTAAATAGTTTTTTTTCAGAAAACAGTATCCGAAAACCTTTATCTCAAATAAAGGATAAAAAAAAGTGTTTGGAAGAAGTGAACAATCTTTTGAGCACGGATTTTCAGTTTCAAATTTTTAAAAAAATTATTATGGCATTATTTCAAAAAGAGGAGGAGCTTCTTTTAGAGATAAAAAAATTGCAGATGTCTTCTTTGGGTTCTTTAAATAATATTTTTTGTTTAATTGAACAGTATAAGATGATCCTTAGGTCTTTGATATCCTTTGAGGATGATGTTTTTATTGCTTCTGTTTTAAAAGAAACCAAGTCGTCATACAAAGCTGTTTTTTCTGATTTAGCGCTAAAAATGCGTGAGCGTATTATGAAAAAAATGGAAGATTCTTTGGTGCAGGATTCTTTGAAGCGTAAACACAGTAAGATAAATCAAAATGGTGCTGATGAAAATAAGGATAGTTTTGAGGTTCAGGTAAAGAATCAAAAAAAATTTTTTAACTTTCAGAAAAAAATTGATTTATGTTTTTTAACATCAGTTGACTTTAATAAAAAATATAAAAGAGTGTCTGATATTGATGAGTGTTTTTATGTTCCGTTTTATTCTGATGAAATGTATCAATCTTTATTGAAATTAATTCAGGAAAAAGTGAATAAGATTGGTGCGGATACTTTATTAAAAAATTGGGAAACAGATGAAAATGCTATTTGTCGGCAAAACTTTTTCAAAGAGGTATTTTGTTCTGCGTTAATAAAGCGATATGAATTTTTATCATCTGAAACATATAACATGATGTTTAAAGAGGAAAAAAGTTTAAAGCAGAAATTATTAAAGGAAAAAGAAACATTCTTAAAGTCTTTTTCAGCGGAAGAAAAGAATTTGCTTCAAAATAGATGGGATGAATTTTCATCCGCAGTTTTAACCGATGATTTTGTTTTGATAGATACGTTATGGGATGCATTGAACAATGATTTTGAATTTATTCGTGTGCATGCGGATAGTTATTTTTCATATTTTGAAGTGTTTGCGCAAAATAAGCTTTTTATCCCTTGTTTAAAAGAAAAAAATCTTCCGCTTAACATACATGATTTTTTATTTGTTTTTGATAGCGTTTTGGATGTTGAAAAAAAACATTTAAAAAAGTTTCTTAAGTTTATTTTAAAAAATTTACTTGTTTTGTTGATGCCCTTTGTTTCTTCTACTGTTTTAAAAGATGCGTTAAAACAGATGCAAAAATGCATAAAAGATGAGGTAGATTTAGTTGAAGAAAATTTATTTTTTCTTTATCAGATTCAATTAAAAAAATTAAATGAGGCAACATCTTTTATCGGGGAAAAAACAGCCGATCAAACCGACTTGCACCAAAAGGATATTGAAAAAATAAAAGGGGTAGATGGATCGTTAAAAAGTTTAAATCTTGATGTAAATATGATTGATTTTAAAGGAAGAACTCCTCTTTTTGAAGCTGTTTGCGCTGAAAATATTGAGATGGTGAAAAAGCTTCTTTCTTTAAATGCTGATGTGGAAAAATCAGATTATAAAGGTCAAACACCACTAATGATGGCTTTTGAAAATGGTAATGATACTTTGATAGAGTTATTGTTGCAAAATAAGGCTTCATTGTTTGTTAAAGATTTTAGATTGAAAACGATGATGCATTTTGCTGTTAAAAGTCAAAAAAAAGAAGGTGTGTTGCGGTTGATTGAAAGCAATGTGGATATAAATGCCGCAGATTTAGATGGTCAAACGCCATTGCATTTTGCTGTACAGGCCAATAATTTAGAAGCTTTTAAATTATTGCTTGCAAAGGGTGCGAATCCTTATCTTTTGAATAAAAAGAAAGAAAGTGTTATCGCTTTGATTCAAGAAAAAGATGAATTTAAAGATATTTTTGTTGCATATGAACAGGATAAGAAAATTTATGAATGCCTTTTATTTCAAGGTATTTTAAAAAATAATCTTTCTTTTGTTCAAAAGGCAATAGAAAAAAATGCTCATCTAAATGAAATTTATTTGTATGGTCAAACACCAATTGAAATGGCATTAACGGTTTTAAATCGTGAAATTATAAATGTTTTAATGAAAAATAGGTGTTTTTTATCAACAAGAAGAATAACAAATTTGGGGTATTTTGCTCTAAGACAAGCCCTTGTCCAACAGGATATAAAATATTTTAAACTTCTTTTGAAAGCTGGAGCAGATCAAAATGGGATTGAGCCCCAAACGGGACACACCTTATTGCATCAGGCTGTTTTGCTTGGATATTCATCATTTATTAAGGTGTTGCTTGAAAATAATGCTAATGTGCATATAAAAGATTTGAGTGGGCAAACAGTACTTGATCTGGTGGCAAAAACTGATGATGTTGAAATAAAAAGTTTTTTTTAAAAACAATAAAAAAAACTTTTAACTTTTTATTTCCCCTGCTATGATAAAAAAAGATTAATTATTAAAGGGGTTCAAAATGATTACTGTTACTTTCAAAAAAGAAATCGAAAAAAATATAGTTCATGTTTTTGCAACAGATAAGTCGGAATTGAAAACGTCTGTTTTAACACCGAGTCAAAAAAAATATGTTCATCAAGCATTAAAACAAGCTGATTTTAAGGCAAAAGAGGGTGAAATAGTTTCTGTTCTCGGGTTAGAATCGCCGATTTTAATTGTTGGGACTGGACAAAAACCAAGCAGAAGTGATTTTGAGAAAGTAGGGGGAAAATTAGCTAGTGCAATTAAAGATCAAAAGGCGGCATATCATCCCTTAAATGGGTGTATGCCTGTTGAAGAAGAGGTGATTGCCGTTGCAACGGGTTTATTCTTATCTTCGTTTAAATTTGATAAATATCTATCAAAGAAAAAAGATGAAAAGAAATTAAAAGAAATTTCATTTATTGTGTCAGAACCAAAAAAAGTTCAAAAGGTTTTTGATGAAACAAAAAAGATTTTAGAAAGCGTTTGTTTCGCAAGAGCGTTAAGTTCCGAACCTGCTAATCATTTGACGCCGAAAATTTTTTCTGAACTTATTGAAAAACTTGATGAAACGGGTCTTGAGATTGAAATTCTTTCCTTAAAAGAATTGAAAGCTAAAAAATTCGGGATGCTTCTTTCTGTTGCGCAAGGATCGTTAAATGAACCGAAAGTTGCGGTGATGAAGTGGAAAGGAAATCCTAAGAAAAAAACATTTGATATCGGTTTTGTTGGTAAAGGTGTGACTTTTGACTCGGGTGGTATTTCCTTAAAACCAGGAGCAGGTATGGGTGATATGAAACAGGATATGACAGGGGCTGGTGTTGTAGTAGCTTCTATGCGTTCTTTTGCACTTCGAAAGGTAAAAAGTAATGTGATTGGTATAGTTGGACTTGTTGAAAATATGCCATCTGGTTCTGCCACAAGACCGGGGGATATTGTCACCTCATTGTCTGGTAAAACTGTTGAAATTTTAAATACGGATGCTGAAGGTCGTCTTGTTTTAGGTGATTGCTTATGGTATATGCAATCTGTATATGGCGTTAAAAAAATTATTGATTTGGCCACGTTAACAGGGGCTGTGATGGCTGCTCTTGGTGAAGAATATGCCGGTCTTTTTTCTTATGATGATGCGTTGGCGCAAGAGATTTTAGATGCTGGTAAATCCGTTGATGAAGAAGTATGGCGTTTGCCGATGAATAAAGCGTATAATAAAATGATTGATTCCGATATTGCAGATATGAAAAACATTGGGGGGCGGTTAGCCGGAGGTAGTACGGCGGCTTGTTTCTTGCATCGATTTATTAAAGAGGGCACTTCATGGGCGCATTTGGATATTGCTGGGGTTGATAAATATGAAACAGCTCGTCCATTGACGCCAAAAGGTGCTACAGGATGGGGTGTTCGTTTATTAAATGCATTGGTAAAATAAGAGATGCGTGGGCAACTGAAAAGGTTAAATCCGTTTAAATCATTAACAGCTTCGCTTATGGTAGCTGATTGTTTAAACACGATTACAAATATTTTTATCACAACTTTTTTAGTTGCCTATTTCTTTAAAACGGCAGATCAAAATGTCTGGGCGATTTCTTTTTATTTTATGATGTTTTATGGGGCTGTTTTATCATTGGCCTATTTAACCGGAAACATCATTAAGAAAGGATATCGCCTGTTTTTATATCGTATTGGTATTGTCACCAATTTTTTTGCTCTTGGCCTTATTATGGTTTTAAAAGAGGATGTTATTAATTATTTGCCTGTTTCAGCGCTTTTATTAGGGTCAGCAACGGCTTTAAAAGCTTTTACATGGAATTTGATGGTTTCTGAAAATATATCCAGAGCTAAGATGATTTCATTTAGAGGAGTGTTAAACACGATTAAAGGAGCTGTTAAGATTTTATCTCCAGTTGTTTTGGGATATTTTTTAACGGTAGATTCTATTTCTAAAACCATTCTTTTTTTGCTGTTTTTAATGATTTTTGAATTATTACTAACCGTTCGGTTTCGTATGCCAAAGCCAAAGCGTAAAGTTAAATTTTCGTTGTGGCGTTATTATAAAAGAACAAAAAAAGACAGAATTGTGAATAACCTTTACCGAATGGAATTTTTTAATGGACTCTCACTGATTGGTTCATTGAATGCAATTGTGACGTTATATATCGTTTATCTTTTTAAAACGGATTTTAAACTTGGTATTATTACGGCTGTTTTTAATTTTATTGCTTTGCTCACAAATCTTTTATTTGCAAAATACGGATCTTACACAAAGTTTACCTCTTTAATTAGTTGGAGCTTTTTGATGGCTTTTGTTGGAACGGTTTTGTTTGTGATAGCTCCGGAAAAAGGCACGTTTATTTTTTATAATTTTTGTTGTGCCAGTGCTGTGAAACTTTTTGATTTAACGGCAGAAGTTAATATGTTCAATACGGCAAATATTCAAACAATTCGTCGCCGTTTTAAAACAGAATATTTTGCTTTAAGAGAAATGTTTTTAAATGTTGGAAGGATAACAAGTTTTGCTATTTTATTGATCTGTTCAGCACTTTGGGGATTTGAATCATTAAAATATTTTATTTTGCTTCTTCTTTTCTTTTGGTTCGGTATGGGCTTGAATGCTTTTTTACTTAATAAAAAGCTTTTAAAAGAAGAGTGGTAGGGGTGTTGTTTGACAAGAATATAAAAATATGTTAAACAAAAAATAAAAAGAGAAAAATCATGTTTGCTTTATTAATTGCTTTTCTTGCACCGATGTTGCATGCGGTTTCAAATATATTAGATGCGCGTGTTTCAAATTTTATGTTCAAAAGTAATTCTTCAACTATTTTTTATTTGGGGATAACGAATTTATTTGTTCTTCCTTTTTTAGTTTTATTGGGCGGAATGGATATTTTATATGTGCCGATAACCATGTGGCCGATTTTATTTGTGGTAGCTCTGTTTGAAATTTTATATCAGATACCGTATTTTAAATCATTAAAACGGGTGGATACATCTATTGTGGGTGCTTTGTTTTCCTTGGGTAAAATTTTGCTTCCTGTTTTTGCTTTTGTTATTGTGGGTGAAAAGCTTTGTTTTTGGCAATATATAGGTTTTTTTGTTATTATTATTTCTACGCTTTTTTTGAATTTGAAAAAAGGGGTTTGTTTTCAAATTAATTTTGCGTTTTATCTGATGTTGATGGCTTCACTGATGATTACATTGAATACCATTTTTTCAAAGAAAGCTTTGCTTGAAATGAATTGGATGAGTTTCAGTTTTTATTATATTATTTTATCAGATGTCTTTTTGTTTTTGGCTCTTATTCATCCAAAATTTTTAAAAAATATTAAAAAAGATTTTAAAGTTTTTAAAAAGAATTTTCCACTTTTAATGTTGATGGAAATAGTGGATAGAGCGGCTGTTTTAACCGGTATTTTTGCGCTTTCTTTATTGCCTGTAATGGTGAGGGCAGGGATCAGCTCTACAACGCCTATTTTTGTTCTTCTTTATAGCGTTATCTTATATAAAATTTTTGGGAGTCGATTTAAAGAAAATTTAGGTAGAGGTGAAGTGGTTAAGAAACTGCTTTGCTTTTTGTTTATCATTATTGGTGTTGTTTTAACCGTTATTGAATAAAAAAATACTAATAAAAATAATAAGAAATAAAAAAAATATCATTTTTGAAAAAAAGTTCTTGCTTTTTAAAAATAAAATATGTATAAATAACGTTATCTTAAGATGGATGTGTAGCTCAGGTGGTTAGAGTATTACGTTGACATCGTAAGGGTCGCAAGTTCGAGTCTTGCCACATCCACCATCTTTTAAGCTCCCGATTTGGGAGTTTTTTTTATGCATATTTTTTTGTTGCAAATCATAAAAAAAGAGATTATATGTTTTTATATGAAACAAAAAAATACTTTTTACTTTAATAAGTTCTTTTTCTTTTTCGCCTAAGGGCGATGTGATTTTTTATATTTAATTTTTCTTTTTTATTTTTTAATCATTCAATTTTTTAGCAAAGGGATTTGTTATGTCTTTTTCTGTGATTCAAAGTTTACCAACACCGCAAGAGGTGATTAATCAATATGCTTTATCTGATAACTTAAAGAGCATTAAAGCAAGAAGGGATGCCGAGATTAAAAACATTTTTGAAGATAAAGAGGATAAAATGGTTTTAGTTATCGGACCTTGTTCAGCTGATTGTGAAAAATCTGTTTTGGAATATGTTTTAAAGTTGGCTGATTTACAAGAGAAGGTGAAGGAAAAACTTCTTCTTATTCCGCGTATTTATACCAATAAACCAAGAACAAATGGGTTGGGCTATAAAGGGATAATGCATCAGCCGAATCCGAAGGAAAAGCCAAATATTGCGAATGGATTATTGGCGTTGCGTCGGTTACATTTAAAGTGTTTTTCTGAATCTGGGTTAAGCGCGGCGGATGAAATGCTTTATCCGGATGTTTTGGGTTATTTGGATGATTTGTTAAGTTATATTGCTGTTGGAGCCAGAAGTGTTGAAAATCAACAACATCGTTTGGTGTCAAGTGGTGTAGATGTGCCAGTTGGAATGAAAAATCCAACAAGTGGGGATTTATCGGTGATGTTTAACGCCATTTATGCGGCACAAAATCAACATGCTTTTGCCTATAAACAAACAGAAGTGCACACATCTGGTAATCCGTTGACCCATGTTATTTTAAGGGGATATTCAACAAGTGCCGGTGAAAGCATTTCAAATTATCATTATGAAGATTTAAAACGTGTGGATGCACTTTATAAAAAACATCCAACTCTTCAAAATCCGGCAATTGTTGTGGATACAAATCATGCAAATTCCGGTAAAAATTATAAAGAGCAACCTCGAATTGCCTATAATGTGATGGAAAGTAGGGCAGATAATCCGGTTCTTAAAAAGTTGGTGAAAGGATTAATGATTGAAAGTTATTTACAAGAAGGCCGACAAGAAGTGGGTGAGGGTATTTATGGTAAATCAATTACAGATGCTTGTTTGGGTTGGAATGATACCGAAAAGTTGGTGTATAATTTGGCGGAAATGGTTTAAAGTTATGTTAAGGTATAAAACAAAAAGGCGACCTGATTGTGGTCGCCTTTGAAGTGATATCTTTGCTAAATAAATTATTTTTTATTGTAAATATATCCATAAACAAGGCCAATGAAAACGGCACCACCAATAATATTGCCAAGTGTTGCCGGAATAAGGTTATCAAGAATAAATTGACCCCAGCAAATGTTTGCACCGGTATATATTGCAGCCGGAATAAAAAACATATTTGCAATAGAGTGTTCATATCCTAAAGTAACAAAGAGCATTACCGGAACCCAAATGCCCAAAGATTTTCCGATAATATCTTTGCCAGCATAACCCATCCATGTGCCAAGACAAACAAGTGCATTGGCTCCAATTCCTTTTAAAAATACTGTTTCAAACGGATATTTGAGTTTTCCATAAGCTAAAGAATGTAAATAATCACTATAAGGAGCGCTGGAGATAATGCCTGTTTTGTGTGCCATAAAAAAAGCAACTAATTGTGCGCCGATAAAGTTAAAAGAATAAGCTAAAATCCAAACTTTTAAAAGAGCTAAAAGAGTTGTCTTTTTTTGCATAGTAGAAAGCACCATACCGGCGCAATCGCTGGTGAATAAGTCTGCTCCGGCAACACTTACCATAATCAATCCAACAGGGAAAAGAGCTCCGGCAGTGAATTTAACAAGACCTGGATTCAAATCCATAGTCACAGGCATTCCGCCAGCTACAACAACGGTAAGTAATCCGCCAAGAGCAATAAAAATACCGCCCAAAATGGCGAATAAAAAGAATTTTAAAAGAGGCATTTCGGCTTTTGCTTTTGAGCCGTCTGCAAACAAAGTGGCAATTTCTGCCGGTTGATAATAAGACATAAAAACTCCTATAAAAAATTAAAATATAAATAAATATGCCCCTTTTATTCCTTTTTTTTTAAAAAATCAAGGGGGGAAGAGGTTATTTTGTTTTTTGTTTTTGCGCTTTTAAATAATCATAAAGAACGCTATTTTGACTGGATGAAATTTTAATTGATTCAATTTGTTGAGGAATGCCTGTTTCATTTGAATAATAATCATTTAAATGAGGAACAAGTTTTAAATCATAGGTTAAGTTAGGTAGGATATTTTTTAATTTTTCTTCTTTAATTTCATGATCTTCCTTAATGTAAGTTATGCGCCAGCAATTAACTTCAAGGTGCATTTCTTCTAATTCAATATAATTTAATTGGTCGTAGCAATAGCGTTGAATGATTTTTTCTCTTAAGTCATCATTTCCTTCAATAAGGCATTTCATCAAAATACCCATTGTTCTTTCTTGGGCTTTTCCAAGTTTTTCTCTCTCAGAAATACATTTATTGTTTTGAGAAATATAATGTTTTTGAATTTTAAGAATTTTTTTTATCCAATTCCCCATTGGATTTCTCATCTTAACAAAATAACCGGTAGTATTATCTGTTGCCGAAAGAATTAGGTTTAAAGATCTTCCATGCGCTTCTGCCATTAGATGGGAATAGATATCTAATTCTTGAGGTAAAAAAGCGCCATCCATTATTTGTTTGGCATGCAAAAGCTCATGTGTAATGGCGGTTATATCCAAATAATTTTGGATAGAAATCAGTCCTTTTTTGATGGATTTTTTCCCATGAGAAATGTTTCCCCCCATTAACATATCTTGGTTAATTTTAAATTGGCAGGGTAAAAGAGGGCTTTTTAAGTTTTTTGCAACAACGGGATTAAGATGAGCTACCAAGATAAGAGATTGTATTATTTCATATTGTTGAAGATAGGGAAGACCGGAAAAATCTATTACTTTAGTTAAGTTTTCAATATCTTTTGGTGTGAGTGAAGAATATATATCATTTTCTTTTTCATCTTCATCATAAAAATAACGAAGTTCATTTAAAACTTCTTTGGTAAGACTCGATTTTGTTAAAGTGTTATCAACATCTTCTCTTCTGATTTTTAAAGACTGATAAAATAAAAACAAAAAAGCAGGTAATTGAACCAAATCCGCATATTTAAAAAAAGAATTTTTTTGTTTACTTGTTGGGGAAGGGGAAATAAAATTACAATATACATTATTGGCGATATTTAAAGTGAATAAAGAACAAATGCTAAGACAAATATTTGAAATAAGTTTTTGTTTAAAAATATTTTTTTGAATTTGTTTTTGAAGAAAACTTTGCTGCATTTCAAGCTCTTTTTTATGAACCAAGTGCAATATTATACTATAAAAAGAGCTATTTTGTCAAGTTTTATTTATTGTATTGTTGTTTTGGCAATTAAAATAGTTAAATTGGATATAAATAATTTAACAGCGATGGCAATTAAGATGATGCCGAAGAATTTTTGAAGCATATAAATAATATTTTTTCCTAATTTGGCTTCAATTTTTTCAATAGAATTTAACACAAAAAATATCACGCCGATATTTGCTAGCATGGCTAAAAGCATATTAATATCACTATATTGTGAGCGAATGGAAAGAATGGTAGTGAGAACGCCGGCACCGGTCAAAAGCGGAAAAACAATAGGAATAAATGTTGCATCTTTCACATTGGAAGGTCCATTTGATTTAAAAATTTCAACGTCTAAAATCATTTCCATACCAAAAAGAAAAATAATCAAAGAACCTGCAATGGCAAAAGAGGAAATATCTAAGTGAAAGAGGGAAAGGAAGGCTTCTCCGATATAGAAAAAGCCGAAAAGCATTACCATTGCGCAAATGGTTGCTTTGTTAGGATTAACAATGGCACCTCTTCGTTTGGTGCTTAAAATGGTTGGGATAGAGCCGATACAGTCAATCGCAGCAAAAATAACCAAAAAAGCACTTAAAAATTGTTGAAAATCAAATAATGAAAAAAATGCCATGGATATCTCCTTGATTTGCCTAAAATGGTATGTGAAATTTTTTAAATTGTCAAGAAAAGAAGTTTATTTGCTTTGTTGATTTTTTATCCTTTTTATATTATGATGCTCATGAAAAGGAGTTATAAATGATGATGCAAAAAAAGTTTTGGATGATACCTATACTTATTTTGTTTTTAATAGGAATATATGTTAATCCGCTAAAAGAAAAATCTCTTACAGATAAGCTTTATCCGCAAAGACCAATACATGTATTTTTTGAGGCTATGGCAACGCAACCAGCTTTTAATGGTATGATTGAAATGGTTCAGTTGCCGAAAGATGATCCAAAAATTTTTGTGTGGCATCGTTTCCCAAATCGGGCAAAATTAGTGGATTTGAAAGAAATAAATGCAATTGAGTTAGATATTACTCCCGGTGAAGGGCAACTTTATGAAGCGAAACATAAGTTATTGCAAGCGTTGGAACTATTATTAGAAAAATATCCACAATCGCCCCTTATTATTTATACGAATATGAATAACTATGTGTATTTGTTTGATGGTCTTTTACAAAATTTTCCGAATAATCGAATTAAACACGTTCACTTATATGAGGATGGATTGGGTGAATTATTTTCCAGGGTTTCATATTTTAATTCAATCTCTTTCACAAAACAGGCTATTGCAGATTTAAAAAATTACTATTATGGCAATGATGAAAATCGGAAATTGCCGGAATATGCTAGGTATATGATGCATTATATAATGCCTGTAACTTACCATTTTTATGGGTATAGTACAGCAGTGAAAAATAAACTCTTATCAGATAATTTTTTAAATTTGATGAAAGAGGCAACTTTTAAAGATATAGATTTTGAAAAAGTTGCTAAAAAATTGTCCTCAGAAGAAAAGAATTTATTGTATCGGTTGGTGGATTTTGATTATGAAAAATATAAAAAATTATCTAAAGAAAATAAGATATTTCTTTTTTTTGGAGGATACTATTTGGGAATGGGAGTTCATTTGTATCATGCCGAGACAAATTATCTTTCTTATTTAACTAAAAAATATCCTGATTATTATTTTTTGTTAAAACCGCATCCATCGTATGAGTCATTGAATCGGGATCGCTTTTTGGAACAGGCATTTAAAGGAGTTCCAATTGAAATGGTGAATCCGAAAATACCTTATGAAATTTTTATTATTGCTGGGTTATTGCCAGATAAAATTTCTGGTCACTGTTCATCTTCTTTTTACACATTGACTGATGAAATATTAGATAGTTATATTCCGTATTCTGTATACGAAAAAGGTGTAAATCTGATGCAAGGAATTGATTTTTCAAAAGCAGTTGATTTGAGTAAATTTGTTCCGAAGGAACCATATTTTTTTGATGAAAAGATTAAAAAAAATGGCAAGGCAGAATATTTGTTGATGGATAAGAACGATCATGTTTTTCTTTATAATGAACGGCATTCATTTAAAAAAGAAAATAAAAACGGGAAGGATATTTTTTGTTTTCAAGAAAATTGTTTTATTCCTTATCAGAAGGATGGTCTAACTCATTGGGGGGTATATGAAGATATTTATATTGAACATCCTGAATGGAAAGATGAGTTGATTTATCAAAGTGAAAATCGTTATTGCCGAAAAAATAAGAAAGATTGTGGAGTTGTTCAAAAAAGAGGTATTGAATTGGAAATTTGTTGGGAAAAATCCTCTTGCGAATTTTTTATAAAGCAAAAAGAGGGGCAATATACTTATCGTAAGGTAAATATCAACAAAACGCTTGAAAAAGAATTTGTTGTGCAACATAACCATTGGCAAGATAAATTGATTCTTGATGCGAATGATAGATATTGTCGTGAGCAGGAAAGTGATTGCGGTTTTGTTAAAGAAATGACAAATGGTATAGAAATTTGTTGGGAATACTGGCCGTGTGAAACATTCAAAAAAGAAGATTCAGGCATATATAAAAAATAATTTTTAAAATTTTTTTAAGTCGTTTTTCGGGATATTTGTAGTTGTTTTACACAAAATAAGTGTATTTTTAGGTATTTTTAAAAATAAAAAGCTTTATTTTTCAATGGGTTAAAGTTTTGATAAATATGATATAAAAATATTAAAAATCCCTTTTGTTTCAAAGAGTTATTTTAATTTTTAAGGTCGGAAATCTAACGGTCGTTAGATTTGCCGAACTTTTTCCTCTTCCATACTTTAATTATACCATGGGTTTGAAATTTCGTGTCCAAAAATTTTCAAAAAAAATATATGATTTTTTAATATTTTCTTCTTATATATTTATTTTAAAGGATTATTTTTTATATTTTAAAGGATTATTTTTTATAAAAATTTTGCATAAAAATTGAAAAAAAATGGCACTTTTTATGTTTTTATCTTAAAAAAACACCACAAAATCTCGGCAAAAAAGAACCGATTTTGATGCGCATGGGAATTCGGTTTCTATTGAAACAGGAAAGCGTTTTCAAAATAAAAAAGGCTTTTATGTTGAACCGCAAGCTGAAGTGATGTTGGGTCATGTGAACGGGGCTTCATTTACTACTTCAAGAGATGTTGATGTGAAGCAAAAAGGATTTTCATCTCTGATTGCTAGAGCAGGGGTTGGTGTTGGGTATACATCGCCAGATAAAACAAAAACTATTTATTTAAAAGCCTCTATTTTAAATGATTTTATGGGAAAAACAAAGGCGAGTTATTCTTATCGAGGAAGAACGCTTGACTATAAAGAGGATTTAGGAGGAACATGGGGTGAATTTGCCGTTGGTGGCACATATAACCTTTCTGATCAGATTAGTTTTTATGGTGAAGCAGAAACAAATATTGGAGCACCGATTTAAACCAAATATCAATTTAGTGTTGGTGCAAGGTTTAGTTTCTAAAACAAAAAAGGCGGTCAAATGACCGCCTTTTTAAGATTTTCCTATTTTACCAATCGGATTTTGGTGCCATTACTTAAAGTAAATATTAAGTGATTGTCAATTTGTTGAATGTTTTTAACATGTAAAAGAATTTGCATCCATTCTTGTTCAGCTTGCATGGCATTTTCTGGTCCCATCATCATGGTTGCTCCCAGTGGATGCAAGGTAACAGAATTTTCATGCTGTTCATAAGTGCCAAAATAATTGTTTACAACTTTTCCGGAAAAGCGATTAGCATCTGAATCAAATGAAATGGTAATCGGTGTATTATTTAATTGATAGTAATAAACCGAACTATCTAAATCATATGGATTTGAAGCACAAGCGGAAAGTGATAAAGCGATTGTTAAAGCTAATAGTGTTTTTTTCATAATGATTTCTCCTTTTCTTATTTTTAGGATAACTGAATTTAAATAAAAAAACAAATTTTTCTTGCAAAAAAAATAAAAAAAATGAAAAATGAAAGTCAGGAGAAAAAAAATGAAATTACTATCAGTTATTTTAATGAGTTTGATGTTGATTTCTTGTGCTGCACCAGTTGTTCAAGATGAAGCTGATTCCAAAAAATATCAGGAAGTTTTGAATCTTTGGTTAAAAAAAGAAAAAAAAGATTTAATTTCAGTGTGGGGAAATCCCTCATATGATTATCAAAAAGATAAGATTAATTATGTTGTTTATATCAAAAATAAAATGAAAAAAGTGGCTGATGGAAATGTGATTGAACGGATGCCTCGTATGGCGCGGGAGCAATCTATTTTTGATGAAAAAACGGCAACGGTTTCTAAGGGATGTACAACGATTTTTGTGATTGATGAAGGATATATTCGTCAATGGAAATTTGAAGGAGCCGAGTGTTTGGCTTATTAAGAATAGCATGGAGGGCGGAGTGACGGATATTCATCAAACACCATTCATAGGGGTTCATTTAATGTTGATTCAAAATAATCAACTTCTTTTGCAAAAAAGAAAGGGTGGATTTACTGATGGAATTTATACGCCTGTTTCTGGTCATGTGGATAAAAGGGAAGGTGTTATTGATGCGTTGATTAGGGAAGCCAAAGAAGAAGCCGGTATTTCCTTAAAAAAAGAAGATTTGAAAATTAGTGTGATTGCGCATTTATTGGATGCTCCTTATAAAGGCGGACGTGCAGATATCATTAATTATTTTGTTTTTACGGATAAATACGAAGGTGAGATTGAAAACAAAGAGCCGGATAAAATTAAACGGTTGGAATTTTTTGATATGGAGGCCTTGCCTTCTAAATTAATGAGCCATATTTTTGAAGTAATTAAAGCATATAATCGAAAAGAAAATTATATTGTTATTGATTATTTGGATAAAAAATGAAAAAAATATATATTATCGGAAATGGTGGGTCAGGGAAAACAACATTAGCCCATTTTTTATCAAAAGATCTTTTTTTGCCTCATTTAGAATTGGATGATATTTATTGGGATAATGAGCAAAAAAAAGCATATAATGTTAAACGAAATGAAGAAGAAAAAGGGACGCTTTTATCTGAGTTTTTAAAGGAAAATCAAAACGGCTGGATTATTGATGGCGTTTATGAAAAAGAATGGATTGACCCTATTTTAAAAGAAGTTGATAAAGTAATTATTCTAATGCCGAATTTTTGGCTTTCCGAATGGCGTTGTATTAAACGGAATTTTATCAATTGGATGAATGGCAAAAGAACAGGTGGATTGATGTCTCTTTATCGTCTTTTAAAGTGGAATAAAAGATACCGTTATCAAAAGTTGCCGATTTTTATTCAAAAATTAAAAGATGAAAAAGTTTCATTCCAAATTATTTATAAAGTCGATTTAACTGAAATAAAAAAAGAGTTAAGCCTTTAAAATTCTTAATTTATTGACAAAAGGAAGTGTTTTTTTTATAATCTATAAAAAAGGAGCTTTATGTATGCACTATTTGATGGATTTGGATAACACTTTATTGGATACGTATCATATAGATGAAAATGGGAAGACTCATTTTCATTGGTCAGAAGATTTTGAAAAAGATTTTAATTTGCCTCTTTCGGTTTTAGATGATCTTTTTCAAGGTGCTTTTTTAATTTCTTTACAGCGGTCCAGAAATTTAACAAGATTTATTGATCCTTTTTTAAAGAAGTATCAAATAAAAATGTCTGCTGATGAGTTTTTGGAATATTGGCTTAGTAGGGATATGCGAATAAAAGAAGATGTTTGGCAATGGATTTTAAATAAAAAAGAAGAGGGCCATTCTTTTCATATTGCATCAAATCAACCATTTATTCGTATGGATTATTTATGGAGTCATTTACCTTCTTGGCATGAGGTGTTTGAATGTGTGTTTACCTCTTCAAATTTAGGGGTTGCCAAGCCAGATGAATCTTTTTTTATTTATGCTAAAAATATTGTTAAAACACCTTTTCAAAATATGTGTTTAATTGATGATTCGCCAGAAAATATTAAAAGTGCTCAATCTTTGGGAATGGAAACAATTTTGTTTCAGGGGATTGATTCTTTAAAATAATTTTTCATTTTAATTGACTTTTTATTTCCTTTTTGCAACTATGAATAAAAGGCATAAAGGAAATCTTAAATGAAAAAAAATCTCTTTTTATTTTGCGCGTTCACGTGTTTATTTTCTTGTTCATTGTTGGCTCAAACAAAAAATGATTTGTCAGATGAACCGTTTGTAATTTATCGTGTTGATGAACAAAAAGTATCGGCAGAATCTTTGAAAGAAATAACCGATGGAAAATTGGAGGCGTTTCATAATCGTGAAAAGGTGAGTGCTCTTTTAAAAAATGGTTTTTTAACAGGAGCTTTTTCTTCAACAGGGTTTGATGGAACTTTTTCTGGCGAAAATTCTTTTTCCGTTCAAGACAGAAGCGGAAACTTTGCCAGAGGAGAAGTGATTTGTTCAGGGATGGATACATTTAAATCTTTTGTGGGATATTTGGTTTCTCCAACAGATAATATGCGGGAGGATCTTTATAAATGTCTTTCATTTTCAAAAGCATCTTATTTGAGTGCTGATGGTCCTTATTTTTTGGAAGGGGGGGTATCTTTTCCAATTGTGACTCAACCAACAACTATTTCATTTATGCCACAAAAAGGGGTAATGCCTGTTGTGTATGATATGCCGGAAGTTAAAAATATTCAGTTTGGATTAAATGAAGATGTTCATAAAATTGATGTGATGTATCATTTTCAAGATGATAAAAAAGTAACTTTTTCATATGATTTTACGGAAAGTTATTTGCCGAAATTATTGGGTTCACCATTTCATTTTTTAAAAGAAGCTATATGGAATGCAAAAGGGGAAGAATTTGTTTTGAAAAGCTTTTCTTTACCCTCATTGATTAAAGGTAATGGTCTTTCATTTAAGGGGGAACTTCATTCACAAAAAGGATTTATTGGGTCATCACAGTTAGCTGTTTTTTCAGGGGAAGAAAAAAAAGTTGCCGAGATTTCTTATCTGAATAATTCATTATTTATTGATTTAAAATATCCGGGTTTATTAACGCCTTTTATAGAGGGTGAATTTAAAAATATGAATTCTTCAAAAATGTTTTCAAGCATGAGTGATTTTATTTCTAATTTATTGAAAAATCCCAACAGATTGTTGACCCAAAGTGAAAAAGCCTCTTTACTATCTGGTTTAGAGGTGAAGGGATTAACTGTTTATGATGATAAACATGAAAAAAAAGCTCTTTTTAATTTAAAATTTGAAGAAGAGATAACTCCTTCAATGATAAAGAAAGCCTTGAAAGATCCTAAATTAATGGATTTGTGGGTATTTGGAGAGGTGATTCTTTTTGTTTCTCCGCATAAAGAAATGAAAATTTCTTTTAACAAAAGTGATGAAGTTCGTGTGAACGGGAATGGGAATAATGGGAAAAAAGAGGCTGATTTGTATGGGATTTTAAAATATCTTCAACAGCAGATGAAACCATCTATTAAAAGATATGTAAATGAAATGCAAGCCGTGTTTGATCAGATTTATATACTTGGACCGGTTGTAAAAAAATTCAGATCAAAATTGCAAGTTAAAAATATTATGAATGCGGCTCGTAAAGTGGCATCTAAAAATTATAATTATTGCATTTCGGAGTTGGAAAAAGAGCGTATTGATTTTATGTATGATTGTAAAGGCATCCAACCTTCCTTGCTTAAAGGAGTTGAAATGCCAGATGATGTTGATATTTCACTTCCGGACGAAACGTTATATCCGCTTATTTTGAATGATAAAAAAACAGGCAGAGATTTGGTTTATTTAACATTTAAGTTTAAAGATAAAGAATCTTGTGAATATTTTGCCAAAGAAAAAACAGGTTCTTGTTTAAATAATGAAATCACAACGGGAGTTTTGCCTGAAATGAGTTCTTATTAATGACATTTAAAAGTAATATTTGAATTATTTTTTGCGATTAATTCCTCGTTTTTAATGGTATATATTTCTTGGTTATCTTTAATAAAAACATTTATCTCATTGTTTTGAAATGTATATAATCCTTGTTGTGAAGATGTTTTTTTCCCTGTTGAGGTCTCTTTTTGAATTCGACCTTCCTTAAAAAATAAATTAACGCTTTGATTATTGTTTTTATATTGATATTGTTCACAATAAGGAGCCTTATTAGAGGCACAACCGGTGGTTAAACAAAATAATGTAAACAAAAATATTTTTTTCATTTTTCATTGGGCTTTCGTGTTAAATCAGTCACAATTTTATGAAGCGTTTTAATTTCCGACGATGTCAGATTATTTCTTGAAAAAATGTTTCTTAAATTATGACTCATGCGTTCTTTTTTATCGATAAATCGAAAATATCCTCTTTTTTCTAGCTCTGTTTCAATATGGTCAAAAAAAGCAGAAAGCTCGGTATGAGTGGCCAGAGGGCAACCACCTGATTCAAGGTGTGTATTTGTTTGTTGCAAAGTACTTTTATGCCATTCATATCCCATTAATAAAACAGCTTGAGAAAGATTTAAAGAGGCATGTAGCGGATTAAGGGGAATTTCAACAATACCATTTGCATAAACAATTTCTTTGTTTTCAAGTCCTGTTCGCTCGGCCCCAAATAAAAGAGCTGTTTTTGCGCCATTTCCAATTTTTTGATGAAGAAGTTGAATGCCATCTTGAGGGGCATAAATTTCTTTGGTCATATCTCTTTTTCTGGCACTTGTTGCTAAAACAAAGTGAATATCTTGTAAAGCTTCTTCCAAAGATGAAAAACATTTTGCCGATTCTAAAATTTGTTGTGAGCCAGAAGAGGCTGAAATAGCTTTAGCACTTAAATGATTATCTCTCGGATTAACAAGACGTAACTCGGATAAACAACAATTCATCATTGCGCGTGCAACCATGCCCATGTTTTCATCTAATTGTGGACGGGCAAGGATAACAACTGGCGCCGAAGGTTGTATGATATTCTTAATATTCTTCATTAATAAAAAGCATCCGGATTAATAGAATACGATTTCTTGCCAAGTTTTTTTTGCTCTACGGGGACTTGAATCAGTTTTGTTATATCTATCTTCCCATGTTCAGGATGTGGTTGATAATTTTCATTTTTAACTAATTTACCATCTTTTTCGATATATTTTGTATTTTTCGAAATATAATCCGGATTTAGTTCTATCTGACCGTCTTTTTCCGTGAAGGGGGGATTAACTTCATAGTTATTATATAATACTTGGTATTCATCATCCGTATATTTATGAATTTTATTCAAGGATTCCATAATTTTTTCTTTATCTTTAAGCATATTTTCCAGAACTTTCTTTCTGGCCTTTTTTTGCATTTCTTTGATATAAGGGCTATTCATAAAACTGATATCTTTTTGATCAGAATTTTCTGCAAAAGATTGCATTGGCATCAGAAATAAACAAAAAATGTATCCAAAGAGTAAAGTTTTTTTCATTAAAGACTCCTTTTTTTAAGCTTTATATTCTCTTTTAAATTTCAAGAAATAATAAATGCATACAGGGATGGATATCAGATAAATAATACCAAGAATACTTAACGTTACCCATGGAAGAGTGATAAGACCGGCAATCACAAAAAAGGCAATAAACATTAAAACACTAGACATTTGTGGAGAAACATGGATATGTTTCAAACAAAGAGTTGGGATTTTACTTGCCATCATAATACCACTAAAAACAAGGAAAAAAGCTGCAACAGCAGGATTTCTGAAACATTCAAATTCTTGTCCTGTTGCTAACCAAAAAATAAGTGGCAAAATGCTTAAAAATCCGCCGGCAGGAGCAGGAACACCCATGAAAAAATGTTTCCAATAGGGTGGTTGTTTGATATCTATCAAGCTGTTAAAACGAGCCAATCTGGCAGCGCAACACATAGATACAAATAAAACAAATCCCCAATAAACACCGATAGCTTCTTTTTTAACGGCAAGATTTTGTAACACGCTGATTCTGGTGTTACCATCCATTGTCCAAAGATACATTAAAAAGGCAGGTGCTACTCCGAAACTGACAAAATCAGAAAGAGAATCAAGTTCGGCGCCGAACTTTGATGAAACATTCAGCATGCGGGCAACTTTCCCATCTAAAAAATCAAAGACACCGGCCAAAGCAATGAATGTTATTGCTAAGGCCCATTCTCCCCAAAACGCCATGTTAATTGAGGAAACGCCAAAGGCCAAAGCCGCCATGGTGACGGCATTTGGAAAAATCAGTTTAATATTAATTTCTTTATCTGTTTTTTCAGTCATAGAGTTTCTCTTATTTTCTTTCGTTTAAATCTGCTAAAACGGTTTCGCCGGCAACCATAACTTGACCTGGTAAAACTTTCGGATAAACACCTTTTGGCATAAAGACATCTAAACGACTGCCAAAGCGTATCATACCGAAGACGGATCCTTTTTTAACATTTTCACCCACTTTTAACGGGCAATAAATACGTCTGGCAACAAGGCCGGCAATTTGGATAAATCCGATTTTGGTGCCATCTTCTCTTTTAATGGTAATTTCTTGACGTTCATTATCTTCACTGTCTTTATCGGCAATATTCACAAATTTACCAGGACGATAGGTGAGGGCATCAACCATGCCGCTTGTTGGTGCTCTGTTTACATGAACATTAAATACACTCATAAAAATACTGACACGCAATAATTCCTCATCGCCTAAGCCCATTTCTTTTGGGGGAACAACATATTTAATGTTGCTGACAATACCATCTGCCGGCGAAATAATTAAATTATCTCCTTCAGGTGTTACACGAGGCGGATTTCTGAAGAAATAAAAAACAAAAGCAAGTAATGGCAGTGTAAAACTCATGGTGCATGGGACAAAAATTCCAAGAATGATAAAAATTAACGCGGCAACACCAAAAATTTTTAATCCTTCTGGATGAATAGCCGGTAAAATATATCTTTTCCATGAAAGATCAACGTTATCGGAATTTGGAACAGTGTAAGAATTATGTTGTTTGTTTTCAGTCATTTTTTTTCTCCTTTTGCAAATAAGTCTAAATGATTTTGTTTTCTTTTTCAAAGTATTTTTTCAGAAAAGTAAAAAAAAGATGATTTTGTTCAAAAAGAGTTGACTTCTTTCATGTATTTTTTTATAATCAAAAAACATGCTCAAGTGGCGAAATTGGTAGACGCGCTGGCTTCAGGTGCTAGTACCTTAACGGGTGTGAAGGTTCGAGTCCTTTCTTGAGCACCAAAAAAGCTCTTCATGATTGAAGAGCTTTTGTTTTTTTATTTGTATTCTGATTTATCAAATCGGTGATGGACCCAAAGCCATTGTTCCGGATTTTCTTTAATCCAGTTTTCGATTGTTTGATTGATTGTTTTTGTTAATTCGTAAACGGCTTTTTCATCCCCTAGTTTTTCCTTGTTTGGCATGGGAAGTGGTTGGGAAACTTCAATATCAAAAAGCCCATCATTTGCTCTGATACATTTAGCCATGATGACGGGAAGATTCATTTTAAGTGCAATTGTTGCTGTTGCCGGTGCGGTTTTGACCATCTTACCAAAGAAGGGAACTTCGATGCCTTCTCTTAATTTTTGATCACAAAGAATCACAACACCACCACCATTTTTAAGAACCTGAACCATTAATCTTGCGCCGGCGGTTCCTTTGGGAATAAGTGTTCCTTTACGTCGTTGAAACATAATTTTATCTATCCATTTATTATTAGCAACTCTATAAACAGGATTAAGATAATAATCATCAAAAAGAGGGGCTGAAACAGCCGGCTCCCAATTGCCTAAATGAGCAGAGCAAACAAAACATCCTTGTTTTTTTTGGTGAAGATCTTTTAATGTTTCCATGCCTTTTGTTCGGGCGTTTTGATAAAAATATTGTCCATGTGGCATTTCGGCAAAAAAACGTCCCCAATGTTGCCACATGTTTTTTAAAATTTCTTCTTTTTCGGTTTCATTTTTTTCCGGAAAGGCGATGTTTAAATTAATTCGGGCAATTTTATTTCTTTTTTTCATCACCTTATAAAGAATTTTTCCTATTTTTGCGCCTAAATTAGAAGCTGTTTTGGCAGGTAAAATTTGAAAAAATGTATAAACAATTAAAACAAAAAATGCGGTAAGTGGATCGAAAAAAAATCTTTGTAAAAAGGTTCTGTTACCGCGGCGAATAGCTTTAGCCATCTGCTTCTCCTTTATTTAATATGTGATATTTTTTAATAATTCTTTAATTTCATCCGGTTTATCGAAAACGAATTCACCATCAGCGATGTGGATATCTTTTAATAAATCGCGGGGAATTTTAACAGCGTCTTTGGTTGTTGTCACTAATGGCAATCCGTTTGCCTTTTTTTGCAATTGTTCGATATCAAATCTGGTATAAAAATAATGGTCCGGATAACTTTCTGTTTTTATCGGATTAACATGGTGTTCTTTTAACAGATTGAAAAATTTTTGTGGTTGCCCAATGCCGGCAAATGCTAAAACGTCTTTATTCTTTAATGCCGATAAAAATTTTGTTTTAGGTTTAAAATGGCCGGTGAAAACCGGAAGATCAATATTGTTGCGTTGTAGATAAAATGAAATACCCCATTCATCTTTTCCGGCAATTACAATAGCATCAGCTCTGTTTAATCCTTTTAAAACCGGTTCACGCAAAGGACCAGCAGGCATGACGCATTCGTTTCCAAACCCCTTTTTGCCGTCAACAACAATAAATGAAAATGTTTTAATAAGAGAAGGATTTTGAAATCCATCATCCATGACAATACATTCTGCCCCACGTCTGATGGCAAGTTGCGCACCTCTGGCTCTTTGATTATCAACAACTGTTGGGGCATAACAAGCCAGTAAAACGGCTTCGTCTCCCACATCATAGGCAGAATGGGTTTTTAAATCAACCATCACATTTTTTAAATGAGATTTATATCCATGGTTTAAAAAGAAAAAGGATTTTTTTATTTTATAAAGTTCTTTAGCAATGGCTAAACAGACCGGTGTTTTTCCTGTTCCACCGACAGAAAGGTTTCCAACACAAATAACCGGTATATTTGCTTGATAAGGTTTTGCTCTTCTAATGCGGTAAGCTGTTGCAAATGCATAAAGAGCTCCCAATGGTTTCAAAAGTTTTGATAAAAAAGAATTGGGGATATCCCAAAATTTCGGTGTGCCCATTTTTGCCTCCGCCCAAAAGAAACATTACTTTCTTTACTATATCATAAAAAATAAAGATATCCAGTCTTTTTTTTGTTTTTTAGACCTTAAATATTAAATTTTTGGTGTAAGATTTCCCATACTCGATCTAAAACACTCATTTCCGATGTTGCTAAACGTTCGGCATTTTCACGCATTTCGCTAAAATGCGCGGGTTTAATTAAAAATTGTGCAAGAATACTTGATAATTCTTCTTTATTTTGAACTTCAACAAGGGCATTTTTTTCTTTTGCCGTTGCAACAATTTCTTTGAAATTAAAAGCATATGGCCCGATAACAACAGCTCTTTTTAAGCGCATAGGTTCAAGCATGTTTTGTCCTCCGAAAGCAATCAGAGAACCCCCAACAAAAACAAAATCTGTTAATTGATATAAAAGACCCATTTCACCAATAGTATCTGCCATATAAATATCTGTATCAGCTGTGATTTCTTCACTTTTGGAACGTCTTGCAACTTTTAATCCTTTTTTTTCAAATTGCATAATTAAAGCATCGGCTCTGTTTGGGTGACGTGGAACAAAAACAGTTAAAAGATCCGGATATTTTTCTTTTAATGTTATGTGGATTTCGGCACCTTGTAATTCTTCGTTTTCATGAGTGCTGGCCATCGTCCAACAGGGACGATTATTAATTGCCTGATGAATTTTTTTTAGCTCTTCTTGATCAAATGGCGGATTAACAGCTGCAAATTTTAAATTTCCCGTTGAAACAACATTTTCTGCTCCCAAAACCTTTAATCTTCTGGCATCTTCTTGTGTTTGACCAAAGGAAAGAGTGAATAAAGATTGAATAGTTTTAATGATATAAGGATGTTTTTGCCAGCGAGCAAAAGATTTATCGGAAATGCGCCCGTTTAAAAGAATGAGCGGTTTTTTATTTTTTTTGATGGCTGTTAGCATATTGGGCCAAAAATCAGACTCAAACCATAAAACAGCATCGGCATTCCAGTATTTCACAAAACGTTTTGCTGCCAAGGGGGTATCAATCGGAATAAACTGATGAAAAGCTCTTTCCGGTAATCTTTTTTTCATAAGTTCGGCAGATGTGACGGTGCCAGAGGTAACCATTACATGCATTGATTTATCTTCATCCAGCATTTTTTTTACAAGAGGAAGCATAGATAAACATTCGCCAACACTGGCTCCATGCATCCAAATAAGTTTCCCTTTCGGCCTTTCTTTCTTTGGAAAACCTAATCGTTCATTTAAACGGGATTTATCTTCTTTGTTTTTCAAAAGCCTGAACCCTATAAAAATTAAAATAAATGGATACAATAAAATGCAAAGACATTTATAAAAAAATAATGCTGTCATTTTCAATTTCTTTCTGATAATATATATTTAAGAAACGAGGTTTTTTTCTAATGGCATACTAAAATAATTCATTTAAAAAGGCAAGAAAAATGATTACGGTTATTTCAAAAAATAAACTTTATACGGATACGTTATGTGATGCATTAAAAGACTTGGATGCAAAAAATTATAATCATGACAAAGAGTTTGGAGAAGCGTTGATTATCGCTTTGGATCAAGAATTAACGGATCAGATTTTGGCTCAGGAAGTTTCTTGTCCTGTGTTGTTGATAGGTGCAACTCATGAGGAAGCTGATATTGAATTAACGGCTCCTTGTAGTTTATATGAATTAAAATTGCATTTAAAAACTTTATTGGAAAAGAAAAATGCAGCTCAGGTTTTTGAAAATAAACGTTTTTTGTTTGATGGGGCGAAACGTTCACTGTATGATAAAAAAACAAAAAAGGATTATTATTTAACAGAAAAAGAAACAGATTTGATTTCTTTTTTGGTTCGTTCATTGCCGGAAGGTGCTTCAAAAACAGATTTGCTCACTGAAGTTTGGAAATATCGAGCAGATATTGAAACGCATACAGTTGAATCTCATATCTATGCGTTAAGGCAAAAAATTGGCGAAAAGGCGGCCGAAAGTTTATTAAAAAATAATGACGAGGGATATATCTTGGTTAATGAATAAAAAAAAGCGGCTTTTCAAGCCGCTCTTTTTTTTATTTCTTTTTATTAGATCAAAGATTTTTTGTTTGTTTTGATATTCAAACCATTGTTGATGTTTGAATTTAAAGAAACTTTTGATTTTAATGAAGAAACATTTGATTTAAATCCGTATGCATTATTGATAGCGGCATTTGATTTAATTGTTGTTTGTGCAGAAACAGCTTTCAAATTTGTTTTTGCTTTTGTTGTTTTTGTAATCGTGGAAGCTTTTGATGTTTTAGAAGCTGTTTTTGTGCTTGTTTTTGTTGAAGCAGAAGCTTTTTTTGTTGTGCATTTTGATGTTTTGCAAGATGATTTTGAATTCATCAATTTATCGCAAGCTTTTTGCCAGAATTCATTTTCTTGACCCCAAGGACGGCCGGATTCTTCCCACATGTAATAAGCCGTCAAACGGATTTCTTCCTCATTTGTGTATTTTTTCATAATAAAAACTCCTCTAGTAAATGTGAAACTCAACTAGAATATAAAATAAATAATTTTTTAATTCAATTCCTTTTTTATTGTTTTATGAAAAAAGAAAAATTATTTTGATTTTTTTTATTAATAAATAGTTAATCATTTACTTTTTGTTAATAAAAAAAGAATTTGTTAAGTAAAAAAAGAGAAAAACAAAAAATTTTTCTCTTTAAAAAATTGCGATTCGGAAAAAAGATAAATTTATCCAATTTTTGTTCGCACAACCGTCAGGGCTGGTAATAAATCACGGATTTCTTTTTTAAGAGGAATTTCAACGGATTGGCCAAGATGACCGGAAGAAATTTCTTCTGTTTCGGTTCCTGTTCTGTGGTCATAAAGTTCCGTAACAGTAATACGAATAGGATCAAGTTTATAAGGAGATAAAAATTCAAGTTCCATTCCTTTTTGAATTTTATGTTTGATTTCCATGATAATGCGATCTTCTTTTTCCCCTTTAACAAGACCGGCATATCGCCATGTTCCATCGCTTGCCGAAACATCATAATTATGTGCTTCAGGGCCGGCATTTCCGTCTAAGAATCCAACGGTATAACCACGAGATTGAAGTGTCATCAGTTCTTCCATATATTTATCTGGTGACCAATTTTCAGGATCGTTAAACCAATCGTCAATGGCGTGGCGATATGTTCTGGCAGTAATGGCGGCATAGTATTCTGATTTATTTCGTCCTTCAATTTTAAAAGAATCAATGCCGATAGGAAGAAGGTCATTTAAACGTGGCAACCAACATAAATCCCTTGAATTCATGATATATGTGCCATTTTCATCTTCATCAATTTGCATTAGTTCACCCGTTCTTGTTTCTTCTTCAATATAATAAGTATTTTCTGATTTTGGATGAATAGGTGCAGATTCATATATTTTATAACGCCATCTGCAAGAATGAGCACAATTTCCTTTGTTAGCGCTTCTACCAGTCATAAAGTTTGAAAGCAGGCAACGACCTGAATAACTGACACATAAAGCCCCATGAATAAATGTTTCAATTTTAATGTCAGGGCATTGTTCTCTGATTTCTTTGATTTCAGATAGAGGAACTTCGCGCCCTAAAACGCAAAGACTGGCCCCTTGTTTTTTCCAAAAATTAACCGTGAGAGTTGAGCAAACATTTGCTTGTGTTGAAATATGAAGAGGCAACGTTGGAATTTCTTCTTGAATGCGAGCAAAAATACCAGGATCGGCTACAATGACACCATCTGGATTCAAATCTTTTAGAAGAGTGATAAAGTTTTCGATTTTTTCGATATCTTTATTATGCGTGAATAAATTAACAGTGAGGTATACTTTTTTGCCAAGCAAATGAGCATATTCAATGCCTTCCTTCATTTCTTCAGGAGTAAATGAAATTTTATTTCGAAGGCAAACACCAGGCATACCGGCATAAACGGCATCTGCCCCATATAAGAAGGCTGTTTTTAATCTATTAAGTGAACCAGCTGGAAGTAAAAGTTCCGGTTTTTTGATTTCTTTCATTTTTTTATCCTTTTTAATTTTATTTTGGGCGTATTATATCCTTTTTTTTAAGAAAAATCAAAAAAATATTACACTTTTTTAAGTTTTTGCTTTATAATGGCGAACATTGGTTGAAAAAGGAGTTGACTTTTTAAATTTAGAAAACAACATCTTTTATATTAAAAATGATAAGAAAGGATTGAATATGACAAGACAAAAACCTGTTGTGCTTTGTATTTTGGATGGTTGGGGATATCGCGCTGAAACGGATTATAATGCCATTGAAACGGGGAATACTCCTGTTTGGCACAATTTGATTAAAGAATATCCGACAACAATGCTCAAAACTTCCGGTTTGGATGTTGGTTTGCCGGCAGGTCAAATGGGTAACTCAGAAGTGGGGCATACGAATTTGGGAGCAGGGCGTGTTGTTTTGCAGGATTTGCCTCGTATTGATAAAGCGATAGAGACAAAAACATTAAACGAAAATCCTGTTTTATTAGATTTAATTGAAAGTTTGAAAAAATCAGGTGGCGTCTGTCATTTAATGGGACTTATTGGTCATGGGGGCGTTCATGCACAACAAACGCATATTATTGCACTTGCTAAAATTTTAGATGAAGCAGGGGTAAAGGTTTGGTTGCATTGCTTTATGGATGGTCGTGATACGGCACCGGATTCAGGTCTTGGCTTTGTGAAAGAATTAAATGGGGCGTTGGCCGGTTGTTTAAATGTTAAAATTGCAACGGTATCTGGTCGCTATTATGCCATGGATCGGGATAACAGATGGGAACGTATTGATCTTGCTTATCAAGCTCTTGTCGATGCAAAAGGAAAGCGTTTTGAAACGGCTGAAAGTGCGATTGAAAGTTCTTATTCTGAAAAAGTTTATGATGAATTTATTATTCCGTGCGTAATTGGGGATTATGAAGGAATGAAAGATGGTGATGGTTTAATTATGTCAAACTATCGCTCTGATCGTGCAAGAGAAATCACCCGTATTTTATTGCAATCGGATTTTGATGCTGCTCCTCGTTCACGTGTTGTGCAATTTGCTGGAGCTGTGGCGATGACGGAATATTCTGTTGAGCATAATAAATGGCTTAAAGTTTTGTTCCCACCTGAAGAATTAACCAATATTTTTGGCGAAGTGATTGCGCAACATGGTTTAAAACAATTACGTATCGCTGAAACAGAAAAATATGCTCATGTTACTTTCTTTTTTAATGGTGGTAAAGAAACATTATTCCCGAATGAAGAACGCATTTTGGTTCCAAGTCCAAAAGTAGCGACTTATGATTTGAAACCGGAAATGTCAGCCATTGAAGTGACGGATAAATTAGTTGAAGCTATCAATGAAGATAAATTTGATGTGATTATCGTTAACTATGCTAATGGCGATATGGTTGGTCATACTGGGGTGATGGAAGCAGCTGTCAAAGCAGTTGAAACAGTGGATGCTTGTTTAGGTCGAGTTGTTGAGGCTGTTAAAGCTAAAGATGGAGCTGTTTTTGTTACAGCTGACCACGGGAATGCTGAACGCATGAAAGATGAAATAACGGGTGCACCATATACGGCACATACGAACACTCCGGTGATGGCGGTTTTGGTAAATGCACATGGTGTTAAAGGATTAAAAGAAGGTTGTTTGGCAGATGTTGCCCCAACTCTTCTTGAAATTATGAATATTGCTCAGCCAAGTGATATGACGGGTACTTCTTTAATTGAAAAATAAGAAGTTTCTTAAAATAAAAAACTCACTTAAAGGGATTTTAAGTGAGTTTTTTATTACTTTTGAATTTGTTAAGTCATGCTGATTGTTATATAATCACGCCGCCGCATAACACACAATCATCTTGATAGCAAACAACCGATTGACCTTTTGTGAGAGCGCTTTGTTCTTCATCAAAAACAACTTCAATTTCAGTATCAGACAGACGAATAAGTGTTGCAGGAACAGAACGACCGGCCGAGCGATATTTTGCCATCACAGGGAAGGGCGTGTTTAAAGGGATATCTATTCCGCCTATAACAACTTCATTTGCCAAGCATTTTTTTGAAAATGTGGCTTCTTTGGGGGCAACGATCACTTCATTATTTTTAGCATCAAGTTCAACAACATAAAGCGGAACAGGATGCGCAATGCCAAGTCCTTTGCGTTGGCCAATGGTGTAATTAAAAAAGCCTTCGTGATGTCCCAAAATTGTGCCGTTAATATGACGAATAACTCCTTTTTTAGGAGATTGCTCTAAAAGATCGGCATAATCTCCACTATAAAAATCCTGACTATCTTTTTTCTCAGCAACAGGAATGTTTCTTTCCATAGCCATGTTGCGCACTTCTTCTTTTGTGAAATTACCAAGAGGGAACATAATGGTTTTAAGTTGTTCTTGTGTTAGGCGATAAAGAAAATAGCTTTGATCTTTTTTTTCGTCTTTGCCTTTTTTTAGGATATATTTCCCATTTTTTTCTTCAATATTGGCATAATGACCTGTGGCAAAACAATCAAATTCAACGCCTTCTTTTTTTGCGCGTTCTAATAAAAGACCAAACTTCATTTCGGCATTGCATTTAATGCAAGGGTTGGGCGTTGTTCCATTCAAATACGATTCTTTAAAATATTTTAAAACAGTTTGTTTATATTCTTCTGAGCAATCAAGAATAACCGTTTCAATGCCGTGATTTTTTGCCCATTCTTGTGCCAATTTATAATCTTCTTTTTCTTTTGGACCATAACAAGAGTTTATAGATTCTTTTAAATTTGGAATATCTTTATTATAAATTGACATGCTCAGACCAATAACGTCATATCCTTGTTCTTTTAAAAGAAGCGCTGCCAAAGTTGAATCCACTCCACCACTTAATCCAATTGCTATTTTTTTCATAAACGCTCCTTAAAATAAATACCAGATATAGCCTGCATAAGAAAGTAAAAATAAAACACCAATGGTTCGTGAAAAACATTTCTGCCAAAAGGCGATAGTAGTTAAAATAGTAGCAACCAAAAGCATAATTACTGAATCAATTTGCATATTAGCATCAATTTTAATCGGTAAAACAAGGGCGACTGCTCCTAAAATGAAAAGGGCATTATAAATATTTGATCCGACAACATTTCCAAACGCAACACCGTTTTCTTTTTTTAATGAAGCAACCATGGAGGCGGCAAGTTCCGGTAGCGATGTGCCGACCGCAACAATGGTCAGGCCGATAACGGCTTCTGAAACACCCCAAATCCTGGCCAATGTAATGGCATTATCAATCAAAAATTTGGCGCCCAGCATAGTCAGTGCAATACCAATAATTGAGATGATAAGGGCTTTGGGTAGGGACATTTTTGGGCTTTCTTCTTCATCTTCTTTATGATTTTTTTTGTCTGTTTTATAGCAATAATAAACATAGCCAATTAATGTTAAAACAAAAATAAGACCCATAAATCGATTAATGAATCCTAAATAAGAGGCGATGACAACAAAGATACTGGCAATCATTAAAACAAGCCCATCGCGTTTAAAATCTTTGATGTCAATTTTAACAGGATGAACAACGGTAGCAGCGCCTAACACCAGTAAAATATTGGCAATATTTGAACCGATAACATTTCCGACAGCAATGCCGTTTGATCCTTTAAAAACGGAAATAAGTGAGGCGAGAAGCTCAGGGGTTGAAGTGCCAAATCCCACCAAAACAAGGCCGATCACAAGAGACGAAAGCCCCATTTTTTTGGCTACATTAACGGAACCATCAACAAGCAAATTTCCCCCGTAAACAAGCAAACAAAGACCGATAATAAGCATTAAATAAACCATGTTTTCCTCTTTTCTTTAAAGTTAAAGTGAAAATATTTTAACTGATTTTCTTTTTTTTTGCAAATTGAAAAAAGAGATCTTTTGAATATAATTTTATGTGACAATATTGTTACATAATAAATACATATTTGTTACATTTTGTTTCAAATTTACTTATTTAATTTCTTTTTCATAAAAATATATGTATCAAAAAAAGGTCTTTAATAACTTATAGGAGTTTTATTATGAAAAAATTATTAATACCGGCTGTTGCTTTGGGGGCCATGATCATTTCAACAGGTGCTGAAGCTGCCGGATACCATTTGTCAGAATACACAACAACAGGTCTCGGTCGTTCATTCGCTGGTGTTGGTGTGATGGGGGATGACTATTCTGCAATTGGTTTTAACCCAGCTGGTATGCAATATAATGCAAAAAGTGGTGGTCAAACAGGTTTAACAATGGTGAGCTTGCACACAGATTATAAAGGCAGTGTTGGCCCTGAAACTGATGCATTAAGTGTTGCAGTGAAGTCGCCGAATACTCATGTAAAAACAGGTCGAGGCCATACACGCCCAACACGTGTTTTGCCAAATATTTTTGCTCAGCATAAAATGAATGATCGTATGACATTTGGTATTGGTGCTTATGTTCCATATGGTTTGGCAACAGATTATGATGATGGTTGGTTTGGTGAAACACATGCTGGGTTATCAGAAGTTTCAGCAGTGAATGTAAGTCCAGCTTTATCATATCAAGTAACAGATACTTTTGCTTTGGGTGCTGCGCTTAACATTCAACATATTTCTGCTCGTTTAACAAGTGCAACAACTTCACCTTCTCCAGATCCAAGAATTCCTGGTGCGCTTACTTTTGATGGAGTTACAAATAATTTAGAAGGGGATGATGTTGGTGTTGGTTACACAATTGGTGCAACATTTACGCCAAGAAAAGATGTTCGTTTAGGTGTTTCATACCGATCAAAAATCAAACATAAATTAGAAGGTGATTTAAAATTAACAGGTGTTAGCCAAGCTCAATCAATGGTTGCAGCAGCAAGTGGTAAATCATTAGGAAATGGTAACCAAGATATTTTCACAAAAATCACAACACCTGAAGTTGTTTTATTCTCAGGAGCTTGGGATTTCAACAAATGCTTTACTTTAACGGGTACAGCTCGTTGGACTCGTTGGAGCCAATTTGATGATTTAGATATTTATAGCAAAAAAACAGGTGCTGGTATTTCAAAAACAAATGAAAACTGGAAAAACACATGGTATTATGCTGTTGGTTTGGATTATAGACGTAATCAAAACTGGACATTCAGAACTGGTATTGGTTATGATGAAACAGTGATTAAATCTCCAGAATATCGCACAGCTCGTATTCCAGATGGTCGCCGTGTGTTAACATCTTTGGGTGTTTCATATAAGAAAAACAATTGGCAAATTGATGCTGGTTATATGCACATCTTTATTCATGGATCACATGCTTATGGCAAATCAGCTGGTGCATCTGATATCGATATGAAATATTCATCAAGCGCTGATTTGCTCAGCTTTGGGGTGCAATATAAGTTCTAATATTGAGTGCATTTGATTAATAAAAAAAAGAAGAGGAAAATAAAAAAATACCTCTTCTTTTTTTGTTTTTTTATTGACTTTTGCTTTGATAAATAGGTATAAAAATAAACAGGTTCATCAAAAAAGGAGATATAAATGACAAAAAACAGAAAAAATAATCATCATGGTCCAAAACCAGAAGGAAAATGTTGCGCTGAAAAAGAAGCTGTTTGTGAAACTTCTTGCAAATGTGAAGCTGAATGCAAATCAGAAGGCGCTTGCAAATGTGGTTCTGGATGTAAATGTTGTTCAAAATCTTCCGGTAAAACGGCAGTTAAATGTTTAACAATGTTGACATCTGCATTGATGATTTCAACGGCAATTTTGTTTGTTGGTATGGAAATGACAAAGCCTCAACCAGCTCCGCGCACTTTGGGTAATATTGATCTTCAGATCACTGATTATTTGCGCAAAAATGCTTCTATTGTTATAAAGGTTATCGAGGAAGAACAAGAAAGAATTGAAGCCGAACGCAAAGCCGAAGAACAAAGATTGAAAGCTGAAGCTCAAAAGAAACAAATGGAAAAAATGAAAGAATATGTTGAAAAAATTTCAAAAGATTCAAACTATTATTCTTTAGGTAATAAAGATGGTAAATTTGTTATTATTGAGTTCTTTGATTATCGTTGTGGCTGGTGTAAAAGAACAAACAGCGCTCTTTGGGCAGAAATTGATGCTAAAAAAGCACCAAACATTCGCTGGATTCCGGTTGATGCGCCAATCTTTGGTGAAGGAAGTGCTTTGATTTCAAAATATGTTTTAGCGGCCGGCAAACAAGGAAAATATTCAGAAATGCATCATGAAGTTGCTTCTGCAACAGGTAATTTGGATAAAGCTGCTTTGGAAGAATTAGCTAAAAAAGTTGGTTTAAATATGGACCAATTAGCAAAAGATGTTGACTCTGATGCTATTAAAAATCAATTGGAAGCAAACATGCAAATGGCACAGGAAATTGGTGTTCAAGGGGTTCCATTTATGATTGTTAATGGAAAACCACATGGGGGTGCTTTATTGAATGAATCTTTGGCACAAGCTGTTAAAGAATCAAACGAAATGAAATAAATTGATTTTTTAGTAAAGGAAAAGGCGACTGTTTCAAGTCGCCTTTTTTAATTATTTAAGACCGTTCATTTGAATGATAAAAAGCTTTATGTGGAATTTTTTTCCAGTTAAAGGGGCGGTGCCCATAAACTTTTTCAATATCGATATAAGGAACATTTCCCATGTTTTGTCCAGGGTGTGCAAAAATAAGATTGCTAAAATCTTTTGAATAAATATCAACATTTTCAGGAGGGCAAAGTGAAAAAGCAGCAGTTGAATAAAAGGTGCAAACTTTTTTAGGTTTCACCATCATTGAAAGTAATTCTGCCGGCACTTGTCGTGTGATAATGGGAACATTTGGAAAAATTTCTCCCCAATTTGTTTTTTCTCTTGGGTGTGGTTTAATCACAACTTGATCTAAATCATAATTGCTTAAAATACTTTTATAAAGTTGAATTTTTTCTTCTTCGGAAACAATAGAATCTTCACTTAAAGGTTGCGTGATTAAAATAACAGATTTAGATTCCAAAAGTTTCAATGTTTTTTCGTTAACATTAAAAATGGAAGCGATTTTTGCTTTTTCTTTTTCTGTTTTTTCATTCCATAATTTTTCCAAATCATGAACAATAAGTTTGGGATGAGCTGATTTTTCTATATCATGACCAAGTTTGGTTGTGTAACACTGGATGATATTTTTATTATTCAAATGCTTTTCAACCATATGAGAGTCACTTGCTCCGTCTGACAAAGAATAAAACGGATATCTCTCGGAGATTTCACGGGCGTATGGTGTTACTAAATTTCCATAAAATGGAACTTCAAATCCTTCTAATTTACTCTCTAATTTATCTAAAAAAGAATGAATATATTCACTCAACATTTCCTTTGGGGGTAATTTAATGCTTGCTTTTGATTTTAAAGTACAATCCTTAATAGCTGGACCAAGAAGAAAAAATGTGTTATCAATTTTCTTGGTAAAAGCTAAAGAATATTGTAACAATGAGTAAGTTGAGTTTGCAATAAAAAACTGTGAGATCATTTAACCCTCCTTTTAATGGAGTTAAGTATATCATATACAAGCTTATTTGTCAAAAATTGTGACGATGCTACATTTCTCGTTGCATAACAGCAACAAATAAACCATCTGTTTTTGTTTGATATGGAGAAAATTGTTTGTGTGTTTTAAGTTTAAATGTTGGGTGTGTTTTCAAAAATTTTTGAACTTGTGAAATATTTTCATCTTGTGTGAGTGAACAAGTCATATATGAAAGATAGGCACCTTTTTCAACATAGGTAGAAGCCTTTTTTAAAATCATTTGTTGTTTTTTTAATAAAGATGAAAATTCTTCTTCTGTTAATTTCCATCTGGCATCGGGGCATCTGCGCCAAGTTCCAGTGCCAGAGCAGGGGGCATCCACAACCACGTGTGAAAATTTAAGTTGAGGATTCTTTTTTAAGTATTTTGGTAAATCTGTTGTTGTTTCAATCATCTGGATTTGGGCACGAAGAGCTCGTTTTTTGAGTTCTTCTAAACTTTGACGAGAAATGTCATGAGAAATAATCTTTCCTTTTCCCTCCATCATTTGTGCAAAAATAAGAGATTTCCCTCCAGCGCCCGCACAATAATCAAGAACCGTTTCGCCTTTTTTTATTTTTGTTGCTAGTGCCACTAATTGTGATCCTTCATCTTGCACTTCAATAAGTCCGTTTTTAAAAGATTGAAGCATATTTAAATTTACTCTGTTCTTTAAAACCAGGCCAAAAGGAGAAAGAGTCGTTTCTTCTGTTTCAACACCTTCTTTTAAAAGAGCTTGACGAATAGCTGCTCTGTTTCCGTTTGCTCTTAAAATGATTTGCGGTGAATCCAAAAGAGCAGGGAGCTCCTTTTCTGGATTTTTAATTTTTTGAACAATCCAGTCAGGCACCTCCATTTGAATGTGAAAAGGCATTCTTTCATTTTTTTGAAGAGTATTTGCATTTAAAATTTCAATTCGTTTTGAAATAGGAAGAGTGGGATATAAATAATCAAGTCGCATCTTGTGTCTGATGTATATCCAAACAAGATCTGTGAGTTTTTTTCTATCTTTGGATCCGAATGATTTATGCGTTCTTGTAAACGAATTAATTATTTCACTTGCAGGACGTTTTTCCCGCTCAATTTTTGCAATAAGATTACTTGCTTCTAAAAGAATAACTTCTTCTTTCATGGACTAGGCCTCTTCTTGGTTTAAACCTTTAAATCCCGTAGCAACAACATAAACTTCAGAGGAATCTTTTCGACTGGCATCCGGTTTTGCGTGTTTCACAACTTTAAAATGTTGTTTCATTTCAGCCAAAAATTGGTTCTCGGTACCACCTTGAAAAATTTTAGCGATAAATACACCCCCGGGATTTAAAACCTGAATGGCAAAATCATAAGCCATTTCAAGTAAATTCATAATTCTTAAATGGTCGAGTGCGTGAACCCCTGTTGTATTTGCAGCCATATCAGACATCACAATATCGGCTTTATGGCCTCCTAATAATTCTTTAAGTATATCAGGAGCTTCATCCTTTGTGAAGTCCATTTGAACAAGTTTTGCCCCACTGATTGGTTCGGCGGGTAATAAATCCATGCCAACAACTAATGGGTTTTCTGGATTTGATTGAACACGTTTAACGGCAACTTGTGACCAACCGCCTGGGGCGCATCCTAAATCCACCACGCGTTTTCCTGGTTTAAAAAAATGAAATTGATCATCAAGTTGCATAATTTTAAAGGCGGCGCGTCCTCTATATCCTAGTCGATGGGCTTCGCTGACATAAGGATCATTCACTTGGCGTTGTAACCACTTTGTGCTGGAAGCTTTTCTTCCCTTTACTTTTTTGAGATGCGTTTTCAACGGGCGAGCCGTAAATTTCATTTTGATACTCCGATAGTTATAAAATTATTGATGTTGGTTGGTTCTTGAAAGTGGCATAGGTGCAGTATTTGCATCGATTGAAACGGGTGTTCTTGTTTCCAACGAATGATTGTTTCGATTTTCAAGACCGGCTAATTGCTGACGCATGACTGCTCTTGCTTGATCATTTTTCGGGGCTAAGTACAAAAAAGATTTGCCATTTGAACCTTTGGCCGTTACATTTAAACCACTTAAATTTGCTCTTAAAACAAATGCCTTTGTTTCCGAGGGAAGAGTTTCAAAAAAAGCCTGCCGTACCTGAGGCATGTAAGGAACTTGTTCTGCTTCTTCAGCTGAAACAACAGCAATCCCTGCTTGAGAGGCTTTTTCTTTTAGAAGAACGGCATAAGGCAAGCCTTGTTCCGGATTGAATGAAACAGACCTGCTTAATTCAGCATTTTGAACTTGTGCATGGGATGGTAAAAACGTTAATTTTTCTGCAGATCCATTTGGTGTAAAAGAAACGGCAAGACCAGCATTATTTGCCTTTCTAACAAATTCACGCTCTTCACGTGTGAGCATGTCTAAATTATTTGTTTCTTGTGTTGGTTGTATGGATTGTGCATTGTCAGTCATGAAAAATCCTTTAACTTATATGAGGTTTTTTGTAAGGAGTTGTTTCGTTTTGATGTGTAAAAACATGAACATCTGAGTGGGTTTGCTTAAAAAGAAAAACATCTTTATAATAAAGTTCTTCAAAAGTGATATTTGAATTTTTTTCAAGTGTTGAAGAAGAGGGAGTTCTGTTTGATTCTAATATAATCATTTGTTTGAAAATATTTTGAAGTTGTTTGGCAATTTCATGATCTGTTACTCGAATCCACTTGCCGTTTTCTTGTGAATAAATAATTTCGCTTTGTTCGGTATTGGTATTTGAAGGTATGTAATTAACCCGAATAGATGGTTTGTTTAATAAATAAAATGTTCTTTCGGTGATGGTACCGGTTGGGTTGCCGTTTGGAAATGTTTCCATCATTACCAAATGCGATAGTTCGCCTTTTTTATCATAAATCGGTTTGGACAGATGCGTTATATCATATTTATTTTGCGCATTTTTTTTATAGTATGTTCCAAGTTTGATATTGGCTTGTTCTGTGTAACTCCAAGCATGCGTTAAAACGCCATTAGAATAAAAACGAACAAGTGATTTCTTCTTATTTTCGTAATAGTGCGTTTCTAACGTGAGTTGGTTGTCTTTGTTATAAAGGAGAGTTTTTAAAACCTGTGTATTTTTTTGAGGGTGAACATAGATATGCGTAAAACTGCCATTTTTATCTTTTTGAATATATGATTTTGAAAGAACGCTTTGCGCTTGTTTTTCATTAGCAGCCTGTTCATTTTCATATTCATTATAATAAACAAAATCACCAGCCTGATAAGTGACAATCACGTGACCGTTTGCAATTTTTTTTCGCTCTAATTCAATGGCTTTAACAGGTTTCATATAAGATACTTTCCTTTTTATCTGTTGAATTATAAATTAAAATGAGAAAAAAGACAAGTTTTTTTATCATTTGAGAGCTCTGATTAGAAATCAGAGCCTTGCAAATCATAGGAATTTTTCTGTGGATTAAATTCGCTTTCCGGTTCTTGTTCGATTAAATTGCGTGGTGTTTTCTTTGCCTGAGGTGTTGCCTGTTGCACTGGTTCACTTTTTCTTTCCTGTGATTGAGGTTGTGATTTTGAAGCTTGTTGTTGTGTAGCTTGTTGTGAGGCTTGTTGTTGCCGTTGTTGTCTGAGAGCATCTTTTTTAGCAGCTTCTTCCGCTGCAAGGCGTTCTTTTTCGTTTTGTTTTTCAGAATCAATCAAAACAAGATTAGAAATGATTTTATCGGACGTTTCCGTGTTATTTAAAATCGGATTTTGTTCTAAATACCACAAAATATTTTGCCCATTAATATCTTTCTTATAAATTTCATTTCCTGCATAATTAACAAATAAATTTAAGATATCTGCTCGCGGGGCATAATAAGCGGCAAAAAAACTGATAGGAAGTTCTTTTGGGGCTCCTTTAATTGGAAATTCGGAATTATCAACCACTTCATTTGGGTCCAGATTTCCCTTTTCAAGAAGCGCTTGTAATACCTGAGGATTTCCTCTTAAAATAGCTAATTGTAAAATTGATCCCCCACAAGGGAAATTAATGTTAAAATTTGTTTTTTTTGCGATTTCTTTCTCAATATCTTTTTCGCTTCTTGCCATTCGAACAACTTGTTGAATCGGATGATAACGGCATTCTTTCGGTCCGGAAAAAGAAACATTTGGGAATAATAAAATTCCTGCAACAGTTAAAAATAAAAATTTTTTCATAATGGCCCCCTTCATTTATTTTTTCTTATATGGATTTTGAAAGAAAAAAAGTTTTTTGTCAATAGGTGAGTTTTGTTTTATGTTGTAAAGTGAGACTGTTGATTTTATTCCTTGCATATCAACAACTTCCCATTGTTTCAGAACAAGTGCTTCTTTATCAATTGTTAATGTTAAAGAACCAAGTTCTTTTGCCCCTTTTTTGACTGCTGTAACCTTATATTCATCTAAAACATCTTGAACAGCTGTGACTAAAAACTCCGGATCTGAAAATTTGAGTTCTTTTTTTAAAATTAAATTAACTGGTGTTTGACTTAAATCAAAATAGCTGACTTCTTTTAAATCTTTGTCATGATAAATAAGATATCCATTAACAGCATAAAATTCTAAAGGCGATCCTTTTTCATAGACAAGACGCATTTTTCCGGGGCGTGACATGTAAAGAGTTCCTGTTTGGAGATCGTTTTCTGTTTTAGAATTAAATTGAGCAAATTCAGCTTTGAGTGTTTTAATCTTATTATATGCTGTTTCAACCTTTTTAAGAATTTCTTTATTCTCGGGTGTATCAATCTTTTTATCAATATCGGCGAAAGCCGGTACGGAAAAACAAAGAAGAGTAGCAAGTAAAATCTTTTTCATAATTATTCCTTTTTTATGCGTTAACCGTTGGAACAAGAATTTCGCGTTTTCCGGCAACGTTTGGTTTTGAAATAACGCCTTCGGCTTCCATTCTGTCAATCAAATCAGCTGCTTTGTTATATCCAATACGTAGTTGGCGTTGAACATAACTTGTTGAAACTTTTTGATCTCTTAAGATAATAGCAACAGCTTGATCATATAAATCTCCTCCATTTGGAACACTGCCTGAACCGCCGGTGGCACCCATTGCCATTGAAGCTTCGGCTTCTGGATCTGTTGTAACAGCATTCAAATATTGAGGTTCGGCCTGCATTTCCCAATGATGAACAACTTGTTCAACATCATGATCAGAAACAAAAGGTCCGTGAACACGTTGCGGTTTTTGACCGGCAGGCATAAAGAGCATATCCCCTTTGCCCAATAATCTTTCCGCACCATGCTCATCCAAAATGGTTCTAGAGTCTGTTTTACTGCGAACCTGGAAGGACATGCGGGAAGGGAAGTTGGATTTAATGGTACCGGTGATAACATCAACACTAGGTCTTTGTGTTGCTAAAATTAAATGGATACCAACAGCACGAGCCATTTGAGCCAGTCGTTGAATTAAAGGATCCACTTCTTTACCGCATCGTCCCATCAAATCAGCCATTTCATCAATGATAATCACAATATAAGGAATAGGTGTTAAATCAAATTCTTGTTCTTCATATATAGGGCGACCTGTTTCCGGATCAAAACCTGTTTGAACTCTTCTGGTTAAACTTTGTCCTTCTTGAGCAGCTTGTTTTAATTTTTGATTATATCCTTCAATATTGCGAACGCCTAAATGAGACATGGAGGTATATCTATCTTCCATTTCGCGTACAGCCCATTTCAATGCGATGACAACTTTTTCAGGATCAACAACAACAGGTGTTAAAAGGTGCGGTATTCGATTATAGACGGACAATTCAACCATTTTTGGATCAACCATGATTAAACGGCATTCTGCCGGCGTAAATTTATAAATCAAAGAAAGAACCATTGTGTTAATAGCAACGGATTTACCAGAACCGGTGGTACCTGCAACCAGCAAGTGAGGCATCTTGGCAAGATCGGCAAAAATTGGTGCCCCGCCGATATCTTTTCCTAAAATAAGAGGGAGCGCGCCGGTATTATTTTTAAATTGTGGATGTTCAATCATTTCTCTGATATAAACGACTTCGCGTTTTAAATTTGGCATTTCAATACCAACAGCATCTGTTCCGGGAATAACAGCAATACGAACAGAAACAACTCGCATTTTCATGGCAATATCATCGGCAAGTGTGATGATACGTGCACTTTTAATGCCTGCTGCTGGTTGAAATTCATAAAGTGTTACAACAGGGCCGGGGTGCGCGGTGATAACTTTTCCGGTGATACTGAATTGTGACAGAACATCTTCAAGTTCCTTGCTTGTTTTGAGCATCACTTCTTTTGAAAGAGAAGGGGCGTTACTTGATTTAACGGGATCAAGAAGCGTGCTGGAAGGTAATTCAAGGGCTTCTGTTTCTGTTTTAGGAGAAGGTGTTTCTTCTTTCTTTTCTTCTTTTTCTTTTCGTTTAAATAAGGAAAGAGATTTTTTTTGCGGGGTTGTTTCAAGTGGCTCATCATTATCTTCGCTTGTTGAAACAGGTGAAAAATCAAATTCATCATCATTGGTAAATGATGGTTCGATTCTTTCTTTAAATTCAGGTTCTTTTTTCTTGAAATTAAATGAAAAAATATTTGTTTTTTTCTCTTTTTCCGTTTGAGGTTCTTCGGTTAGATTTGCAGTCTTATCTTCACTTGTTTGAGACTCAATGCATGTTTCTGTCTGATTTTTACCAAAAGAAATTTTTGGCATTGAAATTGTTGGAAGCGAAAAATGAAGTTTATTCACTCGTGGTAATTGAATATTTTTTACAACACTGCCCATCGTTTTTGAAAGCCCTTTTGAAAATCGAATAAATGGAATATTGATTCCAAATAAAACAAGAGTGATAGCGGTAATAAAGAATAGGGCTTGAATATAAAAAGGAAACAAAGCGCTTTTTCCAAACCATTCGGTTAAATAAAATCCCATAAATCCGCCACCTTTTGAGGAAAACCATGCGCCGTTTGTTTGGATAAAGGATGGGCCAAGCGCCCATGCAAATGTTAATAATCCAAGGGTAAACAATAAAAATCTTGTTTTAAATAAATAAGCTCCTTTTAAGAGCAATACGCCGCTTGAAATTAAAAAAATCGGGATTAAAAATCCGGTTAAACCGAAATATTGCAAAATTAAATCTGCTGAAATAGCTCCAAATGACCCTAAAACGTTTTGAGTGATTCCTGTGCTTGCAGTGTTAAAAGAAGGGTCTGCTACATGATAGGAAAAACAAGACACAAAGAAAACACAACCAAGTGAAAATAATAAAATCCCGTTAAAAATTTGAAAAAAACGTTTCATTGCCTATCCCTATATAATATTAAAGTAGTTCTTTTTTGTTCTATAGCGCGAAATTAAAAAAAATACAACTTTATTTTTAAAAAAAACAGCCTTTTTTTTCTTTTTATTATATAATTTTTAAAAGCGGAAGAAAGGCTTGACAGGTGATTAAAAATCTGCAATAGTGAGCAAAATGAAAGGAATTTAAAATGCATTCAAACTTATTTTTACGCCTTGTTTCGGCTCTTGTATTAGCTCCTATTGTTTTGGGAAGTATTTGGTTTGGTAAGGATTTTTATGTGGATTACTCTATTCCGCTTTACTCAATTTTATTGGCAGTGTTTGGGGCAGGATTGGCTTGGGAATGGACTCATATGTTTGATAAAAAAGTTTCTGTTAATACCGTATGGATGGTTCTTTTTGCCTGCTTGTGCGCGTTTATGACAGAAGCAAATCCGGCTTTCGCACTATGGTTGGCTATTTTGGGAACAACGATTGTTTTTTATAAATCCGGTTCAAGATTGCTTTATTCTTTGGGGCTTTTATACATTTGTATTCCTTTAATTTCTTTGGGGTATATTTATTATGTGAATGATACGGTCAGTCGTGAAATTGTTCTTTGGCTTTTCTTTGTTGTTTGGGCAACGGATATTGGTGGTTATGTTGTTGGTAAATCAGTTGGTGGGCCAAAAATTGCTCCTAAAATCAGTGCAAAAAAAACATGGTCTGGTTTAATTGGTGGGGCTGTTTTTGCTATGGCAGTTGCCTATGTTTTTGCTCTTTATCTGAATGCTAATAATTATATTACGCCGACAAGTGGATTGACATTTGAACAAGTTAAAATGGTTTTGATTTGTTCGGCTGGTATTTTGGCTGTTGTATCACAAGCCGGTGATTTTTTTGAATCATATATTAAACGTTCGTTAAATTTAAAAGATTCAAGCAATTTAATTCCGGGACATGGGGGGCTTTTTGATCGGGTAGATGGTTTGTTGTTTGCCTCTGTGTTAACGGCGGTTATTATTTATTTCTTTAAGGATGGAGGCATGGTTTTTTAATGTTAACAAGTTTAATTTACATTGCTTCTTTTGTTCTTGTTCTTTCCCTAATAGTTGTTATTCATGAGGGGGGGCACTTTTTTATGGCCAGATGGTGTGGTGTACATGTAACTGACTTTTCAGTTGGTTTTGGTCGAGAGATTTTTTCTCGTGTAGATAAAAAAGGAACCCGTTGGAAACTTTGTTTGATTCCTCTTGGCGGTTATGTGAAAATGTTGGGTGATACGGATGCGGCCAGTGCTCAATCTTCTACGGAAGGGTTAACGGAAGAAGAGAAAAAGAAAGCTTTTTTGACGCAAAAACTTTGGAAAAGAGCTTTGATTATTTTTGCTGGGCCTGGGATGAATTATTTATTTGCCATTTTATTATTGACAGGTATTTTCTTTTCGGTTGGTGAAGCAAAGTTACAACCGGTTATCGGAACGGTTATTGAAAATTCTCCGGCAGCTGAAGCAGGAATGCAACCGGGAGACCGATTTGTTGAGATTAATAATCAAAAAGTAAGTGAATTTTCGGATGTTATCCGCTTGGTTCGGTTAACAGAATTTGAAAAACCGTTAGATATCCTTTTTGAAAGAGATGGTGTTATGCATCGCCTTTCTTTGAAGCCGCGATATGTGGATGGTTCTGAATATCCGATGATTGGTTTTTCTGCCTCAGCAGAGCATTTTGAAGCAGCAATGCCGTTATCATTGGGTGCATCGGCTTTAAAAGCGGTTCAGTCTGTTTGGAATATTACGGCGGATACAACGATTTATTTGGGGCAAGTTTTATTTCAAAACAGAAGTCCGAAAGATATGCGAGGTCCATTAGGAATTGCTGAAATGTCTGGGGATGCTGTTCGTGGGGGTTGGCTTTCCTTATTGATGTTTATTGTTCAAATTTCAGTTGCTGTTGGATTTATGAATTTATTGCCCATTCCGGTGTTAGATGGGGGGCATTTGGCGTTTTACGCCGTTGAAGCGGTGAGGGGAAAGCCACTGCCTGACCGTGCTCAAAATGCGTTTTTAGTGGCTGGATTGAGTGTTTTATTAGTGTTGTTGGCATATACAATGCTTTTGGATGTGCCACGTATTGTACAAAGGATCTTTGGATGAAAAAAATAGTCAGTTTTTCTTTACTGGTATCTTCAGTTCTTTCAACACCTGCCGGTGCTGAAATTTTGAAGAATGTTTCAATTGAAGGCACACATCGGTTTGAGCCGGCTTCGATTATGCAAAATTTGAATATCAAACAGGGTCAAAATTTAACTCCTTATGAGTTGGATAATATTACAAAAACATTATTCGATACAAAATTATTTTCTGATGTTGATGTTCGTATGAATAAGGGGACACTCACAATTCAGGTTCAGGAAAATCCGATTGTTCGTGAAGTTTATTTTGAAGGAAACGACAAGATGGATGATGATGTGCTGAAAACCGAAATTGAATTGAAACCTCGAACGGTTTATACCGCCAGCACCGCTCAATCTGATGCTGACAGATTGTTAACACTTTATAAAAGAAGTGGACGTTTTGGTGCTTCTGTAACGCCAAAAATTATTAAAAAAGATCAAAATCGTGTAGATGTGATTTTTGAAATTGAAGAAGGTGCTAAAACAACAATTGAAAAAATCAGTTTTACAGGAAACTCTCGTTTTGATGATGGAACACTCAAAGATGTGTTAGTTACAAAGGAAAACGCATGGTATCGTTTCTTTGCTTCAACTGATACATATGATCCGGATCGGTTGAATTATGATAAAGAGATGTTGCGTCGTTTTTATTTAAAACATGGGTATGTTGATTTTAAAGTTGTGAATGCGGCAGCTGAATTATTGCCGGATAAAACAGGATTCACGTTGACCATTGATGTTGATGAAGGTGACAGATATCGTTTTAGCCAGCCACAAATTAAAGTTTCTTTGCCGGCTTATGCTCAAAGAGGTAATAAAGAAGAATTAGTTAAGTTGCTGTCATTTGAAAAAGGCGAATGGTTTAATGCTGAAAAAATTGATTCAACTGTTGAACAATTAACGGATAAGTTTGCAAACGAAGGGTATGCCTTTGTTGAAGTGACGCCGGAATTTACGAAAAATGAAAAAGATAAAACCATTCAGGTTGTTTTCAGGGTTCAAGAAGGTGAAAAAGTTTTTGTAAATAAAATTAATATTCATGGTAACTCACGAACACAAGATAAAGTTATTCGCCGCGAATTCAAGATCAAAGAAGGTGATGCCTTTAATGCTTCAAAATTGCGTCGTTCTCAACAAAAAGTTGAAGATTTAGATTATTTTGAAAAAGTTGATTTTAAAACAACGCCGGTTTATGGAGATATGTCAAAAACAGATGTTGATGTGACGGTTAGAGAAAAGTCAACCGGTTCATTCAATGTGGGTGTGGGTTGGTCTTCATATGACGGGATGCTCTTTGAAACAGGGATTGTTGAACGCAATATTTTGGGAACAGGTAATATTATTAATTTAAATGCCATGCTCTCACAAAAAGAAACGCAATATGTTGCCGGTCTTACCAATCCTTATTTCCTTGATTTGCCATTGTTAGCCGGTCTTGAAATTTTTAGAACAACAAGAGATAACAGTGATTCTTCATCATATAGTTACACCTCATACGGGGCAACAACAAGATTTGGCTGGAACTATACGGATGCTTTGCGTCAAACGGTTCGTTACACATTGAGAAGAGATGATGTTAATGATATTGATAGTGATGCATCTATTTACATTAAGGAACAAGAAGGGCAGACGACTGTTTCTTTAATTGGTCAAGATATCAGTTATGATAAACGTGACAGTCGAATTAATCCGACAGAAGGATACTATTTAAATTTGGGAACGGACTATGCCGGTATTGGTGGGGATACAAAATTTTTCCGTGTAACGGCAACGGCTATTCAATATTTTTCACTTGCGGATGATGTTGTTCTTTCTTTGCGAGGCGATGGGGGACATATCTGGGGAACCGGAGGTAAAGATGTTAGAATTAATAACCGTTTCTTCTTAGGTGATTATTCTTTAAGAGGATTTGAATATGGAGGTGTTGGTGCCAGAGACCGCGCAACTGATGACGCTTTGGGTGGTAACTGGTATGTAACAGCTTCAACAGAATTAGTCTTTCCGCTTGGTTTACCACGTGAAATCGGTATTAAAGGTAAAACATTTGTTGATGCCGGTATGATAGGTAAACCAGATGGATATGATGAAAAATACATGGATTACAGCAGCGGGGTTCGTGTGGCTGCCGGTGTGGGTATTTTATGGCAATCACCAATGGGGATGATTAATCTTGATTTCTCATTGCCGGTGGTTAAAGAATCTTATGATAAAACACAAGTATTCCGTTTGAACTTTGGGAAAGGATTTTAAAAATGAGTAATATACTTTTAAAAGCAGGTGCTGGTTGTGGTATTGCAGGGTTGTTATTGGCTGGAGCAATGGCTTATGGAACAGTCCCGTTTAATAATACGTCAGTTGCTGTATTAGATTTGGATCGTGTACAACAAGAAGCTGATGCCTATGAAAAGGTTAAAACCGAAACAGAAAAATATGTCAGTGCATTAAAAGCTCGTTTTATTGATGAAGAAACGGCATTAGCACAAAAAGGAGCTGATCTTAAAAAGAAAATTGAGGCTGCTGGTGGAAAAACGGCTGGATTTGAAAAAGAAATTCAAAAATTAAATCAGGAATTGGTTGAATTTCAACGCAAAGTACGTTTTGAATCCGAATTGATTGCCCGCGCTAAAAATGCTGCTATTGCACAAGTGGCACCGATTGCGCAGGCCTCTTTAAAAGAAATCAGTCAAAAGAAAGGCTTGAGTGTGATCTTGCCACGTCCGTATGTTACATATCATACTGAAAATGTTGATATTACGGATGAATTTATTAAGTTACTTGATGGAAAGAAGATTCAAGTTTCTTATCCGGATCCGGCACAGTTTACAGTTCCGGTTGTGGCTAATCAAGGCGCTGCGCAACAACAAAGTGCTCAAAAAACAGAAGAAAAACCGACTGAAAGTAAATAACGATGACAGATACGCGTTTTTTTGATAAAAAAGAGGGGTTAACATTAGGTGAAATTGCCAAAATCGGGGAGCTTAAGCTCCCTGACGGCGCCTCTTTAGATCGTGTTTTTACGGATGTTGCTTCCATTGATAAAGCAGGTGAAAATGACGTAACATGGGCTTTTATTCCGGCCATGCGTGAACCTTTAAAGAATACAAAAGCAGGTGCAGTGATTGTGCCTGAAAAATTCTTAGAATTTGTTCCAGAGGGTGTTTTGCCACTTATTAGTGCTGATCCGCACAGATCTTATGGATTGGTTGCTTCTGCTTTTTATCCAACTGTTGTTGAAAGTTATATCTCTGATAAAGCTTTTATTCATCCAACAGCAACATTAGGGGATGGATGTCGTGTTGAAGCCGGTGCTTTTATTGGTGAAAATGTTGTTTTAGGTTCCAGATGTGATATCAGAGCTAATGCCGTTATTGAAAAAGGCGTGCAAATGGGTGATGATTGCATTGTTGGTGCAACAGCAACTGTTTCTCATTGTTTAGCAGGATCAAAAGTTTATATTTATCCGGGTGCGCATATCGGCCAAGATGGATTTGGTTTTGCTATGTCTGCCAAAGGGCCGGTGAAAGTGCCCCAATTGGGCCGAGTGATTATCGGAAATGATGTTGAAATTGGTTCGGGAACAACAGTTGATCGTGGTGCTATGGGTGATACGGTGATTGGTGATGGTTGTCGGATTGATAATTTAGTTCAGGTTGCCCATAATGTTAAATTAGGACGTTGTTGTGTGATTGTTTCACAGGTTGGTATTGCCGGCAGTTGTGAATTTTCTGATTTTGTTGTTGCTGGTGGACAGGTTGGTTTTGCCGGTCACTTGAAAATCGGTGCTGGTGCTCAAATTGCAGCGCAGTCCGGTATTATGACGGATGTTGCTCCGGGCTCTATTTTGATGGGAAGTCCGGCTGTTTCTCGTGTGGAATTTATGCGACAACAAATTGCCTTGCAACGATTGACAAAGAAGAAAAAAGAAGAATAAAAGGATACTTAAGATGGAAGAAAATAAACAAGAAGAACAAACAAATATTATTGAAGAGATGCGTATTGGCGAAATTTTGAAATTATTGCCACACCGCTATCCGTTTTTGCTTGTGGATCGTTTGAAAAACGTTGTGCCGGGTGAAAGTGGTATCGGTATTAAAAATGTGACAATGAATGAAGAATTTTTTCAAGGCCATTTCCCGGAAAATCCGGTGATGCCTGGTGTTCTTCAGATTGAAGCAATGGCTCAAACCGCCGGTATTATTGTTTTAACAGCTTTTCCTGAAGAAGAAAGAAGTGGTAACAGTGTTTACTTTATGACGGTTGATGAAGTAAAATTCCGCAAGCCGATTTTACCAGGTGATGTGATTGAATTTTACGTTAAAAAGGAACAGGCTGTTCGTAATGTATTTAAATTCCGTGGAGAAGCCAAAGTTGATGGGAAACTTGTTTCTCAAGCAACATTCAGTGCCATGGTTTTTAAAAAGGCATAAAATTTATTACAAAGGAGTAAAAAATGCGCCCGAAAAGAGAAATCCATTTAAAAGCAATTTCTCAAAAAGAGGCGCTTTTTTTATAAGCCATTTATCAAAAAAGAATAAAGGAGTAAAAATATGGCGAAAATTCATCCAAGTGCGATTGTTCATCCAAATGCTAAATTAGCTGATGATGTTGAAGTCGGCCCATTTTGTGTTGTGGGCGAGCATGTTGAAATCGGGGCTGGTTCAAAATTGATGTCTCATGTTGTGATTGATGGGGTTACCAAAATGGGAGAACGGAATACTGTTTATCCGTTTGCTGCGCTTGGATTATTGGCTCAACATAAACGTTCTAATGCTCCGGATGCTCAATTAATTATTGGTGATGATAACACATTCAGAGAGCACGTGACAGCACATGTTGGTTCTGATGTGGATAATAAAATCACGATTATCGGAAGCAGAAACCTCTTTTTGGTTGCCTCTCATATTGCTCATGACTGTGTGTTAGGAGATGATATTGTTATGAGTAATAACGCCACATTGGCAGGGCATGTTCATGTTGGAAATAAAGCCATTATTGGTGGTTTGGCAGCTGTTTTGCAGTTCACCCGTATTGGGGAAGGCGCTATGATTGGGGGAATGTGTGGTGTGACAAAGGATATTATCCCTTATGGCCTTATGATGGGTGGAATTCGCCAAGGATTGAGTGGATTGAATTTAATTGGCCTTCAAAGAGCAGGTGTTGAAAAGAAAGATATTTTAATGATGCAACAAGCTTATAAAACACTTTTTAACAAAGAAGAAGGAACATTGGTTGAGCGGATTCAAAAGGTGGAAGAAAATGAAACATGGATGCAAAATCCATTTATTAAGGCTCAAATAGAATTTGTTAAAAACCCATCAAAAAATAACATTTTACAACCTGATTGATGAAAGGTTCTTTCAAATGAATTTTTCTGTTTGGATGAAAAAAAAATTAGTGATTGAAACAAAGAAAGAGGAAAAAAACGCTGTCGGAATTATTGCCGGCAGCGGTATGCTTCCTGTGATGTTGGCAAAATTCCTTAAAAAAGAAGGGCGAAATGTTTTTATCATTTCTTTAAAAGGACAGGCAAATAAAACACTTTTTCCTGCGGATATTCCTCTTAAAGAGGTTCGTTTGGGAGCTGTTGGGAAAACATTTCATTTACTTAAAAAAAATCATGTTAAGGAAATAGTTTTTATTGGAGGGGTTAAGAGACCTTCTTTGAAAGAAGTTTATCCGGATTTGAAAGGTTTTTCTCTTTTAACCAAATTGTCACTTAAAGCATTGGGTGATGATGGTTTGCTTCGTTTGATTATTTCTGAGGTTGAGCAAGAAGGATTTGTTGTGAAAGGTATTCATGAACTGATGCCCGAAGTTTTGGTTCCAGCAGGTGTTTTAACTAATCGAAAACCAACGCAAGCAGATTTAGTTGATATTGAACGGGCCAGAGAAGTTGCAAAATTATTAGGGCAGGCAGATGTTGGACAGGCGGTTATTGTTCAACAAGGGATGGTCTTATCTTTAGAAGGGATTGAAGGGACAAAAGAGCTGATTAAACGAACGAAGGCGTTAAAACGAAAAGGTGATGGGGGTGTTCTTTATAAAGCGGTGAAACCCAATCAGGAAAAACGTATTGATATGCCAACAATTGGTCCAGATACCGTTCAATCTGTTTATGATGCTGGTTTTATCGGTATAGGTGTAGATGCCGGTAATGTGTTGCTGGCTGAACCGGAAAAAACGATTGAACTTGCAAATAAACTCAATATTTTTATTGTAGGAGTTACAGAAAGTGAACCAAAAACAATCTTGCAAAAATTTGTTACAAAAAACAAATCAAAAAAATAAAAAAGAAAATAAAATGCCTGTTAAAATTTATTTAATCGCGGGAGAGCCGTCTGGTGATTTATTGGGGGCTCGTGTGATGCGGTATTTGAAAAAGAAATATGAGAATCAGGTTTCTTTCTTTGGTATCGGAGGGGAAACAATGCAGGCAGAAGGACTTCATTCTTTATTTGATATTAAAGATTTGTCTGTTATGGGTTTTTTGGAAGTTGTTCCAAGTATACCTCTTATTTTGAAAAGATTGAATGAAACAATTAAAGATATTTTAAAAGTCAATCCAGATATTGTGATGACGATTGATAGTTTCAGTTATTCAGCCAGAGTTCATAAGCGTCTTAAAAAAATTAATTTTTCGGCACCGCATGTTCATTGTGTCGCGCCACAAGTTTGGGCTTGGAAGAAAAAAAGGGCAAAAAAAGTCAGTCAATATATGGATCATTTGTTTTGTCTTCTTCCTTATGAAGAAAAATATTTTACGCCTCATGGGATGAAAACAAGTTTTATCGGACATCCGGTGATTGAAGGTGGTGCAGATAAGGGAAATGGTGCGGCATTTAGAAAAGAATATAGTATTAAAAAGGATGATTTTGTTTTATGCATGCTTCCGGGTAGCCGTAAAAATGAAGTGGCTTTTTTGATGGAAGAATTTATGAAAGCTGCTGAAGAGTTATATCTTGAAAATAAGAATATGGTTGTTGTTATCCCGACTGTGGCAACAGTTGAAAACACATTAAAAAACCTTTTAAAAGGATGGAAAGTGCCTTATGTGATGGTTATGGGCGAGAAGAACAGATATGAAGCATTTGCAGCTTCAGATGCTTCTATTGCTGCATCCGGTACGGTGAGTTTAGAACTTGCGTTGGCAGGCGTTCCTCATTTAATTGCTTATCGCGTAAGTAAATTAACTGGAATGATTGCAAAAAAACTTTTAAAAATCAAGTATGTGAACTTGATTAACATTCTTGCGGATCAAGAAATTGTTCCGGAACTTTTGCAGGAAAAATGTACGTCCCAAAATATTGTTGCGACATTAAAAAAACTGTTATCAGGGGATAAACAAAATTTTTCCATTAGTTTAAATCAATTGGGGCAAAATCAAAAATTATCTCCTTCTGAAAAAATGGGCGAAGAATTGATTTCATTGGCTTTACAAAATAAAAGGAAATAAGAATGTTAGAAAAAATTCGAGCACCACAAGATATTAAGTCTTTTTCGATGACTGAGTTGGAACTTCTTTCAGAGGAAATCAGAGAAGCTATTTTAAATAGGGTGAGTCAAATTGGTGGTCATGTTGGTCCGAATTTGGGTGTTGTTGAATTAGTTATGGCGCTTCACTATGTTTTTGACTCACCGGTTGATAAAATTGTTTTTGATGTATCCCATCAGTGCTATACGCATAAAATTTTAACTGGGCGTAAGGAGGGATTTTTAGATGAAGCTGTTTTTTCATCTGTTTCTGGGTATACTGCTCCACAAGAAAGTCCCCATGATCATTTTGTTGTGGGGCATACGTCAACCTCTCTGAGTTTGGCAACGGGATTGGCTAAAGCAAGAGATTTGAAAAAAGAAAATCACAATGTGATAGCCGTTATTGGTGATGGATCCCTTGGGGGAGGGGAGGCTTTGGAAGGTCTTAATTTCGCAGGAGAGATGAATTCAAATTTGATTATTGTTGTCAATGATAATGAACTTTCTATTGCGCCAAATCATGGCGGTTTATATCAAAATTTAAAAGAATTGCGTGAAAGTAATGGAACTTGTTCAAACAATTTTTTTAAAGCGATGGGCCTTGAGTATGTTTATATTGAAGAAGGTAATGATTTAGCATCATTAATTAATATATTTAATGATGTTAAAAATAGCCAAAAACCAATAGTTGTTCATGTGCATACGGATAAGGGGCATGGATATTCATTTGCCGAATCTGAAAAAGAAAAATGGCATTATAATATGCCGTTTGATATTAAAACAGGCGAATCAATGTTTAAATTTGATGATGAAAACTATAATCAGATTACCATTGATTATCTTTCAAATAAAATTAAAGCTGATGAAAGGGTTGTTGTTGTAAATGCCGGAACGCCTGGCGCTATTGGATTTACTCCTCAAATAAGAGATGAATTTAAGGAAAGATTTATAGATGTTGGTATTATGGAAGAGCATGCTGTTGCCATGTCTTCTGCATTAGCAAAAGAGGGATGTAAACCCATTTTTTGGGTTTTAAGCTCTTTTGTTCAGCGCACGTATGATCAATTATCGCATGATCTGGCTTTAAATAAGAATCCGGCGGTTATTTTGGTTTCATGGGGTGGGATTGGTTCAAATGATGCAACGCATTTGGGGATTTTTGATATGTCTATGATGTCAAATATTCCAAATTTATTATGTTTGGCTCCAGCTTCTAAAGAAGAATATTTAAAAGTTCTTGATTGGGCAGTTGATCAAACGGATGGGCCGGTTGTTATTCGTGTTCCAAATAAAGTTGTTTCGGATGTAAAACTATCTGAAAACACTGTTTTTTCAAAGCCGCATTTTAATATTATTCAAAAGGGGAGTGGGGTTGCGCTCATTGGTCTTGGTTCATCTTATTGGACTGCAAAAGAAGTTGCTGGATTATTGGCTGAAAAATCAATAAAAGCAACGCTTATTAATCCGCTTTGTTATTCGCAAGTGGATGAAAAAACATTGTTATCACTTGAAAAAGATCATGAAATAGTTGTGACCATTGAAGATGGGATTATTTCAGGCGGATTGGGTCAAAAAATAGCATCCTTTTTAGGGTCAACAGATTTAAAAGTTTTAAATTATGGGGCTAAAAAAGAATTTACTGACAGAGCGGATGTTAAAAAACTGTTTGAAACATATCATTTAACACCTGAGAAAATTGTTGAAGATATTTCTTTGATGCTTAATTAAAGAGCTATTCTTCGCAAGGATAAAAAGGGGATATTGTTTCAGAAAGAGTATTTTGTCATTTTTTTACTTTATTTTTTAATAAAAAAGATGTATGATTTATAAATCTTCATTTTTTTTGTAAGGTGTAATTGTGAGTAAAGATAAAAATCCATTCAATTCTGATAATCCTTTTGATGAATTAAAGCAAAAAGCAAAAGCTGATACATTGAAACGCCAAGATAATATTTCAATGATTATTCGGGAAATGGGGCTTCGTGAGAAATTAAAGGAAAAACTTGAAGAGGGCGGTATTTTTCTTGCCGGTCTTTCCGGGTTAAAAGAAATTGATATTCTTTATTTAATTGGTGCTTGTTCAAAAGAAGAGCGGTTAAAATATATTTATTATGAAAAAAAATATAGGCTTAAGAAAAAGGAATTGATAGATGGGTTTTCTATTTCTATTAATGGGATAACACAAAAAATTGAATTTCCGGATTTTGAAATAAATCCTATTTTTAAATCGGAAGACCTGTTATATGAAGATGTTGCAAGTTATGCAGAAAATTTTGGGGTTTCTTTTGATATCACGCATGAAAATCTTTTGCTTGCTAAAGAGATAAAGCGAACGGCTTTTGCATTTGAAATGCTGAAAACGAATATTCATGAGTTGAAATTCCCATATGAAGATGGTCTTGATTTTTCAAATTGGTATGATAAAACAAGTTACGAAGAATCAGAAATTAAAATTTTGCAAAATTTGATTTGTTTATTAAATACCTTAAAAATTGAAGATGAAGAAGCTAAATCATTTTTGAACTTATTGATTTATTTAAGATTATTCTCTCATGCAAAAGACCTTTATATGCGTTCAGAGAAAAAGGATACTGCAGTTTTTGATTCTCTTCGGATGAAGTATACATCTGAGTTTTTTTTCAGTTTAATTCCTCAACAGCTTGATTTTTCGCCGGATGAAAAATTTATTTTTCTTTATATGGCGATTCAAAAAACAAAGGATGCATTAAAAAAATATCATGATAAGGAAACGGTTGATTTTCTTTTGAAATGGTTAGAGTTTGGCGTGAAGAAATTTGAAGAAAATGTTCCAGATAATTTTAAAGAGCTAAAAATTTTATTGCCACAGGAACTTTTAAATACCTCTTTTTATCTAAAAAAGCAAGAAGGGGAGAACTTAGATCTTTTAAATATTCAAGAAGAGGAACCACAATTAATAAAATCAAGTTCATTATTTGAACAGGTGAATCAAAAACTTGATGAAAAAATGCTTGAATATGATGAAGGGCAACGGGAAATGTGGAAAAATGAAATGGAGTTATTGCCGCCTTCGTTTCATGTGATTTATAAATTAGCTCATTTGCCGGATGTTTATTTCTTTTATGCTTTGGGAATTATTGATGAAGATGATTTGGATGTTTTAACACAAAAAATAAAAGATGATTTTTCAAAAAATTCTCTTGTGGCTATAGATAAGTGGGTTGAAGAATTTATTTCGCATATAGACGGCAATAATCCGGAAATAATGGAAAAATATGCCGGTTTGAAAGCTGATATAAAAGATAATCAATTAAGTGAGCGGGAGCTTATAAAATTTCTTGAGGAAATTGGTTTTGAGTCAACAAAAATCAGCGATCTTTTACCTTCAACAAAAGAGGCATTATCATCTCTTTTGCAAGAAGATTTTGACACACATATTCCATTAGCTCTTAAATTTAAAAAAGATATTTTTAAGTTAGCACGTAATTTTAAAGATTTGGCGGCATTTTTAACGGAAAAAATAATAGGGGTGAATACTTTTTCATTGGATTTAAATTTGTCACTTGAAAAATGCACTGAAGCAGATAATGAAGATTTAACTAAAATCGCCAGATTAATGATTTGTGGAGATATTTTGGATGCTGTTCAAGGAACGGTTCGTCCACTTAAACAAAATGATGAGGCTTATACGATTATTAACAATTTGATTGCCGGTTATTATTCTTTGACGCTCCAAAAAATATTAGCACTTGCTGATGAAGATAAACAACCACAGCAAGCTCAAAGAATACAGGAACTTTTTGGTTTTTATGATGTTTTTAACATAAATCTTTCAATTCTTTCTTCCGAAAAAGAAAAGTTGCCGTTTTTAATTGCATTAATGAAGTTGAATTTGAAAAGCTTTTCAAATTCAAAAGCAACGCAAGCCTATTACTTAGATTGGTTTGATTATGTTCTTGATTTTTCAAAAGAAGAAAAAGAAGAGTTAAACGCAGTAGAAGTTTCTTTGCCGAAATATCGCAAAAATCTGAAGTTGGATGATTCAATGAATTTTTCGGAGCAGAAGCGTTTTTTAAATGATCTGGCTAATTATTATTTTACCGAGAATGATCAAAAAGCTAATCATTATGATAAACGGGTAGCCTTTGGTTTAGCCCCAGATGTTGATTTATTGTATGCGATGGGAATATTTTCTCCTTTTGAATATGATAAACTGGGTGATAAAAACCATGAGATGGTTGTGAAAAGACAGGAAAGGGTGCCATTTTTTGATGTGTGGACGGCTGTACGAGAAGAAAGTCCTGGCTTAAAATTACCTTTGATGAAAGAGGTTTTTGATGTGATGAAGCAAATTCAATTAGCAGGGCGCTTGTTGGATTATAGTTATAATTATGAAAATCTTTTGTATTCAGGATTAAATTATGACAAACAGGAACCTGAAACAACTGTTTTTGATTTTAATAAAAAACCCTTAAAGGCTGAAGGAAAGATGCTTGATTCAATCTTGATGATGATGAAGGATTTAAAGGAATATAATTTGGAAGAATCAAGTGCGTTGAGAAAAATTTTAAACTCCTATTGGAAAGAAAGTGTTCAAGGATTAAATAGTTTAGCTTTGATGGTTAAAAAACAGTATCCGGAAATGGAAAAAAGAATTATGGAGCAAAGAGGTATTTTCGGAATAAAACCGGTTGAAAAACAAGAAACAATTTCAACAAGGTTTAAATATTATCCAAAGCTTTTTATGTTAATGCGTCAAACATTGGAAAAGGAATATAAATATCGTGGTGGATTAACAAGAATGCAGAATTTTTTTGAAAAAGAAATTAAGAGCTTTGTTGATTTTTACGGAAAACGATCACCGATTTTAAAAAGTTTTATTTATAATTCAAGGCAAAGAGAGTAGGGGATTTTTATTCATGAAAGAAAAATTAAAAAAAATGGATTTTTTCCTTGACAAATGATTTTATTTTTTATAAACTATCGCTATTCGCATGGCGAATGTAGCTCAGTTGGTTAGAGCGCTGGTTTGTGGTACCAGATGTCGTGGGTTCGAGTCCCATCTTTCGCCCCATTTTATAAAACGGCCCGAAAGGGTCGTTTTTTTTATGTATTAGTTTTTAATGTCTAACTACATAAGTTTGTTTGCAATCAATCCAATACAAAATGAAATTAAAGCAACACTTAAACTAATTGATGCCATTTCAAAAAATTTTCTTTTAATGGATTCAGATTTTATAATGGATATATAAGAGCTAAAAATAAAGATTAAAAAGATAACGATGAATAGCATCAAAATTAAAGCTGGTAAAAACATTTCTTTGGGAAGTAGAAGATAAGGGATTGTTAGAAAAATAACAGTGATTAAATATGCGATTCCTGTATAAAATGAGGCAACGAGCGCTTTTTTATTGCCGTTTGCTTTTTCGGCCAAGTAATTTGAGGAGGCCATTGAAAGTGTTGCGGCAATTCCTGTGATTAGTCCTGTTAAAGCGATAAGTTTTGTATCTCTTAAAACAAAGGTGAGACCTGCTAAAGTACCTGACAGCTCAACAAGAGCATCATTAAGACCCAAAACCATTGCACCGATATAGTTGAGTCGTTCTTCATTCAGCATATTGATGAGATCTTTTTCATGGGCCTCTTCTTGGGAAATAATATGTTCAACCTCCGGGTATTTGTTTTTTAACTCTTGAAGGCTGTGAACGGCTTTATATTCGTTTGTTTCAAGTAGTTTAATCACAAATGTATATCCCAGAAGATAGCTGATTAAAAGGTAAAAAAATACTTTAAAAAAATTCGGGAAAGGATTTTTTTGAGTATAGTGTTGCCAAATAAAGGCATGAGCGATTTCTTCTTGGGCAATGCGTAGCAAGATTTTTTTGTTTTCCTTATCTTTGGTGCGTTTGGCAATTTTAAAATAAAGCAGGGCACTTGTGATTTCATCTGTTTGAAATTTTGTTAAAAGTTTTAATTCTTGTTTTGATAGTTTTTGATTCATGAAAATCTCCTCAAAAGAATAAATGAAGGTTGTGATTATTGAATTTCAAGATTTTTTTTGTTTTTTTATTTGGAATTATATTGATTTTTCATAATGTTATATGCTATTCTTATTTTTAGTGTTTAAGGAGGATAAATTAATGTCTGAAAGATTTAAAGTTCCGGTTGGGATTTTTGTGATTTTTCGTAATGAAGATAAAGTTTTGCTACAACTTCGGCAAAATTGTTCATTTAGTGGTTATTGGGGATTCGTTGGTGGTCACTTGGATGGAAATGAGCAAATTATTTTGGCAGCTATTCGTGAAGCAAAAGAAGAAGTGGGTGTTGATATTAGGTCGGAGGATTTGACATTAAAGACTATTTGTCATAGTAACAAGGGAGAAGAATATATTCAGTTTTACTTTGAATGTTGTAAATGGTCTGGTGAAATTGAAAATAAAGAGCCAAGTAAGTGCAAATGTTTGGTGTGGCATGAATGGAATAAATTGCCGGAAAAAACCTGTCCTTATTTGAAGGAAGCGGTGAAAAAAATAAATAAGGGCATTTCTTTTTATGAAGATGAATTTGATATAAAATAAATTATTTCATAACATTATATGATAAACTTAAAGTTTTAATTAAAGGAGGTATAAATGAAATTAGTTAAAGGTGAACCAAAAGATGCAAAGGATTTGAAAAAGATCCATGTAAGTGCTTATCAAACAAGTTATAGGGGGTATATACCTGATGATTATTTGGATTCTTTAAGTGTGTCAGATGATGTTGTTGAAAGAACGGCTGCTTTTATTGAAAAAACAGAAACGTATTTTGTTGAAGAAAATGGTGAAAAAGTGGGGTTTGTCTATCTTGATTATCCAAAAGAGCAAAGTGATGCATTTGAAATTATGGCAATTTATGTTCATCCTGATTGTCAATTAAAAGGGGTGGGGCGCTTTTTTATGAATGAACTTTCAAAAATGAAAAAATTGGCTGGATTTACTAAAGTGATTGCTTGGACAATGAAAGAGGGGCCTTCAATCGGTTTTTATCAAAAGATGGGGTTTAAACAGGTTGAGGGGGAAAAAAAATTTTGGAAATTTGATATTCCGATTATTTGCTTTGAAAAAGAAATCTAAGAGTTTTTTTAATGATCTTTGTTGTGAGTTTGTTTGTATGTTGATTAAACAATAAAAAACCTCCCGATTAGGGGAGGTTTTTTATTGGTGGGCCCGGAGAGACTCGAACTCCCGACCTATCCGTTATGAGCGGACAGCTCTAACCAACTGAGCTACAGGCCCGATCCATAGAGGGTATTATAGAGATATTTTTATGAATTGCAAGAGTTTTTTTATTGAAAATGCCTTTTTTTCTAAAATAGGCAAAATAAAGTGTTTTTTTTCCTTTTCAAACCTAAAAAAATGTGTTATACTCCCTCCTAACAGTTAGAAAAGGAGTAGATGATGACAAAAGAAGAATATACATTTAACCCCGGTGATTTTGTAGTTTATCCAGCTCGTGGTGTTGGTCAAGTAACTGAAATTAAATCAGAAGATGTTTGTGGTCAACAATTGGATATTGTTTCTGTTAATTTTAATAAAGATCGGGCAACGGTTAAAATTCCTCTTTCAAAAATCAAAAAAGATGCTTCTTCATTAAGACAAATTTCAACGCCGGCAGTTATGGCTGATGCTGTTAAAGTTTTAAAAGGAAAAGCGAAGGTTCGTCGCATTCAATGGAGTAGAAGATCGCAAGAATATACGGAAAAAATTAAATCCGGTGATCCAATTCAGTTGGCCGAAGTTATGCGCGATTTATATAAGGATCCGGAAAAAAATGAACAAACATATAGTGAACGTCAAATCTATGATCAGGCTGTAAATTTATTTGTTCCGGAATATGCTTTGGTTAATAATTTGAAAGATGATGAAGCAACTATTCAATTAAGTAATATTTTGAAAAACAGAGCTTCTGCAGAATAGTTTTTTTAGAGCGCTGTTTTTTAGCGCTCTTTTTTTTGCATCGTAAAAGGAAAAGAAAATGAAAGTTTTTTTTGTCTTTGTGAGTTTATTGTTTGTGACTGCTTGTGCTCAGTTTGATCCATTTGTGGATGCTCGGCGTGAGGCTGGGCAAAAAGAAATGATAGGCTCTTCAAAGCCGAATGCTCCTGTGGTTTGTTCTGGATTGTTTACAGATCAGTCGGAAAGACAGGCTTTGGCAGATGCTGAATGCAAAAAAGTAGGGAAAAAAGCTGTTTCTCAACAAATTTCTTCTTTTGAATGTAAATTATTTTTGCCGGTAAAAGAACGATTTGTTTGTGTGGAAGACTAAGGCTTTTTGAATAAAATATTTTTTTAACATAAAATGCTTGTATCTGAAAAATGAAAGTGCTATAATGCCTTTTAAGATATTTGGAAAGCTCTAAATGTCTTAAAAAATGCTTTTTTATCAATATGTTGTTTCTTATATAAAAGAAGAGAGTGTGGGTATTTATGGCAGAACGTAGAACTTTATATCATTACACTTTGTGCCCTTTTTCAAGAAAGGTTAGATTATTATTGTTTGAAAAGGGGATGCCGTATGGAACGATTTTTGAAGTTCCTTGGGCGCGTCGGCCGGAATTTTTGAAACTAAATCCGTTGGGAGAGGTGCCTGTTTTGATTGAACCCGATGATCCGGTTTTGTCTGATCATGTGGCGATTTCGGAATATTTAAATGAAATTAAAACATTGCCGAATTTATTAGGAGAAACCCCTCGTGGACGAGCAGAGGTCAGACGTTTGACCAATTTATTTGATACTTCTTTTTATATGGATGTATATAAACCGCTTGTGGGGGAACGCGTAATTAAAGCATTAAAGTCAAAAGAAACGCCGGATTCTGTTTTAATCAGAGCAGGGCGGGAAAATTTGAAACGATATATGTTATATTTGGATTGGTTAGCGGCACACAGAAGTTATTTGGCTGGTCGAAATATGTCAATGGCTGATTTAGGTATCGCGGCGCATATTTCAGTTATGGATTATTTGGGTGAGATCGAGTGGGATGATTATCCAGATGCAAAAATGTGGTATATGAAAATTAAATCTCGTCCGTCATTTGCGCCATTGTTGAGTGATAAAGTTTCGGGGATCATGCCGGCTGAAAAATATGCCGAATTAGATTTTTAAAAAGGAGGGGGATATGAAAAGAATTTTTAAAACATTATGTGTTGTAAGCTCTTTTTTGTTTGTTTCTGCCTGTGGTAGTGATGGGCAACATATGTATTATTGGGAACGCCCGAATACAGGAGTTGTTTGGTTCGCGCGAGATCACAATGAATGTTTGGCAATAGCAGATATGTGGCCATATCAATGGCCGGGAATGCCATGGGGATGGGGAACCCCTCCAAATTTGGATTTAAGATTTGACAATTCATCAGATCATGGTATTTGGGCTCAGTTTATTCCGTTTCCGGGGGCTCAACCTTTGCATGTAAATTCAAAGGTTGGTGATTGGTCAATGTCGTATGATGATTATGAGGAATGTATGCTTTCCAGAAATTATGTGTTACGTAGACCCGTTAAAGTTGATAATCAAGTTTTTTTTGAATAAGAGTTTTGAAAGGGTGTCAGAATGAGTAAAGAAAAAAAAGATCCGGTTGTGATTCAAGTTTTGCCAGCTTTGAATCAGGGTGGAGTCGAACGCGGAACTATTGAAATAGCAGAAGCGTTGCAAAAAGAAGGAATTAAAAATTATGTGATTTCTTCTGGCGGTAAAATGGTTGCAGAACTTTCACGATTGGGGGTAACTCATATTACTTTGCCTGTTAAAACAAAAAATCCTTTGTTAATGTTTATTAATTCCTATCGTTTGGAAAAGATTTTTAAAGAAACCGGTGCTTCATTGGTTCATGTGCGTTCAAGAGCTCCTGCTTGGTCTGTTAAATGGGCAGCTAATAGAATGAAAATACCTTTTATTGCAACATTTCATGGTCGTTATGGTTTAAAACCGGAAGTGTTTAAAAAAGCGTATAATAGGGTTATGACAAAAGGCAAATATGTGATTGCAGTTTCCGCTTTTATTCAAAATCATCTGATGAAGGAATATAATATTCCTGATCAACGAATTCGTTTAATTCCAAGAGGTGCGGATATTAATAAATTTAGTATGGATGCTATTTCTGTTGGAGCTTTACAAGATTTTGCTAAAGAATATGATATTCCAACGGATAAACCGATTGTAACTTTAGTGGGGCGTTTATCACGCATTAAAGGTCATGATGTTGTGTTGGATGCTGTTGCTCAAATGAAACAAAAAGAGATTACCTTGCTTTTTGTTGGCGGTAACGCAAAGGCTGGTTATGATGTTGAAGTGAAAAAGAAAATTGAAGCTTTACCAACAGAAACAACCGTTAAAGTTTTTGCTGTTCCCGGGGATAAAATGCCGTTTGTTTATGCCTTATCAGATATTTGTGTTCAACCAACATTAGTTCCGGAATCCTTTGGTCGAGGGATTTCGGAAGCGCAAGCGATGGGTCGTGTGGTTGTTGCTTCAAATCATGGTGGAGCATGTGAACTTATTTCTAACAATAGAACAGGGTTTTTAACACCGGTTGGTAATTCAAAGATTTTAGCTTCAGTTTTGGATTCTGTGTTGAGCATGACTCCGGCTGAAAGACAGACAATTGGTATGTCGGCACAAGAAAGTGTTCGTAATAATTTCTCTATTCAAAAAATGTGTGACAGAACGATTGCATTATATAAAGAGATTCTAAATAATGACTAAAAAAGAAAACAAAGAGCAATCTTCTCAGTTGGAGAAGGTTGCCCTTCAAATTGAAAAGATGCGATTGGGTGATTATATTTATAATATGAATCGCCCGTCGAAAATTATTTTGAATAACCTTCTTGGAGGTATTTCAAGAGGTGTTGGTTTAACAGTAGGCGCAACACTGGTTATTGCGCTGTTGTTTAAAATTTTAAGTGTTATTATTTCAATGAATATCCCTTATTTAACAGAAACATTACAGGAAGTTGTTTCTATAATTAAAGCAACACCGGTTGCGGGGATTGTTGAAGATAAAAAACAAAAGTGTGACTGCGCCCCTTTAATGGATAACGGGGATGAAAAAGAAAGGACTGAAGATGTTAACTCAGGAACAAATTAAAGTAGGGATAATCGGATATGGGGTGATTGGTATGACCTTTGCAAAGTGGTTAGAAGAACATACCAAGTGTCAAATGGCTATTTCTGATCCGCCCAAAGGAATTAATGATGATCTTTCCGATTGTCATATTTATTTTATTGGTATTCATATCCCAACTGAATTGGATGGTACACAAGATTTAACTTTGTTGAAGTCGATTATCAAGGATTTACCGGCTGAAAAACCAATTTTTGTTAGAACAACTCTTTTACCGGGAACGGCAGATAAACTGACAGAAGAATTTAAAAAGCCCGTTTATTTTATGCCGGAATTTTTAACAGAAAGAACAGCTTATGCAGATTTTTGTTCTCAAGATATTGTGATTACAGGTTGTCGAGATTTATTGGATGAGATTTTCAAATCTAAAAAACGTTATTATATGAAAAACGTTGAAGCAGAAATTTGTAAATACGCACACAATGTTTTTGGTGCTTTGGCGGTAACATATTTTAATGGGGTTTATGAATTGTGCCAAAAAATGGGTGCAGAGTATAATTTAGTGCGTGATGGTTTTTTGTTAAGTGGCTATTTAAGTCCGACACATACGCACGTGCCTGGTCCTGATGGTAAATTTGGTTATGGGGGTAAATGTTTCCCAAAAGATGTGAATGCATTTGCTATTTTTAATCAAAATAACCACTTAGGAAACTTATTAAAAATAACAATGGAAACAAATGATTTCTTTAGGGCGCAAGAAGTGAAGTAAAAAAAAGCCTCTTTTCGATTGCAAAGAGGCTTTTTTTTTGAAGAGTCACGAAGTAAATTAAAAAGGTTTAGAATCATTTTTGTTCCGTTAAAATTAAAATGCCACCTTTAGGGGCAACTAGCATCGTTTGTTTTATAATTTTATTACCGGAAAGATATAAAAATTCTTCACGTGTATGGGTTAAATTTAAAAATATTTCCAATTCTGTTTTTTTATATAAAGAAAAGTCTTTGATTTGCAGAAGAAGGTTTTTTTCCTGTATTTTATCAAGTATATCTTCAAATGATGGCATTTTTTTTAAAAAAGAATGATCTAACATCCAATGATTTGAAAATATTGAATTAAAAAACTGCAATTTGCCGGTTGAATTAAATAATGCAACGCCAAGGGGAAGTTCTTTTAATAACTGTTTGTATGTTGTTTCGGTGTCTTTTAAGAGAACTTGAAGACCTTCTTCTGAGGTTTTGTCTTGTCCATATCTTAAAGATAAAGATTCTGCTTCATCAAAGGAGGCTTTCAATTCATTCCAATGAAAATTTGTTGTTTCTGTTTCATTTTTTTTAAAAAAGGTATTGATAAATGAAAAGTTGCCTTTTTTAAGAGAAATCGGGAAAGGAATTAAGTTTAAGGCAGAGGAAAAAATATTAATTTTTTCTGAAAGAATTTGAGCTTCTTTTTGTTCAATTAAAAGGCGTTGATGTTCAAAAGAATGATTATTAAACCAAACAATAAAAAGTTTTTGGTTTAAAATGGTTGAATAAATAATTCGACCATTGAGTGAAAAATGCATTTGAGTTGTGCTATCTGTTATTTCAGTATCAAAAGGTTTTTCTTGTTCTTTTAAGTCATAAAATAATTTTAAAACAGTATGGTATTCTTTTGAGTTAATGTTTTTAATTAAGTTTTGAAAGGGGCTTGTTTTATCTGTAATATTTAATAACAAACGTAATTTATCGGAGCAATATGAAAAGATTTTGTCAGTTGTTTGATACTCGAAATAATATCCGTGAGGCGCCGTATATAGAATGTCTTTTAATTGAAGTAAATCGTTTTGAGACTTTTTAAATTGTTTTTTTGTTTTGAATAATAAAAAAAGAATCCAACAAAAAAGAATTATGAAAATAAAAAAAATGAAAATCCAGATGGTATTCATGAGTCAACCCTTTCATTCTTAATAATAAATTATAATCATATTTCTGTTTTTTAGGCAAGTAAAATGATAGATGTGTGTTTTTTTTATCTTTAAAATAAGAACCTTTTTTGACAAATAATGTTTTTTCTTGATTTTAGAAAAAGTCTTGTGATATATAAAGGTATTCATTAAGGTATTTTACTTTATCTTGTTTATGAAAACAAAGGATATATGTTATGTTTATGCAACTTTTAAAAAATATGAATTTTTTACCGTTATTTGCTTCCAGATTTTTATCAGCAGTGAATGAAGGGTTTATCAGAATTGTTTTTTTGTTTTTTGTGACATATAATTTAACAAAGCCTAATCCTGTTTTTATGATTATGGCTGTTCTTTTATATGCATTATCCTATTGCTTTGCCACAATTTATATTGGACAAATTTCAGATCGTTTTTCAAAAGCAAAAGTTTTAAGATTTGTTCGCTTGTTTGAAATTGGTATTATGAGTTTGGCTTTAACCAGTATCTTTTTGGATTCACGGCTTTTGTTGACGTTAATCTTGGTTTTCATGGGAATGGTAAATGCCTGTTTAAGAGTTCTTGACAGCGCTATGATTATGGAGTTGACAAAGCCTGTCAAATATAATCAGGCAAACATTTTGATGAAAGTAGGGGTTGTCTTTGCCAGTGCTTTTGCCTGCTTATTGTTAACATCCATTTTAAAATTTGATGTAGCTTATTTTGTTGTTTGTTTTATTGGGCTTATTGCATCAATTATCAGCTATTTAATCACGTTAAAGTTACCTGTGAATAAGCCGGTAGACCCGAATTCTTCATTATTTCAGAATCCATATAAAGTATTTGGATATGTTGCGGGGCAAATTAAACATCAATTTGATACGTGGGCCTATTTGGTTGGAATTGCATGGTTCTGGATGATGGCATCCGTTATGTTTTTCTTTTCTGCAGATTATGGCCGTAGTATTTTGAATGCCCGTTGGTCTGTAATGATTTTTTTGTATGCCGGTATTTTTACGATCGGGTATATTTTAGGGGCTTTTCTTTATGCCCGTTTATCAAAGAAAAACAATATGGGTGCTTATACCAGTTTGGTTGGTTTGCTTATTTCCATGTTTTTAATGAACTTTATTTTTGCAAGTGATGCGTTGGTTGGTGCAAGTGATAAAGTTTTAACTGTGGCAAAAATGCTTTCCGGTGGATTTAATCATTGGTGTATTTTGATTGATACCCTTATTATTGGTGGATTATCAGCATTTTACATTATCCCATTTTATACATTACTTCAACGCAAAACACCTAAACATATTTCAGGACGTATGTTTGCCTTTTCAGGTATGGTGAATGCATTAGCTGTTGTTGTTATGTTTATGTTAATGTTATCATTAAATGCCTTGTCATTCGGGGTTTTGGATATTTTATCATTGGTTGCTTTTGCAAACGTTTTTGTTGCCATTTATATGGTTCGTTTGTTGCCACATGCTTCCAGAAAAAATGTGTTCAGATTTATTTTATCATTTTTATTTAAAGTAAAAGTTGAAGGGTTGGAAAATCTTGAAAAAGCAGGTAAAAGAGCTCTTATTATTCCCAATCATATGTCTTATTTAGATGTTTTGTTAATTTCGGCCTTTGTTGATAGAAAGATAACTTTTTCAGTGAGTGATCAACTTATTGAAAAAACACTTGTTAAATTTATGACCAATTTAACAGATGTTAGACCGCTTGATCCACAAAGTCCATATGCTGTTAAATATATGGCCGAAAGATTGCAAGAAGATCGTTTGTGTATGATCATGACAGAAGGAATGATTGACGGTGGAAACTCAAGAATGAAAATTTATGAAGCACCGGCAATGATGGCGGTTAAGGGGGATGCACCTATTGTTCCAATTCGGATTGATGGGGCCTCTTTTACATTCTTTTCACGTGTTATCGGTAAACGAAATCACTTTAAGTTTTTCCCGAAAATAACAATTACGATTAAAGAACCTGTTTCATTTGCATTTCAAGAAGGATTAACAACCAGAGAAATTCGTGAAAAATCGAGTGCAAAATTGCATAAGATTTTGTCAGTGATGTCATTTGAAAACTTTAAAAAAGATTTAACTATTTTTGAAGCGATTGCCAATGCAATGAAAATGGTTGGTCGTTTGAAACCTGTTTTGGAAGATACGGCCAGAAAACCGGTTAAATTTATCTTTGTTTTCTTAAAAGCATTTGTGCTTGGTCGTTTGTTGCAAAAAGAATTGCCGGATGATAAATACGTTGGTCTTATGATTCCAACATCAAATGCTTGTGCTTTAACCTTTTTAGGATTGCATGCCTTTGGTAAAGTTCCGGCGATGATTAATTTTACATCCGGACCAAAACAGGTTATTTCAACATGTCAAACTGTTGGTTTAAAACATGTTGTAACAGCTAAAAAAGTTGTTTTAATGGCAAAACTTGAAGGGCTTGTTGCTAAAATTGAAGAAGCTGGTATCAAGGTTATTTATTTGGAAGATTTAAAGAAACACTTAACATTTAAAGATAAAATGTTTGGTGTTTGGGGCGCATTATTCCCGCATACCGCATATCAAAAAAGTGTGTCAACCCCTGTTAAATCAACAGATCCGGCCGTTATTTTATTTACATCCGGGTCAGAAGGGATGCCTAAGGCGGTTTTCTTGTCACATACCAATATGATTTCAAATGGGTGTCAGGTTTTAGCTTCATTTGATATTTATCCAACGGATGTGTTTTTAAACTGTTTGCCTTTATTCCATTCTTTTGGTTTAGGGGCAGGGACGATTTTGCCTCTTATCGCTGGGGTAAAAACGGTTCTTTATCCAACCCCATTACATTACCGTATTATTCCGGAAATCTGTGCCTCAACAAAAGCAACGGTTTTCTTTGGAACGGATACCTTCTTAGCTGGATATGCTAAATGTGCTAATCCTTATGATTTTAACAGTTTGCGTATTGTTGCTGCTGGTGCTGAAAAAGTAAAAGATGAAACACGCAAGATTTGGGCTGAAAAGTTTGGTGTTCGTATTTTGGAAGGATATGGTGCAACAGAGTGTTCACCGTTTATTTCTGTTAATACCTTTTTGCATCAGAAAAAAGATTCAGTTGGCTTGCTTTTGCCCGGTATTGAATATAAATTAAAACCGGTTGAAGGTATTAAAGAAGGGCAAGAACTTTGGGTAAAAGGTCCGAATATTATGTTAGGATATATGCGACATACGGCACCGATGACAATGGAGCCACCACAAGATGGATGGTATGATACCGGCGATATTGTTTCTGTTGATGAACATGGTTTTGTTTCAATTAAGGGAAGATGTAAACGATTTGCAAAAATTGGTGGTGAAATGGTTTCCTTGCTTTCCGTTGAGATGGTGATTGAAAAACATTGGCCAGGGTTTATTTCCGGTGCAGTTAATATTCCAGATCCTAAAAAAGGAGAAAAAATCGTTTTAATTACAACTTGTAAATCCATTACGAAAGAAGGGTTAATCGAGGCCTTTAAAGCTGCTGGGATTACAGAGCTTGGATTACCGTCTCAGATTATTACAACGGATCAACCGCCACTTTTGGGAACAGGAAAGTTTGACTATGTTAAAGCAAAAGAAATGGCTCTTGAAAATGGAAAATAAAACTCTTGTATGAAAACAAGAAAGGAATTAAAAATGAAAAAAATTGCAGTTATTGGAGCAGGGGCATGGGGAACGGCTTTAGCCATTACCGCTCATAATGCTGGTAATCAGGTTATTATGTGGGCCTTTGAAAATGAAACCGTTCAGGAAATTAATAACTCACAAAGAACCATGTATTTGCCATCTGCGCATTTGCCTGAAACATTAAAGGCTACATCAGATATGAACAATGCATTAACGGATGTGGATTTTGTTTTATTTGCAACACCGGCGCAATTTAATCGTTCTGTGTTTGAACAGATGAATAAATATTTGAAAGATGATACACCTGTTGTTCTTTGTGCCAAAGGGATAGAGTTGAAAACGGGGTTATTGTTGAGTGAAGTTGTTCATGAAATTAATCCAAAACAAAAATTGGCTGTTTTATCCGGACCGGGCTTTGCTGTTGAATTGGCCAGAAAATGTCCAACAGCTGTCACAATTGCTTCGGATGATATTTCACTTGCAAAAGAACTTTGTGAGGTTTTAAAAACAGATTATTTCAGACCATATTCATCTTCTGATATGATCACACCGCAAATTTGCGGAGCTCTTAAAAATGTGATGGCTATTGCCTCTGGTATTTCGGATGGTTGTCAATTTGGAGATAATGCCAGAGCTGCACTGATTACAAGAGGTTTAGCTGAAATGGCCCGTTTTGCGGTTATGCTTGGAGGACAAAGAGATTCTGTTGCTGGATTGAGTGGGGTTGGTGATTTGATGTTAACGGCAAATTCTCACCAGTCAAGAAACTATTCCTGCGGATTTGAAATTGGACAAGCAGGGTGGGCAAAACCAGTTCTTGAAAAGTCAACAAAAACGGTTGAAGGTGTTGCAACAGCGGCATCCGTTTTAAAAAGAGCAAGTGATTTAAAAATTGAAATGCCTATTTGTCAGGTTGTTGAAGAAATTATTTATCATGAAAAGCCGATTAAAGAAGCTCTTCTCGATTTATTAAATAGACCATTGAAAACAGAACAGGAGTTTTAAATGCCAATTCCAACTCATGTAGGTATTATTATGGATGGGAATGGTAGGTGGGCCAACAAGCGGGGATTACCACGAACAGCTGGTCATAAAAAAGGGACTGAAACGCTTAAAAAAGTGTTAAAAACAGCCAGAGAAACAGGAATCAAAGTTGTAACGCTTTATGCTTTTTCTTCCGAAAATTGGTCACGCCCCAAAGAGGAAGTTGAAACATTGATGAATTTGTTTCGAGATTATCTTAAAAATGATGTGAATGAATTATTGAAGGAAGGTGTTCGTATTTCCTTTATCGGTGAAAGAGAGCGATTTGATGATGATTTGATTGAAAAGATGAATCAGATTGAAAGTCAAACAAAAGATTTAAATGGATTTCACGTTGTTTTGGCATTAAGTTACGGTGCAAGAGGAGATATTTTAAAAGCGGTTCAACAGTTGGCGCAGAAGGTAAAATCGGGGATGTTAGACCCAAATGAAATCGATATGGGGCAATTTTCCTCGCATCTTTCAACGGCGCAAATTCCGGATCCGGATTTAATTATCAGAACAAGCGGTGAACAGCGGATTAGTAATTTTTTATTGTGGGAAATGGCATATTCTGAATTTTATTTTACGCCTGTTTTGTGGCCTGATTTTGATGAAAAAGAGTTTAAAAAGGCATTGGCTGATTTTGAATTACGGCATCGGCGCTTTGGAAATATTTCATAAAAAAAGCTACCGTTAAGGTAGCTTTTTTATTTGAGATCCCTTTGTTTAATTTTTTTCCTCAGTATCTACAGGATTTTCAACAAATTCTTCATCTGTTAAAGAGTTAATGAATTTTTCAACTTTTAAAGCTTCAGCATCAAGTTCTTCTTGAGATAAAGGTAATGCAAAATCAGATGATGAATTTGCAGGGAAAACCGCTGTATCAACTGGTGTTTGTAATTGCGTAGGAGATAAATGGTGCGGCGCATAAGTTTGTTTTTCAAAGTATAAA
>JAGCKR010000061.1 GCA_017647405.1 Alphaproteobacteria bacterium
CCCTACAAAAACTTACCAATATTATATATTCCTATACACTATCTCGTCTTTATAGTCATGCACTTGACGCTCGTCTTCTTCGTTTAGAACAACCGTCCGTGCATCTGTTCTTCTCTCTTATTCACACTGTTTTCAACATCTTTTTCGCTTCGGTCTTTGTTAACTTTTTGTTAACCGTTTCCGTCGCGGTAGTTGTGAATATATCAAAATAAACCCAACTTGTCAACACCTTTTTTAACTTTTTTTTATCTTTTTTAAAGACTGTTGATTTTAAAGCATTTTTTCTTGTTTTTAATTTCAAACTTCAAAATCTGTTTTATCAAAGGGATAGTCAATTATATATCATAAAAGAAAATAATTTCCAATATTTTTATTATCAGAATATGATTCTTTATATATATAGTATACAAACAGATAAAATGAAGGATTTTTTTCATGCATCCACTTCAAATTTTTAACTTTTGCCCCAAATGCGGTTCAAAAAACTTTCTCATCAATTCCAATTATTCCAAAAAATGCTTAGATTGTTCCTTTGAATATTTTAAAAATCCCATTATAGGCGTTGCTGTTTTAGTTTACAACGAATCGGGAAAAATCCTTTGTTTACAAAGAGAAAGAAATCCCGGCAAAGGACTTTTAGGCCTTCCCGGCGGATTCGTTGATTTAGGCGAATCGATTGAAGAGGCTGCTATCAGAGAAGTTAAAGAAGAAACAGGGATTGAAATTGAAAACCTAAAACTTGTTGATAACATCCCAAATTCATATATTTATTCTGAAATGGAACAAGCGCCGTTAGACTTTTATTTTACCGCAAATATAACAAAAAATGCGCTTCTCAAAGAACAAAAGGGCGAAACCAGCCATTTACGATTTGTTTCACCTAAAGAAATAAACCCCGATTCGTTTGCCATGGAATCGACTCGCATTTATTTAAAAAAACATATCTTAAAATAAGAAAAAGGTGCTTTAAGAAAAGCACCTTTTATAAGCAATTATTTTTTACAAGCGGTTTTCTTTTTACAAGTTTTAGTTGTTGTTTTTTTAGCAGCTGTTTTTGTAGAAGTTTTCTTTTCAGATTTTGGCTCACCAAAAAATTGAACATGCGCTTGCAACCAGAACTCTTCGCCTGATCCATCAGGGCAACCAGCTTTTTCCCATAAGAAATAAGCAGCCTCACGAATCATTTGTTCAGTTACTTGTTTTGTCATTTTTAAGTCTCCACATTTCACATTTATATAATACACATTATTAAATTAGATAATCGAAGGGTTAAAGTCAAGTATTAAAATCACAAACGAAATAAGGCTCGATACAAAAAAAATAAAAATCACTCAACATACTCATATTTCAAAAGAAAAATGAAAAACTTTATTTTTCGATCTATCTGATTTATTTTTTAAATAAAACCCCACAGATTACTCAGAAATAGTCCTCATATCAAAGAATCATCTTACCCTATTCAACATCGTTCGTTTTTCGCTCACCACCCCTCACAAACGTTCTTCCCCACCCCAAATTTCGCATAAAAAAAGCCAGCTTGCGCTGACTTTTTTTAAATGGCGATCCTGGAGCGATTCGAACGCCCGACCCACAGCTTAGAAGGCTGTTGCTCTATCCAGCTGAGCTACAGGACCATGGTTTATTCTTATACAAAAAATTATTTATCTTGTCAAGAAAAAAGAAGCATTTTTTCTTTTTATCTTATAAATAATCATCTAAAGCCATTCCAATTCTTAAAATTGCATCAGCCTGATCCGTATACCCCTCTCCATTTTCTTTATGCAACACAAACGGATTTTTGAGCTCAAATGGTTTTTTCGATCCTAAAAATCCTCTAACAATCACGCGTTTAGCAGGCGTTTTTAAATCTTTTACAAGAGGTATCACCTGAATACCACCCAATGCCGTTTTTTGAAAAGCAGATAAAATTTCAGGGATCGCATCTGCACGATGAATAAGTGTTAAACTTCCTTTAGCTTTCACATATTTGGCACAAGCACGAATCCATTTCTCAATGGATTCCGTTTCATGAAATGCTTTTCTCTGCTCTTCATTATCACGTCCTCGCCCATTTGCATAAAAAGGAGGATTTGTAACAACATGATCAAATTGCAATCCCTTTAACACTTCATTTTTCTTTAAAATATCAGCCAAAAGAAATTCCACAGTTGCATTATTTAATAAATTATTTTCGTTGGCCAGCATAATCAAATCATCTTGAATATCCACCCCTGTAAGGTTCAAATTTTTCACACGCGCTTGTAAACAAAATGAAACCACTCCACCGGCACAACCCACATCTAAAACCGACTGCCCTGATTTTGCTAACACACCGGAAGCAAGTAACACTGAATCAGACGTTGCTCGATATCCAGCAACAGACTGTTTTAATCTAACCTTTCCACCCAAAAAATTATCTATTGAAACTTTCATAATTTTTAGTATACTCCAATTAGAGATAAAAAACAAGGAGTTCTCGAAAAAAAGGCTTTTTTGTTGACTTTTAACTCTTTTTCGGATAGCTTCGCTCAAATCAAATGAATGAGAGGAACTTATGAATAACACACTTTATAAATTATTAGCCCTTGGGTCAGTTTTTACATTATCAGCATGCAATCACAATAAACCAAACAATTCTTTACGAGTTACAAACACATACTCTCTTCAATCCTGCGATAAAGAAAACAGAGCTTATTTTGTTGAAATGCAAAATAAAGAATCTCATTACACGGGATTTATTCAAACCGGAAATGAAGAACGAATTCCAGAAACAGAAAAAAAATTCAAAATTGGTACACACACAACCATTGATATAGCCAGAGCGCATTTTGATGGATTTTTTAATACTTATGAGTAAAAAACGAATTTTTTTTAGTTTTTTTAATTTTTTTGTTGCAATTATAAAAAAAAGAGGGTATAGTATCCTCATCCCTTGGGGATATAGCTCAGTTGGTAGAGCGCTGCAATGGCATTGCAGAGGTCAGGAGTTCGACCCTCCTTATCTCCACCAATTACCTCTTAAGCTTTTGGCTTTAAGAGGTTTTTTTATGCTTATTTTTCAGTAATTTCTGCTTTCCGTCACTGTTGCACGTCACTTTGCCCGATAAAGACATTTAACCCCTACTCTATCTTCAAGACTTTTCTTCATTTTTACCCGAACGGATTTGTAAGATTTTGATGACTTATGCCCGATTGGATTTTGGGATTTTCCCCGAACTTTAAGACATTGAACGAATTTTTCAAATTTCTGTCCTCTAATAGTTCTTTAATAATCGTTTTGTAATAAGAGTGTGTCCTTCTTCGTAAAGAGCATCAAGTCTTTGATGGTTAGTTTCTGCTTCGCTGAGTTCACTGATTGATTTGATTAAAGAATGTAATGCATCTATGGATGGATGCCTGCGTTCGGATAATATCATGCCATAATAATACTTGTTTTTGTTTAAAAACTGTTCAGAAAACTCATATTGAGTATTAATATACCCCAAATCCTTTAAGTGATTAAAGACCTTGATTAAATAATCTGTATCAGGGTGTTGTGGGAGTTCTTCTGTGGGTTCGGTTTGTTCATCTGCTGGTTTAGGTTGCTCTATTGGTTCTTCTTTTAGACCTTTTTTCTCAATAATTTGAGTTCTTATTTTTGCTAATAATTCATCTAATTTTTGTATAGTTGTATTCATGTTCATTCCTTTGGTTATATATGATTTATTTATGGAATGAATACAAAAAAACTCTGCTTTCACAGAGTCTTTAGATTAAATAATTGATTTTGGATCTTTGAAATAAAAACTTGTTCGTATCATTTTCTTAAACTCCTTTAATTCTTTGGATAATGGATAAGATATTTTAGATAATTCCTCTAACATGACTTTAATGTCTTTTGTTTTACCATACAATCTTTGACCTATTCCTCTATCTGCCCAACCACAAAGTGCATTTTGGTATTCAGCAGGAATTCTTTTTTCAACAGCCTTTGTTTCAAATGTATGTCTGAACGAGTGAAACACTTTGTCAGGACTGGATAAATTAATGCTATCTAAATAGTGTCCAAACCAGTGTTGAACTGCTGTTCCATATCCATTATGATTAGAGTGGTTAAGACCAAATAATTTATTTTTTTTAGATCTTCTTTGAAAATCAACATATCTTAAAAATCCTAAATCTATTATAACTGGATGAATGGGAATAATACGTTCTGATGTTTTGTTTTTAACTGATTTATCCTTTCCTTGTGGATTAATTGAAATACAAGGAATCCCTTTTTTACTGACAATGTCTGTTACATCTAATTGGCAAATTTCATTCAACCTACATCCATGATATAAAGCAATTAATGGAACCCAAAATCTAGCTTGTTCTTTTCTCATACAAGGGTTAGCATAGGTTTGGGGATTAAATATTTTATGGAGTTCATTGTGTTCAAAAGGAGCTCTTTTTGCTCTTTCAATATTAATTGGATGATCAATGTAATCATTCATGTTGTTTTCAATAATATCTTCTCGAACAGCATATCTCATAAAATTTGTAAAAACATTTAGATATCCTTTAATAGTGCCTTTTGCCAAAACTTTGCTTTCTGATTTTGTTAAAATATCTTTTATTTTTTTCCCACTTGCTACAGCATTATGCCATTGCCTTGGAACTTGATATATTTTCTCACTTAATTTACGGCAATCGTGTTTTGTAACCTCTTCAATATACTCTCTATCCATAATTAAAAAGCATAATTTAATCCCTAAATACATGGTGTGTAATCTTTGATCTTCTAAACCTTTTAAGTTCTTCTTATACTGTGCATACTTTTTAAAAAACTTTTCCCAAGATGTTTTGGCCATTGATTTGGTCAGACGTTCTGTGGTCTTCATCTCATCATAACTCTTTAAAAGAGTTTTAACCTTGGGATTGCTTGGGTTATAAGGTTTGTCTTGTTTGATGGCATTAATGCTTTTTTCCGCATATCTTTCCAATGCAGAAACATGATTGCCAAAACTTTTGAACCATTCATAACCATCTTTTGCTTTGTCTTCTAAACCCAGTTCAATCTCTTTTTCTTTTAACTTGGTATAGGTTGTTCTTAATGTAATATTGGCTTGTGAGTTTTCAACCAAACTTCTTAAATAGTCCAATATCATTTGAACCATCAATTCTTTTCTTTGTTCTGTGGGTAGTTTGATGTCTTCAATGGTTTTCTTGCCTTCTACAATATTTTCAGCATTTTCTTCCAAAAAGTATTGAATTTGACTAAGTCTTGCCAGCAAGATTTTATCAACATCATTTTCATCTAAAATGACTTTGTTTTCTTTGTTTAGTTTCATAATGATTTCCTCAAATACATCCAAAAATGTTTGTAAATGAGCAATTTCTGTTCGCCATCTGGCAACGGCAGTCTTGTAATCAGAAGTATCTAATGAATAGCCTATCTCTTTACATTTAGCGATTGTCCAATACTTCCTTGGAAGCCCAACCCTAAAATAAAAAGCACGACCTTTGACAATAAGTCCTGGATATCTTTGAACCATAAGTAGTCTCCTTATGTCATTAGAATATCGTACTTTTTCTTATCCGTCCGTCAAAATCTGAACAGAAATTGCTTTTTTTTAGTGTTTATTGTACTTCAAGCATTTTACTAATGTGCTTTGAAAGTGTTGAAATATTCCAAGAAGGGTTTTCTGCTTCTTCACTTCCATAATTTTCATTAACCCAATTGTATATGATGTCTTGAATTATTTGGGGTGTCATCGAATTTTTTGTGTTTTTTTCTTCTTGACGAATGTTTTTTGTCACGATATAATCCTTTCTGTAATTTAAGTTTTACATTCGGATAGTCATAAGAGTTGCCGCTCTTATAACTATCCACTTTTTTTTAAGCTTTTGGTAAATGTTTTGCAGCTTCTTCTATGGCTTGTTTTTCTGCAAGAAATTGTGCAGCCTTTTCAAGTTTTTCTTTTTCTCTTTTGTCTTTTTTCTTTTGATTATTTTTCTCCTTATTCTCTTTTTTCCTTTTAACTTCATTTTCACAGAAGGTTTCAATCTGCGTATCTAAAATCCCTTTTGACACTGCCTCATAGAACTTGGTTAAAAAAGCAATCTTTTGATCCAAAGGTAATAATTGGCATGAGCATCTGTAAATTCTTTTGCCTCCCAACCGGACTGAAAAAACAGAGAGATTCTTTTTCTCATCCAAGTCAATTAATAACTTGTTCATTTGATTACTTTTATCCCAACTGTTGTCTCTGAAATTTTTGATGTTTAAGGTAATCAAATCCAAAATTCGTTGCTTACAACTGCCTTTGGATAATAAGCCTTCATCCTTTTGAGTTTCTAATCGGGTAATACCAAACGAAGACATAAAATCTTCAATGTTTAAAGTATTAATAGTTGCTGTTTCTACCATAATTAAATCCTTTCATTTTAATGTTAAATCCCAAACAAGACCATCTTGCTTGATGATGTTTTTAAAACTACAAAGATTTTATTTCTTGACAAGAGCCTTGTTTAGACAAAACTCTGTTTTTTGTCCATATGGAAGCAAATGACGACATTTGACGACATTTGACTACAATTTTTTTTGCATTTCATTGTTTGCTTTTGGTTCAATTTTGAATAATTTTCCAAATAAATTTATAAAATCATCCAAAATCTACCCGAATCGGATTCGTTTTCATTCCAGTTTTTAATCATAGATGAATAAATACTTTTATAATTAACTATAAGGATTAAAACATGGAATTAGAACCAATTATTATTAATAAAAACTTCTATCCTATCCCAGAGGATTTAGAAACTTTAAAAGAATTAGAAAAACTGATGACCTATATCAATCAACCGATTAACAGTAAATTATCCAGTTTGTTGCAGGTCTTATGTGCCACAACAACAAATCCAAAAATGGTTGAATATCTATTAAAACAAGGAGCAAATCCATACTATATGGATATCAATGGGAAAACGGCTTATGATTATGCTTTGGAAAATAAGTTCCATTTAAAAGACTGGTTCTTCATCTTATTAAACCAATATCAAGGTCATTTTAAAGCAAGGGATGTGTCCGAAAGAAACGAGTTTATCTTTTCTATTATTCAATCTGAAATCATCAAACATGAAATCTTAAAACTTGAAGCCCAAGAACAATTATTAAAAGATTTAGATGACTTGGAAGCAAAGGAATTACCCTATGATGAATAAAAATAACTATTTTATTGATGATATTGATGATTTAAAAGAAATATTGTCTGATGTAGATGACATCAATGCCCCTGTTAATAAAAATCTGGCAACCTTATTGCATCTTTGTTGTATTATGAGTTGTGATACAGCCCCGATTGAATACTTGTTAGAAAAAGGAGCAAATCCTCATATCAAAGACAAGTTTGGCTTAACTGCTTTTGATTATGCCATCCGAAACCCCAACCAATGGGCAAGAATTCTAAATTATATTGTATTAAAATAAAAGGACTGAGTTCATCAGTCCTTTTTCTCATTCTCTTGTATTGCTTTTTCTAATTCTTCTTGTGATATCCCATTTTTATAAAATAAGTTCTCTAACTTTGTTGTTCTGTTTTCCAACTTGGTAATTCTTTCTTCTAATTCCTTTACTTTTCTTGTCAGTTCCTCATTTGTTAAGGTTAAATCTGTTTTCTCTGACACTAATGAATTAACTCTTCCCTCTGTATAGGTTAACTGTTCTTGCAGATATTGGTTTTCATTAACTGCTGTATCTCTTTCTGATTTTAACACCTTCTTATCTACATTAGTCATATCAAGACACAATCTTTTATATTCCTTACCTGTTAAAGACAAAACTCGTCTTCCTTTTTTATCTATTTCCTTATAAAGGTATCCATCCCTTATCAAGTCATTAATAAATGTTTTTGCTGTATTCACTGTCAAACCAATTGCCTCTGCAATGAACTCATTATTGGCAAAAAAGGCATAGTTATTACGGGTCTTAAAGCATATATACTCTAACATATATCGTTTGGTTATTGACAATTCTGATTTTGATTTACTCATCTTAAACTCCTGTTTTATTCATTACAGGGGTATTTATTCGGGTAAATATCCAAATTTTCGTTTGAACAAAAAAATATTCGGGATATTGTTATGTTCGGCATTTTAAGCCTTGGAGACTCTTATGTTCAGGACGTTAAAAAATGGAGGCTGTTATGTTCAACCCGAGGACCGATATGTTCTTTGCCGAAGATGGTTATTCTCAGTTCGGGAGGCTGTTATGTTCGCCTTATTTCTCTAAACCCCTTGTATTCATTGGTGTTCAGGGGTGTTTTTGTTCGCTATAATAGTACTTATAATAGAAATAAAAAAGGATATATTATAATAAGTCAAAATAAAGACATTAGACCTCTTTTTTCTTTGGATTAAACCAGCAAAGGAATGTAATGGATGTTAAACTAATAAATCCAACTGCCTGAGGCCATTAGACCAGATCAAATATAAATGGGAAAAGCAACTGCTCGTGGGTAGCAAGTGGTTTTGTGTGGGGTGTTTGCTTTTGGGGGAAGTTGAACATTACTACCCAGAAAGTTCACAGAAAACCATAAAAAGTTCCCAGAAAAGTTCCCAGAAAACTTTTTAAAAGTAAGTAGAAAAGTAAGGAGAAAACTAACCACCCCCAACACTTTTAAACAAATTCAAGCATTACTCTTCACTTTCCAACTTCTTTAAGAACCTATACAAGGTTAGTTTATCCACTCCAAGCAATCTGGCAATTTGTGCTTTGGGAAGACCTTTTGCCATGAGGTCTTTGACCCTTTTAGTGTTCTTGGACAATTTAAGGGATTTACTCTTTGCCCCAAAAGGTCTGCCTAAATGCTTTCCTTGGGATTTGAGTTTGTCCAAAGACATCTTAGTCCTTTCTGAAATCAGTTGCCTTTCAATCTCTGCTGACAATCCAAAAGCAAAGGCTAACACTTTGGAAGCAATGTCTGAACCTAGTTTATAATGCTCCTTTAAAGTCCATATCTGACAATTCTGAGCCAAGCAATGTTGCAAAATACCCATAACCTCTAAAAGACTTCTGCCCAACCTTGAAATCTCTGTGGAAATTAAAATATCTCCATCTTTTAACTCTGCTAATAAACTGCCTAACTTCCTTTTATTTAAAGGTTTTCTGGAAGAAATTGTTTCTTCTACCCATCTGTCAATTTGAATATTATGTGATGCAGCATATCTGTTGATTTCAAACTTTTGATTTGAGGTAGATTGTTGGTCTGTTGAGACTCTGATATATCCATAAATCATTGAAACTCCTTTTATTTCTATTTATGGAAATTCAAAGATTTTGGTGTGAAAAAGAGATGACTTTTAAGGAACAATTAAAATCAACTGTTTTTTTATGAATTTAAGTATTATTTAAAACAACTTAAAAGAGGTCTATATTTCCTTATATAGCAGGAAATTCAAGGGTTTTAAGGGATTTATATATGTCAATAAGTCCTATCATAAAGGGCAAGGTTCATAATTGTTGGTTTATGATACACTTACCCATCACAGAAAAGGAAGACCTTTAACCAAAGGCTTAAAATGGGTATCTTTAGAAAGAAAACTTCAAAAAAAATTAGTTACATAATTGATGTGGAAAATTCAAACGATTCAGTTGTTTTTAAAAACATTAAATTTAAAATTATGCCTGTATATGGTGAACAATTTGAATATAAAGGAATTTTCAATAGAAAGAGTTTAAAACATATTTCCCATGCTGGTTTTTATATACACATTTGCAACAATTCATTGAAAAATATTGAAATCAATTGGAATAAAACCCTTTACTTTGAAAATGGGTTTATTAAAAACAACTTTGCACTTCCAAACATTTCACATACCCAAAAGAATGAACCTATTAAAAATCAAATAATTCCTTCATTAACAAAGTTTCATACCTTACTCTACCCTTGGGATTGCAGAGATATTGATGGAAATATGTTATCTATGCCTTTTGGTGATAATGGTGTTTTTCTTTGTGTAAAACATGAAGAAAAAGAAGAATTTATTAAACTTTGTGTTCGTATTAATGAATTTGTTGAACAATCTATTTCAAATGATAATCCCAAGTCATCTGAGGTGGATTTAAAAGTTGATTAAACCGTATATTCACAACATAAATCTATTTCAGAGAATAAAAGCATCTCAGAGATAAAGAAAAACAAACAGATTATAAAGCTGACAAAGATTTGGGATGAGTGAGTGAAAATTTTAATTTTCATTTGATTTGTATTACCAATTAAGTTAAAATAGATACCATAAAATATTTTTTCTTTTATTTTATTAACAATATTTAAATATTGTAAAAAATTGCTTGACAAGCCAACAAAAGTCTGGTACCCTTTGAGGTATGATAAAAACAAAAGATATAGCAGATATACGTTTAGGATATGCATTCCGTGGAAAAATTGAAGATTCTCCACAAGGAACTGTTCGTGTTATCCAACCTAAAGATGTCTCGTTGTTTGATGTGGATACATTAACACGTATATCTATTGAAGATATAAAGACTTCTGGATTTTTGAAAAAAGATGATGTTTTAGTAACAAATCGAGGCTCTGTTAAAGCGTTTGTTTTTAAAGGTGGGGATAAGATTATCGCCTCTCACGGCTTTTTTATTCTTACAATTAAAGATAAAAGTATTTTGCCAGACTTTGTTGAACTTTATATCAATTCTTCTTCTGGTCAGCAATCGATTAAGAAGGTATTGGAAGCAATGACTATTCCTGCATTAACAAGGGGATTGCTTGAAAATATAGAAATACCTCGTTTGGATCTAAAAACACAGAAAAAGTTAATCTCTATCTGGCAATTGCAACAAAAAGAGATTGCATTAACCAATCAACTTATTGAACTAAAAGAAAAAAGATTTAACCAAATATTAAAAGGAGCTTTAAAAAATGGCTAAAATTACACAAGATGATTTAAATAAATTGTTATGGGAAGCAGCAAACTCATCCAGAGGAACTGTTGATAGCAGCATTTTTAAAGATTATGCCTTGGTTTTCTTGTTTTATAAGTACATGAGTGATATTCATAAGTTGGAAGTTCAAAAACTAACTGAACGTTTTGGTGATGATAAAGAACGAATTGCCATGAGACTTTCAAATGCTCGTTTTATTATGCCAGAAGGAGCAAGTTTTTATGACATCTATAACCAACAATCAGCTGATAATATTGGTGAATTAATTAACATTGCTTTACATAAAATTGAAGATGCCAACGAAGCTCATCTAAAAGGTATTTTTACAGTTGATTTTAACTCTCAATCTGTTTTGGGTCAAACGGACCAACGCAATAAAATGATTCGCAACTTAATTAATGATTTTAATAAAGTTGATTTAACAGATGTTGGAGATGACATTCTCGGTAATGCCTATATGTATTTGATTGAAAAGTTTGGTTCCGACGCAGGTAAGAAAGGTGGAGAATTTTTCACGCCTCGTGTCTTGGCTAGATTATTGGCAAAACTTGCAGCTCCTAAACCTGGTGATAGAATTTGTGACCCTGCCTGCGGGTCGTCAGGTCTCTTGTTGATGGCTGGTGAAGAAATTGATAAACAAGGCTCACAAAACTATGCCTTATATGGTCAAGAAAAAACAGGAACAACCTACAATCTTGCACGTATGAATATGTTCTTGCATGGAAAAGATTCTGCACGCATTGAATGGGGCGATACATTAAACAACCCATTATTAAGAGAAGATAACGGTTTGATGAAATTTGATGTTGTTGTAGCCAATCCACCTTTTTCGCTTGATAAATGGGGTGAAAAGCATTTAGAAAATGACCCATACAATCGTTTTTTCAGAGGAATGCCTCCAGCAAGCAAAGGAGATTATGCTTTTATCTCGCATATGATTGAAACCGCCAAAGCCAAAGAAGGCCGAGTGGCTGTTTTTGTTCCTCATGGTGTTTTGTTCCGTGGTTCATCAGAAGGCAGAATTAGAGAAGCTTTGATTAGAGAAAACATTCTTGATGCTGTTATTGGCTTACCAGCGGGATTATTTCAAACAACAGGTATTCCTGTAGCAATTTTGATTTTTGATAGAACACGTGAAGAGGGTGGTATTAATGAAAACAAAAAAGATATTTTGTTTATTGATGCCAGTAAAGAGTTCGTTCCGGGTAAAAATCAAAACACTCTTTCCGATGATCATATCAATAAAATCGTTGATACCTATCAAAACCGTCGAGAAATTGAAAAATATTCTCATGTTGCAGACATTAAAGAAATTGAAGAAAATGACTTTAACCTTAACATTCCTCGCTATGTAGACACTTTTGAGGAAGAGGAAGAAGTTGATTTGAGCAAGGTTAAAGCCGATATAGCCACTTTGGAATTGGAACTTCAAGACGTCCAAGAAAAAATGCGCTCTTATCTGGAAGAGTTGGGAGTGTAAATGGTTGAAGAAACAATATGTGCATTTTTTGCACAAGTTCAAATCAGACAAAAGGACTAAGATATGAATAGCAATTTAACAACAGATGTTTTTGATAAAATTAGATATTACGATGATAATAATGTCGAATATTGGTCAGCAAGGGAATTGTATAGTATTTTAGAATACAAAGATTGGAGAAACTTTGAAAATGTTGTAAGCAAAGCAAAAGAAGCTTGTAAAAACAGTGACCATGCTATTGTTGACCATTTCGTTGATGTCACCAAAATGGTCAAATTAGGATCTGGTTCTGAACGAGAAATAGAAGATGTATTACTTTCAAGATACGCATGTTACTTAATCATTCAAAATGCTGATCCCTCTAAACCAATCATTGCACAAGCTCAAACATATTTTGCTATTCAAACTCGCAAGCAAGAAATTCAAGAAGAAGCTGATATTTTAGAGGATTTGAATGAAAACCAAAGACGCCTTTATTTAAGAAGAGAGTTATCTGAACATAACAAACAGCTTGTGGAAACAGCTAAAAATGCAGGTGTGGAAACCCAATTAGACTATGCTATTTTTCAAAATTATGGATACAAGGGGTTGTATAATGGTATGTCAGCTCAAGATATTCACCATCACAAGGGATTAAAGAAAAATGAAAAGATACTGGATCACATGGGTAGCACAGAATTAGCAGCCAATCTTTTCCGAGCGACCCAAACCGAAGAAAAAATTAAACGAGAAAATATACATGGTAAATTTAATGCCAATAAAGCGCATTACGAAGTTGGCAGAAAAGTAAGACAAACAATTCAGGAACTTGGTGGAACAATGCCTGAGGATTTACCAGCTGCACCAAGCATAAAATCCATCGAAAGAGAAGAAAAAAAGAAATTGGAGAAGAAAGGGTAAGAAGATGCGTTTAGGTGAATTAAAAAAAATATTAGATGAAGTGGTTGATAGTAATAATAAAATAGTTATCACTTCAAGCTCATTATATAATGGACAATTGTATATTATTCAAGAGTATTCAAAACTGATTAAAGCTTTAAGTGTTATTTCTGAACAAAGCTGGATAGATTTTTCGTCAGAAATAGTTGAAGAGTTAAACTCTAAATTTTTACAAAACACGATAGAAATACAGATAAACCCAAGTGATTACAATTCATTAACTCAATTTGTTAATAAGATTAATGCTAAATTGCCACTTTTTTATGGTATTTTGGATACTATTGTTGAAAAGCAAGATGAGCAGATTATAAACATTAAATTACCTACTAAAGAAGATTTTTCATTAGATGAACTTTCTGATATTAATAAAAGACTATCTAAGATTTTTTCGACTATTAACATAGATGGGACGGCGACGTTTTCAGGATTTGACAAAGGTAGTAGTTGGTATGAAATATTAATTGGCGGAGCTTTAACTTATAAATTTTTTATTTCCGCATTAAAAATAGCACAAGAATTTTTTAAGGCTGAAAAAAATTATTATGAGGCAGGAGAAGCAAAAATACATTATCAAGCAGCTCTTTTACAATTACAAAAAGAGCAAAATAAAATAGATGAAGAAGCAATAAAAGATTATGCAAAACATGTAATTAGTGTTCGAATAGAAAATTCGATCAAAGAGGTTGTCAAAGAATTACCCTCAAATGGGCATACTGAAAATGAAGTTATTGCCAAAATGTCAAAGACCGTTGAAGCAATAACAACAGAAATGAACAATGGCTTAGAATTTCATCTTTCATTAAATCCCCCTGAATATGCTGAAGAAGATGGAACAAAAATATCGATTGATTATGAAGTTATTCGCCAAATACAAAAAGAGCATGCTCAACCCAAAGCTCTAACAAATGAAACAACTGAAGGGGAAGATAATGCAGAATAATCAAAAAATACCTGAGGGGTGGAGTGTTAAGAAAATTTCTGATTTAGGAAATGTTGTATCAGGAGGAACACCTGATACAAATAATTCTGAATATTGGGATGGTGATATCTTATGGGTTACACCCTCAGAGGTATCATCTTTATCAAATCGTTTTATTTCAAATACTGAAAGAAAAATTACAGAAAAAGGTTTAAAAGAAAGCTCTGCCAAATTACTTCCAATCAATTCATTGATAATTTGTACTCGTGCGACTATAGGTGATTGTTGTATCAATAACGTGCCTATGTGTACAAATCAAGGTTTTAAAAATGTTATAGTTAAAAATAATAATGTAGATTTTTTATATTATTTAATTACAAAAAACAAAAACGAATTAATTCGTAAGGCTTGTGGAAGCACTTTCCTTGAAATTTCTAAAAAAGATATAGATAATTTAAAATTCGCTATTCCACCCTTATTAGAACAGGAGAAGATTGCGGGGATTTTGGGGACTTGGGATGAGGCGATTGAAAAGTTATCATCTTTGATAGAGCAAAAGAAACTCCTTAAAAAAGGTCTGATGCAAAGACTTATTTACAATAGAAATGACATAAAATTATATAGGGTAGCTGATTTATTTGAACTAGGTCGTGGCCGTGTAATATCCAAAGAAGAAATTGAAAAAAACAGAGGAGAATATCCCGTATATTCTTCTCAAACATCTAACAATGGAGTTTTAGGTTGCATTAACACCTATGACTTTCAAGGAGAATACATTACTTGGACTACAGACGGAGCAAATGCCGGAGAAGTGTTTTATAGAAATGGAAAATTTAATTGTACAAATGTATGCGGCACAGCAAAACTTAAAAAAGATTCTAAAGTAAATTTATACTATGCTATGAGTTTTTTGAATCACGTGAGTAAAAAGTATGTTTCTTATGTTGGAAACCCTAAGTTAATGAATGGAGTTTTTGCCACTATTCCATTGGAGTTACCAACATTAGAAATACAGAATAAAATCGCCAATATTTTATCAACTGCTGATGAAGAAATTGATCTTTTGAATAAAAAATTAGAAGCCTTAAAGGAACAAAAGAAAGGCTTAATGCAACAACTCTTAACTGGCCAAACTCGCGTGAAAGTGAATTAAGGAGGAAGATATGGCAAAAAAATTAATACCTATGGCTATTTGTTACGATTTTGATGGAACTTTATCCCCTTGCAATATGCAAGACTACGATTTCATGAAACACATAAAAAAAACACCCAAACAATTTTGGACTGAATCAAATAAGTTTGCAAAAGAAAAACAGGCAGATCAAATAACAGCATACATGTATCATATGCTTAAGACTGCTAAAGATAATAATACTTCTTTTACTAAACAGGCACTTAATAAATATGGAAAAGATATCGAACTTTTTAATGGCGTGGACACCTGGTTTGATAGAATCAATAAATATGCTGAATCTAAAGGGATTAAACTTAAACACTATATCATTTCTTCTGGGTTACTAGAAATGTTAGAAGGAACCAAGATAAAAAAGTATTTTGAGAAGATCTACGCTTCGTCGTTTATCTATGACAATAATGACGTAGCCTCATGGCCAGCTATAGTTATTAATTACACAAGTAAAACACAATTTTTATTTCGTATTAACAAAGGTTGTGAAGATATAACTGATAATAGTAAAATCAATGAATATGTACCTCCGGAAAAGCGTCCTATGCCATTCACAAATATGATTTATATCGGTGATGGCGATACAGATATTCCGTGTATGAAAATGGTTAAAAGAGAGGGGGGACATTCTATTGCTGTTTATAATACCAAGAAAAGAGGAAAAAAAGAAAAGGCATTAAAACTTATAAAAGATGGACGTGTTAACGCTGTTTTAGCTGCGGATTATTCTGATAATAAAGATATTGATAAGTATGTAAAATCAATCATTGACAATCTTGCCACCTATTATGCAACAAAGGAATTTGAAAAGGTTAAAGGTAACAAATGAATAAGTGTTGTTTAAATTGTGCTTTTTGTATGCGTTGTATCGATAAAACAAGTTATGATATGTTAGCATTAAAGTCTACAAATGATGATATTACTACAATTTTAACTAATGAAGAAAGAAAACAAGCTTTTGCTGGAAATTTTGAATTTATAGGAAAAGAAATTCGAATACAAAAGGAATGGGAAGTACAGTATGAACAATTACTAGATAATATGAAAAAAGGGATGTACAATAAACGATTAGGAGGAGATCGTGTTTTAGAATTATTAGCACAAGATAGTATGGCTATTAATAAGTATTCTCTTTCTTCTGTATTTGGTATGTCCCCTCATCCTGATGCGCCTAATGATGATTATCTGGAGTGTTGGCATGAGCAATGGGAACATTTTGATGAAAATGAAGATTTGAAAACGTTGTCTATAAAAAGTTGTCCTTTCTTCTATTCATATGAAAAGAAAGGTAAGAAATCTTTTGAATGCTGTGAAAAAGAACGCTTAGCTGAATTAGAATATTCCAGATACAAAACAACAAACTGGTTGGTCATTGCTGGAATAATAGTTTCGATTATTGCAATTATCGCTTCTATTATCATTTATCAACTACAAAAAACAGATACCATTCATACACTATCATTTGTTCAAAAAGGATTGGAAAATATTCAAAAACAAGAAACGGAAATAAAAAATACGATTTCTGAACAATTGGGCAATCAAAATAATCTAATTGATAACAAAATAAACCAATTAAAAAAAGAACAAGATATTTTATCTGTAGAAATTCAAAAAGAAATTGAAAGTATTTCCAATAAAATAGATATGTCTAAGAATGAAACGGAGTAACACCATGATGACACAACAACACATTCTTCCTGATTTTGATGAAGCTAGCAGTTCACAAATCCCTGCGATTTTGCAGTTGATTAACTTGGGGTATACCTATATTCCAAGATATACGGTTGGTGAACATAGAAGTAGCAAAAGCCATTATATTTTAACAGATATTGCTTTTGAGGCTATCAGAAAGATTAACGATGCACAAATCTCGGACAAAAGTATTAAAGAGGTCATTGATGATTTGGAAAAGGTTAAAATGGATGATGGAGTTATTGTTGCCTCTCAAAACATTTTTTCAAATTTATTAGGTGGTGTTAGTGTTACTGAAATTATTGGTGGGAAAAGAACATCTCCACAACTTAAATTTATTGATTGGGAAAATCCACTGAATAACACCTTTCATGTGGTTCCTGAGTTTGAAATCAGCGAAGAACATGACAGAAGACCGGATATTGTTTTGTTTGTAAATGGGATTCCTTTGGCGGTTATTGAGAACAAGAAAAACTCTGTTCCTGTTGATGAAGCTGTTCGTCAAATGATCAGAAATCAAGAAGGAAATCAAACTCCAAAGTTCTTTTTATATCCCCAATTATTGATTGCTACAAATGGAAAGAGTGTTAAATATGGCACAATGTTAACACCTCAAGAGTTTTATGCCGTTTGGAAAGAAAAGGATGCTGATGAAAAATATGAAGCCAATGTTTTAAAATCAATCAATACACTTGTTTCTGAAAAGATTATGAAACAAATATCATCAGATTTGGCCAGATACCAATATCAACAAGAAGAAAAACAAAACACAACAGAACAAGACAGAACAATTTATAGCCTTTTAAAACCCGAAAGATTGTTGGATTTAGTTCGTAATTTTACTCTTTACGATAATGGGAAGAAAAAAGTAACCCGTTATCAGCAATACTTTGCCGTTAAAAAGATTTTAAACCGTATTAACACAATGGATGAGAATGGAAAACGTCAAGGCGGTCTTGTTTGGCATACACAAGGTTCTGGCAAATCCTTAACAATGGTTATGTTGGTTAAAAATCTGATTGAAAAGATACAAAACCCTCGTGTTATTGTTGTAACAGACAGAACGGATTTGGATGCTCAAATTAGAGATACATTTAAGGCTTGTAATATCAAAGTTGGTGTTCAACAAGCAACATCTTCAAGCGACCTAATAAAACGCATTAAAACAAAGACAACTGATGTTATTACAACTTTGGTGCACAAATTTGAAAAAGAAAAGAAATTCAAAGATGAAGATAACAATATCTTTATTTTAATTGATGAAGCCCACAGAACACAAGGTGGTGATGCAAATGGGCAGATGAATTTAATCTTGCCAAATGCTTGTCAAATTGCTTTCACTGGTACACCGTTGATGAAAAAGCAAAAATCAGAACAAAAGTTCGGTGGCATCATTGATGCTTATACTATTTCAGAAGCCGAAGAAGATGGTGCTATTTTGCCTTTGATTTATCAAGGAAGATTTGTGGAACAAACAGTTAATTCTATTGTTGATAAGTTTTATGACCGAGTTGCCCAAAATTTAACTGATGATCAAAAAAAGGACTTTGAAAAGAAATGTGTTTCAAAATCATTACTAGAAGAAACCTCTCAACGTGTTGAAATGATTGCCTTAGATGTGCATGAGCACTTTATGAACAATTTTAAAAACACAGGATTGAAAGGACAATTAGTGGCACCGAGTAAACATGCTGCTGTTTTGTTTAAAAATGCTTTGGATATGTTGGGGGGTATTCATTCAGAGGTTGTTATTTCAGACACAACATTTGATGAAGGTGATGAAGATAAATTGCCAGAATATAAAGCAACAGTAAGCAAATTTATTGCTGAAGAAAAAAGAAGATACGGCTCTTTGGAAAAAAGAGAAACAATGATTATCAATGACTATAAGAAAAACCCAGAAGGCTGTGAACTTTTGATCGTTGTAGATAAACTTTTAACAGGATTTGATGCTCCTTGTGATACGGTTTTATACCTTGCAAAGCAGTTAAAAGATCATAACTTATTGCAAGCTGTTGCCCGTGTTAATCGTGTTTATAATGGCGAAACAGGAAAACAAACAAAAGTTTGTGGTTTAATCGTTGATTATTCAAAAAATGCTAAAAATTTAAAAGATGCTTTGAAATTATTTTCACATTATGACCCTGATGATATTGAAAGAGCTTTGTTAAATACAGATGAACAAATCAAATGCTTGGAAAATATCTATCAAAAGCTTCATTCAACATTTAATGACATCAAAGACATCCATAATACAGATGCTTATATTCAAGCATTGGAAGAAAATGAAGAAAAGAGAGAAGAATTCTATGAAGATGTTAATAAATTTATTAGAACATTTTCAAGTTGTTGCTACCTCTATGATTTTTATGATAAATTTGATAAAGATAAATTAAGTAGATATCAAAAGGATTTAAAACGCTTTGTTGAAATAAAAAAGACAGCTCAACTCTATATGGCCGAAACAGTTGATTTTTCAAAATACAAAGATCAATTACACAAATTATTGGATAAGTATGTTACAGCTGAAAATGTTGAAGTTTTATCAAAAGAAATTAGCCTTTCAAACATGGCTGAATTTAACCAATATATTGAAGATGAAAAGAATGGTTTATCTCAAAAATCAAAAGCAGCAGCTATTGCAGCCCAAACAAGTAAGGTTATTAGTGAAAGATACCATCAAGATGAGGTGTTCTATAAAAAGTTTTCCGATAGAATTAAGGCCTTATTAGAAGAATTAAAAACTGCTAGAAAAGAGGATATTTCTGCTCTTTATCAAGAGATAAAAGATATTCAAGAACAAGTGGAACATTATGAAGATAATGATATTCCTGAAGAAATTAGAACATTAAAAGTTTATCATCCTTTTTATCGAAATATCAAAGCATTAATTCCTGATATAGATATTGATGAGGAAACCTTTATAGGTATTGTTTGTAACATTGTAGATATCATTAAAAGAAATAAAATTGTTGATTTTGAATACAATATTGATATTAGAAGAAAAATCCTTATTTTAGTGGAAGATTATCTGTTTGATGATGTTGATGTTAAGTTGACAGGTAATCAAATTCAAGTTATTGCAGAAAAATGTTGGGATTTGGCAATAGAAAATAAGGATATCCTGTAAGATGCAATATAACTCTGAAAAAATAGGTCTTGTTAATATCTTTCAAGAAAAACGAAAGAGTCTTTCTATTAGAGTTTTCCCAAATTCTGATGTGGTTGTTAAAGCACCCACAGAAGCAACCCAAGATGAAATAACTTCATTTATTGGTCGCAAACAAAGATGGATAAAAAAACAACTAGATTATTTTAAACAATTCACAGAGCCAAAAGAAAAAGAAGCCATTTCTGGCGTTAGTCTGCTTTATTTAGGACGACAATATCAATTAATTATTCAAAAATCATATTTAAAAAATGTTGTTAAAGTTGAAAAAAATAAGATAGTTATTTATTCGTCAGATCCAAACAATAAAGAAGAACTAAAAAAAGATTTAGATAAATGGTTTTTGGCAAGGGCTGAAAAAGTTTTTAATGAAAGATTGAAGGTTTGTGTTCAAACATTTCCCAATCTGGAAATTCCTCAACTTAAGATAAGAAAATTAAAAAAAAGATGGGGAAGTTATTTAACTCAACATCAAATTATTTTAAATCCAATGTTAATTCAGGCATCTAAATCTGGTATTGACTATATTATCACACATGAACTATGCCATTTTTATCAAAAAGAACATAATGAACAATTTTTTAAGATGTTAGAACTTCGTATTCCTCAATGGAAACAGATCGATTCAAAAATGGAAACACTATTACTTGGTAAATAAAATACCTTTCAACCTATCTAAAAATAATTCAATAAATCTTCATTTTTTTTGCGGACGAAGGGAAAAAAGTACGACAGGATAGTTATCAGATAACAAAATGATACTATTCTGAAAGGATTTTTAAATGTCTGCAACTACTCAAAATTCCGTTATTAAATCAACTGAATTGGAAAACATAATGTCCTATTGTTATGGGACGGAGAACTATTACAAAAACAACCTCTATACATTCAACTACACTGATGGCATCAAGACTTTCTGTGAAAAGGCTGATGCTTATTGGCTATTAGATATTATTGAAAGTGTTTGCAGAACCCATAAAGAAATTCACAATGATTTTATTCTCATTGAACTATCAGTTAATAAAGACAATCAAGCAACCATTACCTTTGAAGATGCTAAGAAAACCTTTTACAAACAACAAATCTCTTTCACCGATTGCCCAGAAGGAACTTGGAGATTTTATTTTGACAACAATGTTTTCTTTTGGAATGGAGAGTATTAAATGAATGAACTATTAAAAGCATTGATTGAAAGTGATTTAAACAAAGCAAGAGAGTTAATTAAGGCTGGGGCTAACCTCAATGAACCATATAATAAGAATGGCTGGACACCTTTCTTATGGGTGGTGAAGGAGTTTTATGAAGAAGAAGTTATTGAAGAATTCATTCAACTAGGTGGAGATATCAATCAATGCACCAATGAAAACCAATCACCCATGATGATTGCTGCCACACATAGGAGTTCTCCCGAAGTTATCAACTTATTGGCAAGATATGGTGCTGATGCCAACAAACAGGATAGTTATGGTTTTACTCCATTGATGAGAATTTTAAAACACCCCCAACTTTCCATGAGAAAATCGGTTGTAAAAGCATTGATAGACATGGGATGTGATTTAACAGATCTTAAAAACATTCAAGGTCAAACAGCAATAGATATGATGTTAGAAAGGATTTGATTACGGTTTTAAATCAATAAATACATACACACATGTATAAGGAACAAAAATGGATAAGTTAGTCATTCGTGTCGCAGAACAAAATTTAACCAAAATAAAAGAACTCATCAATCAAGGATATGATTTAAATAAACCTTATAACGAGCATGGTTGGACACCATTTACCTTGGCAGTTGCTCAAAAGTTTCAAGTGTCTTTTATAAATGAATTGATTAAACTGGGTGGTGATATCAATCAACCAATCAAAGATGGCAGGACACCACTTATGCTATCTTGTTTATCCAGAAAATACCCCAATGTTTTAAAACTACTTATTCAATATGGAGCAGATGTGAATGCTCAGGACAAGAATGGATATACTGCTTTGATGCAGATTTTAAGACTCAATAACCTCTCTGAGAAAAAAGCATTTATCAAAACTTTGATAGATAATGGAGCAGATTTAACAACCATAAAGAACATTTATGGTAAAACGGCTCTGGATATTATGTTTGAAAGGATTTAGTTTGATTCCATTATTTAATCTTTCTTCCAATGCTTTTTTCTTAATTCTTTTAACAAATTCCAGTCTTGTTCCAGATATGCCTTTAATGCATCCAAAGGATATACAATATCTCGTCCTTCTCCTTTGAATGGTAAAGATTCCTTTGTAATTTGCATTTGATCATTTTTTCGTTTTTCTTGTAGTGTTCTCACAGATTTTCCCAAAAAGCGAGCAGCTTGCTTTGGATTTAACCAACCTTTTTGAAGGGCATCTTGATATTCTCGTTCTTCTGTGTCATCAATATTTTGACCAATATTAAGACCTAAATTAGCAATTTCTTTTTCACATCCACTTTTTTCTAATGCTTTTGCCAGTTCCTTTTGTGTATCTAAAATCTGTTGTGTCCCTGGATGAGCAAAAGCAATGTTTTCAAAAATACATTGTTTATTAAATGAAATTCCTTTCATGTCTAATATGTTAAAAAATGAGATACCTGTCAATTTTACAAGACCTAATAAATTTGCATTTCTTGCTTCAAATCTTCCTAAAAATAAAGTGTCTCGTATAACAAACTTTGAAGAAGTTTCTATGTAAGCCTTGTTCAAATTAACAATACTATTTTTGCCAAATATGCTTTCTTCAATATAAAACATATTTGAGATTGAGGTGTTTTCTAAATCAAATCGTTCTTTAAAATTACATTTATTAAAAATAATATCTTTTGAAATTTTTGATTTTAAAGATAGTTCTTTTCTAAACAAACAATTCCTAAAACATAAATCAATAGAAATTGGTTCTTCTATTATTAGTGGGGTAATAAATTGGCAATCTATAAAAAATATTCCTTCTATCGATAACCTTTTATGAACGGATTGTTTATTATTTGCAAATAATTTTTTTAATAAGGAAATATTCTTGATACTAAAAGATAATCGCTCAAAAATCAAAATCCAACCTTGATATCCTCCGGCAATCCTAAGTCCAAAACAAATTTGTTTGGATGGTAAAGGTCTTGCAGTCATTAAACAATCATATAACTGCGTTTCTGTTATTTCTAATGGTTCATAAATTGTTTGTTTCCCATAAAGACAAATATCTTTGTCATAAACAGATTTAAAATAACTGACTTCATTTTCATACATGGGACACCTCTTTTTTGAATGCATCATACCACAAATTGTCCCAAAAGTCCAGATGATTCAAAAATGTTAAAAAACATACATTTTTTAACATTATGTCTGAACATATTGATTTTATTAATGTTTTAAAGAGAGTTATTTTAGCATAACATCCAAAATGTTAAAGTTTGTTAAGTATCATTACTTTTTTTAACATTTTATACATTTTTTAGCGGACAAGACCGAAAAAGTACGACAGGATGTATTTAGATGATAAAATTTAAAAGGAGTTTACATGATTAACCAAACTTATATTGATGATAAAAAAGTAAAAGACATTTTGACTTACATTTCTGGAATGAGACATGCTGAACAAATCCGAATGATGTTCCTTTGTTCCTTAAATGGAATGAGAAGCATCAACTTTTGTTATCTGCAAATTAAAGATGTCTATAATCCAGACGAAAGTATTAAAGATGTTATTTGTCTCGATGAGAATAAGAATAAAGGCAAATTTGGGGAAAACTATTATTTAAATAGTCAAATGAAGAAAGAATTTAGGGAATATCTGAAGTTCTTAAAGTCCAAAGATAATGAATTAAATCCTGATGATTACCTTTTTAAATCTCAAAAGTTAGGCAAACCTTATAATAGAGTTTCTATCAGTAGGTTGTTCTCTAATATCTATAAAAAGTTCAATATCCATGGTGCAAGTCATTTTGGCAGACACTTGTTCGTGTCTAAGTTGGTTAATAGTGGTGTTAATATCTGTTTGGTCCAAAAACTTGCTAACCATAGAAATATCAGCACAACTCAAAGATACTTCAACTATAATCCCCAAATGCTTTCAAAAGCTGTGGAGAATATCAAGGTATAATAATAAACTAAAAAACAGAAACAAGATCTTCTTTTATTAATTCATAAAAAGAAGGATCAATTTTGTTATAATCAGTAAAATTAACAATATAAGGTAAAGATGAAGCATCAAATATTTGTTTGATTTCAGACATCAAAACAAGTGGCATTTCTTTATCGCCTTTTATTAAAATATCCAAATCTGAAACAGGAGAATGAGATCCCTTAACCCTAGAACCATAATAGTAGAAAGTATAACCTTCTATGTAAGGCTTTAAAAGCCTTCTAATCAGATCTTCCTGTGCAGACAAAACACCTTTTATCATCTTACTCTGTTTCCAATGCTTTTTCTAACGAGGCAATCAAATATTCAACATCAACAATAAAACCAGGAATTGTTTCTAACAATTCTCTTGCCTTTTCTGGGTTATACTCATGTGATGTATCGTTTCTATGGGCATAATAATTTTTCCAGTTTTCCCAATTTGGAATCATTCCGTATCCAGCCATAAAACGAAAGATATTATTGATTGTCAATTCTACATCAGATTTGCCATATTCTAATTTTAAATATCTTTTCATCATTTTCCATGATGTTTCTGTCGTATATTCATATCTTTGAATACATGAATCAGCAACAATGTTTTTCATTGTATTATCTAAATCAGATTGATAAATCCCCCAACATTCTTTTAAAGTGGCAAGAGCATTTTTTAATCCATCTATCTGCAAATCTTTTTTATTCATTAAACACCTCTCTTTTCTTTTAAAATAACACAACAAAAATTAAAACTCAACTTAATTTTCATTGAATTTTTTCCAAAAATTAGTTGAAACTCTGTTTATCTCTTTATCTAATTCATCAGTATTTGATGAACTATTCATTATTATAAATTCCAAACAAGATATGAAATCCGTAATTATTCGTAACACTCTTTCTAAATCATTCGTATTAGGTAAATCAATGGGGTATATATCAAAGCTATGAACTAAATTATCGCGACAAATTTTCAAAGTATTTCTATCATTTGAATCCTTAAAATTATCCCATTGACGCTTAACATTTTCAATTTCATTTAAACATTTTTCCCTACATCTTTCTGCAAATTCATGTTTTATTGTTTCATTACAGTCAATTAAAACCAAACATCCTTTTGCTTCATAATCTGACATAGAATGTCTTTCCTTATTATAATCACTATCGTAATGTCTTTTTGCAAAAAAATCTTTATTCTCATAAATGGTATTAATTAAAAAGTCTAAATTACATTTTTTACCATTCTTATTGGGTTCTAAAATTTTTCGTATATTTACAATACAATTCAAATACAAACCGTTCAAACAAGTTTGAAAAAAGTTTTATAAATTACAAGGTTCTAGCACTATTTTTTCATAATTAACTGGACTTCCTCTTTTTTCCAAGCATTCATCGTGTTATAACAAAAGGAGTTAATTATGACAATTACTTGGTATCACGAAACAAAAGAAGCCCCTGATTTTGATGCAAGAATAGCAATATGTGACAAAGATGGCACTTGGGCATATATGAGCGAGATTGAAGCCTTAGAAGAAGAAAATCAACTGCTAAAAGCTGAAATTCAAAAACTGAAAGGGTCAATCAAATGAAAACACTAAAAGTTTATATGGTGCAAAAACCTTCGGATTTTGAGGAAGTAAAAAACTTATGCAAAAAATATGCACATGAGGCCAAAGAAATCTTAATTGAAGAAACAATCAATCTACCACCAACTTGGTATGAGGAGTTTTGCCAATGCCCATTGGATAACTACATTTTCTTATCCGGTAAAGACGTTTATGATGATACAGGACACCGCAAAATAGTTGCTATAAAAAGCCAGGACAAGCCAACGCTTTATGTCGATCCATCCGGTTCAAGCTATTGCCGATACATGGGGGTGGAAAATGAAGACTTATAAAGATAACCAACTAACAGCTGCTTGTATTTTTGATGGAATATCTAAACTTTCATCTAGTGCCATTTGGCACGCTTTGATTGGTTTAGTGCCTTGAATGTTACTACATATTTCATTATATTTTTGTTCACCAAATGTTTTTCGTAACTCACCTTCATAATCTTTATCAAGAGCAATTATTTTAGTAATTTCATCGGCTAATGCATTAAGTTGATTATTATATGCATCTTCATCTTCTTTATTGAAATCCGAAGTATCCACATCATAAAAAGCAACAGTTTTAATATTTAATGTTTTGGCAATCTGCACAAATTTATACAAATTCCTTTTTCCTCTGGCGTTGATAATTGATACATCTGCTGCATTTAAGTTAAACTTTAATCTGTTAGCATAAACAGGTAATGACAAGCGTTCTGTATCGCCTTCAACAATAATAACTGCTTTTGAAAAGAAAAATTCACGGGTCTCTGTATCAAAATCTTTTAATATCTTTAATTCTTCTTTTTGTTGCCATAGCTTATTAACAATCTCTAGCCATTTTCCAGAACGAATATTCTGTACTTTTGTTTCTGAATTTTCCTTAATTAAACGAATTATTTGATAAAAATTTGGCAATGCTACAAAATAAGGAGAATGAGTAGTATATATTAGTTGATTACTCTGAGATATTTTTTCAAATGTTTCATAAAGATATTTTTGTTTTTGTGGATGTAGAAAACATTCTGGTTCTTCAATTAAAATGATAGCCCCCTGTTTTTTCATCTTTTCATATGTCTGCATAATGCTAAGAACAATAGCATTTTGTATTCCTTGTCCCAATTCTGTAGCACTTATTTCAAAATCATTCTCTTTAAATATGATGTCAAGATTGTTGAAAAAGGTAATTGGTGAAAATGCGGAAAAACAAACGTCTACATTTGTATCTTCTTTATTAATTCCGAGTTGAGTTTTAGTATTATTTTTTATTGATTGTTCTATTTCTTTAAATTGTCCAGTAGATAAAAAATTTAGCAATTTATGTATTAAATCTTCATATTCTTTCTTTTTAACAGCATTACTTTCAATTTCCTTACATACGTCTTGCAGCATTATTCTTAAAAATGAATATTGAGAGGAAGGTAATTGCCCTTCAATCATTCGTGGTATTCCCATGTAAATTATGTTAATTTCATCTTTTAATTCTTGAGGAATGGATAACATTGCTTCAAATGTTGGAGCTTTTCCCAATTCAACTTTTGTTTTAATTTTATCTATAATCTTTTGGTTTTCATCTAAACATTTTTGTTCTAAATGATATTGTCCCTTTGTTTCTCCTATTTTATATGGTTTATATTCAAATTGAAACCCATATATATTAGTTTCTGGCGACTTTTTATATTTTTTATATTTCAAAGGCTCATTAAATATAATTTTGATAACGATATTTTCTCCTTCTTGTCGTTTGTGTATATCATCAATGGAAAACGAATTGGCAGATAACCATTTGCTACCTAAACATCTTTTTATTATTTCTAATAAATTACTTTTTCCAACATTATTTGAACCTAAAATAGCATTCATATTACTATTAAAAATAAATCTTTCCTCTTTAATAGACTTAAAATTTTTTATGTATACTTCTTTTATTGTTGTCATTATTTGAGCCTTCATATTTTTTTAAGTTTTAGTCTCGTTCTATTGCCTTGTATAAAATTTTATTATCACATTCTGATGTTGCTTTTTTGTAAAAATCTTCATTATCAAAATCTATTTTAATTAATTTTAAATTATCAATTTTACTTTCTAAAGCTTTTGTTTCATCAATGAATTCTTTTCCTAATTTTAATCCAAAATCAATTTTGGTATTTAAGTCATATAAATCTTTTCGAGATGATTCTACAAAAGAAACAATTCTTGCATATTTAATTTCATTGCTTTCACAGTTTGATATGTCATTAACTATATTATTTCTATGCTTTATAGCTCTATCAATTTGATAGTTTAAGTTTTTTATTTTTATTAAATTTTGCAAATAGTTATCATCTTTAGAAAGACATTGAGAGTATTTTGTTATATCAATTTCTTTCAGTAAATCGTTAAAAAACAAAGCATCAAAGAAACCATCTTTTTCTAATTTTATCGCATCTAATGTGTCGTTATTAATTTGCAATGACATCTTTGTTGTATATCGATGAGTTGATAATAAATCAACAATATTAATTCCTACAAGATTTAATAGCAAATTAAGGTTATCTCTTAATTCTCTTAATTCTTTTTGTTTCTCCGAACGACTTGCACCAAACCACCAAGTAAAAAAAGCAATGGCAACCGGTATCAATATTGCACCAGCTGCGGGAAGCCAAATATCTTTAAACCAATCATAAGTGGAGTATTGTACTGCATCTTTCATTTATTCATCCATCTTTTCTTCAATTTGTCCTTGCAAGTGTTTAGCATTTAAAGATGTTATAACTTTCTTTCCCGTCTTTGTTTCTAACTCTTTCCTAGCCTTTCTTGCTACATCACCACCCGCACGAGCAACCTTTTTATTCTCTTCTAAGCCTTTAGGATTTTGAGTTTTTGATATTTCCGTCGCTGAAACTTCTGCCAACATATTTAGCACTAACTCCATATTTGTCATATTATCTCTCAGATTTTCCTTTTTGAGGCCTTTGAGTTTTTTGTACTCTCTTGTTCTCATGCCAGACCAAGAACGAGTAAGTTCATCAGTTAAAATAGCATATTCCTTACCTTTTTGAATGCCACCTCTATCCCATTCATCCGTTAAACCTTTTCGAATTTCAATAGATTTCAAACGTTGGTTAATCCAACTTTCAGAATATCCTTTTTTTAAATAAGTCTCTAATGCTCGATTGATGGTTATTTCAGGATCTTCTATTTCATCTATACGTTCCCTACCAATTTGTGCTAACCAAAGTTTAAAAGGTTCTGCCTTGGGGCTTGGAATACTTTGAATGAGCCGAAAAACTTGTTCCACATCAGCTACATCTGTAAGATACATTTTACCATCTGCAGCTTTCATTTTCAGTTGACTACAATTTGTAGTCAACTCACTTCCTTCTGATTTTAATCTTGCTTTTAGTACACTCCAATATTTTCTTGGATTTGGACTTTGAGTAAGTATTGCAAGAATATCAACAATAGAAAAATACCATTTTTCTTGGTTTTCATCCCACTGAGTGCGAATTTTATGATTTTCAAATAACTTTACGGCTGTTTCTGTATTCATCTTTACGTTCCTTTTTTCTTTTAAAATTAACACAAAACAACCAAAATAACAAGGAGAAAAGACCTGTTTTGTATGTTAAAATATCACAATCTTGAGATTTTAATTTTTTGAGGAATCTAACACCAAGACACCTGCCCGATTGGATTTTGAGGAGGGTAAATACATCTGGATAATTGGGAAGAAAATAAAAATGAGATAACAAGACAGTTATGGGAAAGCATCAACCATACTGAAACCCGTAAGAATATTGAACTTTTAAGGTTTTTAAAGACCTCTGTGACGTGTTCCCGTCACTAAAAATTTAGGGGCAAAAATCGTCAGAAAAAATCAAATTTTATTAATAATTTCAAAGAGTTAACCTTATCCGCCTCCTTATCTCCACCAAAAAACCCTCTTAATCCTAAGAGGGTTTATTTTTTTAAATCTATTTGTTTTTAATTTTTATTTTTTTATCAATTAAAGAAACGATTTCTTCCTCATCTTCCTTTTTCAAAACACCATAAAGCGGAATTGGAAATGGGCCAAATTCCTCATTATTTTTTTGAAGATAGGAATAGTTATATTTTATATTCTTTTTAGGAATCAATGACAGAATTTTTTTATCCTTACCACACAAACGAACTTCTTTTATTTCAGCTCCTTTGATATCTTTAAAATAAAGAGGTTCAGATCTATCAATTTTCACATAATCATCCGTTATTTCAACAGCTAAATGTTTCACAAGCGTTTTATATCCCCATACCGCACCGGTTAAGAAAAATAAAGTTAAAATTAACGGAGAACATAATTTTGTATATAAAATAAAAACAAGTTCTGCAACCCAACAAAGCAAACAAACATCAATTTTTTTAAACGGATAATAAAATATCTTTTGCATAAAACCTCCTTCTATTCTTACCGTCTTTTAATTTGCAAACCATCATGAAATGCTTGACCGACAACAGAAGCAACTTCTCTGTAAACATGTTCAGAGCTATCATAGCAAATCAAATGTAATTTAGATAAATCAACATTCCCCTTTTCATTCAAAACTGTTTCATCAGCTAAAACATTTTTAACCCTACCAGTTAAACGATAATCCCCTTCATCATCGGCCAGTTCAATTACTTCACATTCAATTGTTACAGGATATTCTTGAATAACAGGTGCATCCACAAATTCGGATTTAACCGCATGAAATCCGGCCTTTTCGATTTTATTCACATTTGCACCCGTTTCAATTCCAAAATAATCAGATTCAATCACCGTTTCTTTTGTTGCAAATGAGACGGTGAAAGCTTTTTTAATTTTCAAATTTTCGGTCGTTTTATGGTTTCCAAGAGAAATTGTTATCGCATCTCCATCGCATTGCATACCCCAAGCCGCATTCATGGCATTCGGCACACCATTTTCATCATAAGTTGCAATAATCAACACGGGCATGGGAGCCATTATTAAACTTTTTGAGATATTTTTTTTCATAGTCCCTCCTTTAATAATTTTTTTATAGCAAAATTTATTCTCTCGCGCAAGAGATAATAAAGTAACAACAAAAAAAGGCCGGATAAACCGACCTTTCCTAAAAAAATTTTTTAATTAACGAGTTCTTGATCTTTCTTCTTCAAGAGCCATAATTCTTTCACGTTGCGCAGCAATAAAACGGGCAAGCTCTTGTGGATTTTTTTGAATTTGATCTTCATTAAAAGCTTTTTGTCTTTCAGCCATTTGTTTTTGAATAGCTTCATTATGTTTTTCAGACCATGATTGTTCTTTTTTAGGTTGAGCACTTTCATTTTCAGCTCCCAAAACAAACGGAGACAAAACAGCAACCGCACACATTCCAAGCATTGTTTTTTTCATTTTTCGTTCCTTTCTTTTTTTAAATTTTGCGTATTTTATAGAATACAGCACAAAATGTCAAGCAAAAACATTTTAATATTATATAAAAATATTGACATAAATTCAAAAACATGGTAAAATGCGTCTCATTCAATCGGAGGAACAAATGCAAGAAACAAAAATCACCCCTATGTTGCCACACTATTATCCCAAAGAAAACCTGATTTTTGGGGCAACAAGTTCATATTATTATGTCTTTTCAGCAAAATTAGATGATATGTTCTTTTACAAATCAAAGGTCAACAAAGAATCCGCAAAAGTACCAATGACAAATGATGAAATTCGTCATCTTTTAAATATTGTTATGACCGAAATTGATGATTCTTTTAAACCAATGGTTCGCATGATTCAGTTTAAATTTGAAACAGAATATAGCAAAAGAAAACCCGCTCAAGCCATTGAAACATTGCAAACAAAAAAAGTTTTCGTATCTGCCCATAATAATGATAAAGAAATGCAACGAAAATTACGCCAAAGGGAAAAAGAATTAAATAAATATGCTTCAATTCATCCGATTATTTTAAAAGACGCGAAAGAAAATGAAATAGGTATTTGCGCCAAAGTCAACAATGAATACTATTATATTGCAACAGAAAAAGGCAAAGAAGGTTTTTGGAAATTATCACTCACAAAAAGCAACCCAATAACAATTGAAGAAACTGGCATTTTATTGGAATATCTATCAAATGCCGAAAACACATTAAAATTTGCCGAAAACATGGCCCCACTTTATGGCGAATTCCTAAAAAAAGGAAAACCGAATTTATCTTCTTGGCAACAAGAAGTTTTGTTTAGCAAAGTTAGACTTGAACTTGCCAAAGCACTCCCCAGATTTAATCAAAAACAAAGATTGCTCTGCTATAAAAACACTCAAAACACAAGAGCATAATTAAAAAAACGAGTCAAAAGACTCGTTTTTTTGTTTTACTTTTGTAGACTTAAAATCTTTTTCACTTTTCTTATTTTTTTTCATTGACCCCTCTTAAAAATTTATGTCCGCCATGACGGCCTTTATTAATAATTAGCATTTTTGTATGAGGGTATAATTCATCCAATCCCCAACCGTGAGAATCTTCCGGAATAGCATATTCAGGAAAGAGGATCAAAGGATACCCACCCTGTTCATAAATTTCCTTTAAAATATAAGAATTTAACATAGACTCATCATGCCAAGCTGGCATTTGATTATTTTTCATATCAATGTCAGACCATTCACGACAAGTTTTAATAAGCTTTAAAAATCCTTCTGCAGTTCCCCCATTAAATCCACCCATAAAATAATGAACACCTTGACCGTTTGGGATATATGCTTTAGATTTTGGATTTCGATCATAAGGGAAATGATTGTTTTTAGCCGACCAATATCCCGGATGAAGAGTTACCATAACACCCTGCTCTTTTGTCGGAAAAATTTCTTCATGAATTTCTTTTGTGGGCAACATTGTGCCATTTAAGAAATAAACATAATCAAATTTTTTTAACTCATTTTCAATTCCTTCAAAGAAATGAAATCTTTTAAAGGTTACATACGGCCACGGCAATTGATCTTGGTGAATTTTCACCACATTTTCAGGAACCTTTAAGTCATCATGATCCGTAAACAAAAAATATGTCTTTTTGTGACGTGGTAAAAAGTATTTTTCCGTTTGCTTATAAAAATTCTCCCAAAACACTATATATTTTCCGGTTGCGATATAAAGAACGGCAACGGTTTTAGGGGTTGTATATTTCACTTTGGATTCTTGAACCAGTCTATATGTTGACAAATCCTTATCATATAAATATTGTTTATATCCATCAATAGAGGCAACGGAAACTGTTTTATCCGTTTTCCGAAGAACAGGCATTTTTAAATAAGTTTCAGCTACATTTAATTGAGGAACCCAAATATCCGTTTTTTTATCCCAAATATATGATTTAAGCTTTCCTTTTTCAAGGAGATAAATCGGTTCATAAGGCGAAACAAGCAACCATTGCAAACAAATAATAACAGCTAAAAACGGCAAAAAAATAACCGCTGAATAAAAGAAAAAACCCTTTTTCATCTGTCACCCCTAAATGTATATTCCCCCATGAAATTTATTATTAATATGTCTTTTTGTCAATTTAAAAAAAACAACATCTGTTTTTTATAGAATTTTTTATTTTACTATGTTATCCTTATAGGTAAAAGAAAGGTGTAAAAAAAAATGAAATACGTTGATTTATATACAGATGGCGCCTGTTCAGGGAATCCGGGTCCCGGGGGGTGGGGTGCTCTTCTTGTTTATGGAGAAATCCAAAAAACTTTTTCAGGCGGAGCAAAAGAAACAACAAATAACCAAATGGAATTAACTGCCGTCATCAAAGGTCTTAAAAAACTTAAAACAAGTTGCCACGTTCATATTTACACAGATAGTAAATATGTTTTAGAAGGTGCAACCAAATGGTTGTCAGGATGGAAAAAAAACAATTGGAAAAAAGCTGATAAAAAACCCGTTTTAAACCAAGAACTTTGGCAAGAACTTGACACCGAACTTCAAAAACATGAAATTGAATGGACATGGGTTAAAGGCCATGCCGGACATGAACAAAATGAACTTGTTGATCAACTTGCTTGTGAACAACGGGATATCTTTACAGAAAAATAACCCATCTATTCTTGATAAAGAGCAGGTAAAATAATTTTTTCTTGCGGTGTTACTTTTTGAAAGAATGAATACCACTCTTCAATTGAAATAAAATGATGCATCCGTTCAAAATAAGCCTGTTCACTGCCCCAAAGAAGCCCTTGACTTATCAGTGGAAGCTTATTTTTTCTTAAAAAGTTTTTAACCCGTTCATCATTTATATTGAGTGACAAAATCCGAACATCATTATTTTTATAATCCGTCATATGATTTAAATAATAAGAAAAACTCCATTTATTTAGTAAACAAGATAAGCATACATCATCTTCTACCGATACATATACGACTTGATTATTCTTTTTTAACGTTTCAATATCATCCGGCAATGATTTTGAATATGAATTATTTCCAAAAAAAGCAATTAATAACCATCCTAAAAGAATCATTTGAGGCAAACGAATAAGAACTGTATACTGTTTTAATTTTCTAAGCTCAGAAAATAATATCGGTAATCGTTTACAAAGCATAAACGGTAACATTCCCAAAATAAATAAAATGAAGAAAAGGCCAAACAACCATATGCCACCTTCTTCTGAAAACATTAAAATAAGATTAGTCAGATAGGGTTTCGGAAACAAAAGAAAAACAATGATCCCCATTTGTAACGTATATTTCGGATAATAAACAAGCCAAAGAAGAATCCCCAGCATTATCCAAACAAAAACACCCCTAAGTTCCATTAAGTTGATTAAATTTGGATAAAGATAAAAAGAAAATGCCACAAACAGGAATAAAATCCCAAAAAGAATTTGTATTTTTTTCACTTTTTCTAAAAGAGCATTTTTTTCATCCGGCAGTGATAAAAACAAATAAAACAAGGGAGAAAGAAAAAATAACAATATCCCTGCGCCAAAAACATCCAGCCAATTTATATTTTCACCTAAAAAAACATATGGATTTTGAGCGGGCGAAACTTCAATTTCAAATATTCCCAATGAAGAAATTAATGTTAAAGGAATTGCATCAGATGTCAGATTGATATCCGTTTTAATCAATAATGAAGCTTGGTTATCTTTAAAATCCTTCTTAACAATTTCAAAATTTCCCAACTTTTGTGTTTGAAGATTCAAAAAAGAAACATCTTTTTTAAATGTTACAAATAACTGTAAATAATTATTTTCTAAAATATTTAATTGAGCACCAACTTCTTCTTTCTTTGGTTTTTTAATCATTAACTGAAATTGGCGAAGCATTTTAGTGCAAACATCTGTCGGATAAAGTGAATCATTTCGAATCGAAAGAGATAAATCCAAAAATTCTTCTTTACACAAATCCTTTAAACACGCTTTAACAGGGAATTTTTTATTCACAGCAAGTTCTTGCGTTCCCTCTTTCAAATGATATATCAACGAAAAATAAGCCTTATTTTCATATCCGGAAAACCATTTTTCATCTAGACTTGAAACAGGATATAAAATTTTCTCTTCAAGAACATTATCCAGTTGGGAATAAGGTATTAATGGTTTTTCTAACTTCCAATCTTTTTGAAGTAACGCTTCAACCATTAAAAATAAAATATTGTCTTTTGGAATTCCACCACTGCATGAAATTAATCGAAAACGACCAAATTCAGTTTTTTGATAGTCCCCTAAACCTTTTCGACCGGTAAAAATTCCACGTTCAGCAAAAATATTTTCATCAACAAAAATATCCGTTTGCGCCTGAACAGTGGGGGCAAAAGAAAAGAAAATCTGAAATAAAAAGAAAAAAAAGATTAAAAAATACCTCATAAAAAGCACTATAACAAAAAAAAACTTGATTGTCTTTAAAAAAATGTGTAAATTATAAAGGATTTTTACTAACAATTAATGGAGGCTCGTATTAAACCGAATATGTCAAACGCTCAACACGATGATAAGAATAATCCAAGAATCAATGAGCAAATTACAAATCCACAAGTTCGATTAATTTTATCCACCGGAGAAAATATCGGAATTATATCAACAAAAGAAGCTCTTAAAAAAGCAGAAGAAGCCGGTTTGGATTTAATTGAGATTGCACCAAACGATTCTTGCCCAGTTTGCAAAATTTTAGATTTCGGCAAATATAAATACGAGATGCAAAAAAGAAAGGCCGATGCCCGTAAAAAACAAAAAACGGTTGAAGTTAAAGAAATTAAATTTACTTCTAATATCGGTGAAAATGACTATTTGGTCAAAATGCGTGCAGCCAAACGCTTTTTGGAAAGTGGTAATAAAGTGAAATTCACGCTTCGTTTCCGTGGTCGCGAAATGTCTTATATTGACCTTGGAACAGAAGTTTTAAAAAGAGCTATTTCTGATTTGGAAGGGGTCGGAAAAGTTGAATCCGAACCTAAATTAGAAGGACGTCAAATGGGTATGATGATGGCTCCAAATAAATAATTAGTTATAACACAGTTTACTTTTAGGGCTCATATCTATATGAGCCCTTTTTAATATATTGACTTTTATACTCTTTTTTGATATACTCTTTCTTGAAAAAGGGCAAAAATATGGGATTTTTGATTAAAGGCCTTGTAAAAATGAAACCCAAACATTATTATGACCAAAAATATAGTTATACTTATCCCGTTTTCAGATGGGATGGTTTTTGGGTTTTTTGTACTTTGCCCGTCAAAGATTTGGTAAAAATATATGAAAAAGAAATAGGGTCAAAGCCAATCTCTTTTTTTGATTGTGGTTGCGCAACTGGTGAACTTTTAAGACAGGCCGAATCTATGAATATGCGTGTTCAAGGGATTGATATAAAAAAATACCCATCTCTTTTTAAACCTCCTCATCCAAATATCGAAATTGTTTCTATTTTAAATTATAAAAAATCAATTAATTATGACATCGTTTTTTTAAATGGAACACTCACGTATTTAAATGAAAAGGAAGTTGACACTGCCCTTCAAAAATTTAAAAATGCCAAATTGGTTATCGCTATTCATAATACGATTGAAGATGATGAAAAAGCCGGTGGCACTGAATATCGTGATCCAAAGCCGAACAAACCGCGACTCATTAAACGCCAAAATTGGTGGGTTCAAAAATTTAAAGAAAATGGGTTTAATGCAAGATATGATTCAAAAACTGATTGCTTTTTAGCAACGCCAAAAATAAAAGAATAAATTAATAATAAATTTTGTGCTCTCTAAAAATATCAAAAAATAATTTTAAAGCGGATGGTTTCTTTATCAAAGAAGGTGTTTTTATCTCTTGATTTATCAATTTTTTTATCAAAATTACCTTTTTGAATTTCATCAAACAGCTGACTGGCATAACCTAAAACAAACAAAGCTTCCTTCGTTTGAATTGGCATATATGGCGTTATATTCTGCTTCACAAAATGAGCTATTTCAGGTTGTGTATTCACCTTATTTTGAATAATGGATTCCTTTAATTCATCTTTAAACTGAATTTTTGAAACGTCTCTTTCATCAGCAGGCATCATGGGATATTCCCCAAAAGAAAAATTTATATTCGGTTGAAGAGCACCCTTTTGATCCTCTAAATATTTTTTTCAAATCAACTTACGCTAAAAAAGACCTATTTAATCTAGCCCCTAAAATACCAGCTGTATCTGTGGCAACAAATTGAATAGCACCCTAGACTCATTCCCTTATTTCCGTTTAAGCAGTTGACTCAATGATGACATATCCGGCATTCCACCTTTCCCCATCATTTTTTCAAGTTCTGCCATATCGGGTGCCCCATTTTTTCCCATCATAGATTGAAGCGCATTCATATCCGGCATCGAATGACCACCCATCATTCCTTTTAAAGCAGACATACCACCCATTTTTTTAAGCATTCCCATCATCCCAAACGGATTCATTTTTTTCATTTTTTTCATAACGCTTGCCATTTGTTCATATTGTTTGAGCAAGCGATTAACATCACTCACACTGACCCCTGCCCCATTGGCAATTCTGATTTTACGGGAAGCCTTCAAAAGGTCGGGATTTTTGCGTTCCTTCTCTGTCATGGAAAGAATAATGGCTTGTTGGCGCAAAATCATTTTATTATCTATGCCGGCAGCTTCAATTTTATCTTGCATTTTACTCAATCCGGGGATCATTTTCATCACGCCTTTAATATCACCCATATTGGAAATTTGGCGCATTTGAGAAAGCATATCATTCAAATCAAAACGACCACTCATCATCCGCTCAGCCGTATTCATTGCTTCTTCCTGATTGATTTTTTCCATCGCCGTTTCAACCAATCCGACAACATCGCCCATCCCCAAAATCCGTTCGGCAATTCGATTGGCATCAAAAACTTCCAAAGCATCGGCTTTTTCACCAACACCCAGATATTGAATAGGAACACCCGTAATTTCGCGCATAGAAAGGGCAGCCCCACCTCTGGCATCCCCATCGATTCTTGTTAAAACAAGACCGGTAATACCGATTTTTTCATTAAACTCTTTAGCAACCGTAACAGCATCTTGCCCCATCAAAGAATCAACAACTAAAAGCGTTTCTTTTGGACTTGATAAATCTCTTATTTTTTGAACCTCTTGCATCATTTTATCATCAATATGCAAACGACCAGCTGTATCCAAAATTAACACATCATAAAGCTCTTCTTTTACTGTTTTCAACGCCCTTTTTGTAATTTCAATCGGATTTTCATGTTTTATAATCGGTAAAACAGATAAATCATTTTTTTCGCCCAATTCAGATAATTGTTCTTGCGCAGCTGGACGATAAGTATCCAAACTGGCAAGCAAAACTTTTTTACCCTCTTTTTTTAACCTTCGCGCTAATTTAGCAGAGGATGTTGTTTTTCCTGAACCTTGAAGTCCAACCATTAAAACAACATTTTGTTGATATTGAATAAGATTAAGTGGCGCAGAAACACCCAACAAATTCACCAACTCATCATGCACAATTTTAACAACCATTTGAGACGGCGAAATTGATTTAACAATTTGTTCCCCAATAGCTTTTTCTTTTACTTTTTGAATAAAAGTTTTAACAACCGGCAAAGCAACATCTGCCTCTAAAAGCGCAATCTTAATCTCACGCATTGTTTCATCAACGGCAGACTCAGTTAAAATGCCGCGTTTAGTTAATTTATCAAATGCCTTTGTTAATCTATCTGCCAAACCTTGAAACATTGTAATTCCTTTCATTTTTTATTGTTTGATTATAGTTCAAAGCAATAAAAAAGTCAAAGATTCTCTATTTAATTTCAGGTTTTTTATCAGACATGTAATTGCAAAATATCATTTTAAACTTTTTTCTTTTATCTTTGTTTTTAAAATCATCTTTTTAAAAGGCTCAAATTCATTAGCATAATTACATTCGACATTCGGATAAATATATTCCGGCGTTAAAATTAAAGGATTATTTTCTGATTTTAATTTTTCAATCAAATATTTATTTACATAACTTTCATCTTTCCAGATGGGGATTATCCTTTGTTTTAAATCCTCATCAATCCATTCTTTTATTGTTTTTGTCAAATTTAAAAATGCTTCTTTTGTTCCACCTAAAAAAACATTTTGCACATAAAAACTTCCGCTTCCCAATGGGGTATATGCTTTTGAAAACTGATTTTGTTCAAAAGGCAACATATTTATATCCCATCGATAATGCCATGGATGCATCGCATAAACCATTTCTTGTTGAGGTGTCGGCAAAACCTCTTCTCCAACAGGCTCAATAGCCGTTAAATTTATATCCAAAAAATAAACGTAATCAAAATCATCCAATTCTTGTTTTATCTCATCAATTAAATGAAATTTTCTTAAGGACGTATATTGTTTTTTCAAATTAATTTTTTTAACAAACTTATTGTCTACTTTTAACTGTTTTTTATCCGTAAAGAGAAAATATCTTTTTTCGTGATCGGCCAGAAAATTTTTCTCAACAGAGTTATAAAAACTATTCCATTCAGAAGCCTCTGCTCCAACGCCAAACGTTATAATGGCGATTTTCTTTTTTGTTTGAGCCATCATTTTAGAAACAGTCAACGGCTCATATTCGTTTGATAAGTATGGGATTCGATGATAAAGAGTTGATCTTTTTTTTGAAGGAATTAACAAAGTATTTCTCGTTCGACGAGCAACCTTAATATTTTCTGTTTTCCCAATCAACGTGTTTGTTTTTTCATCATAATCAAAACTTTTTTGCTCTCCGTCAATATGCAGTATTATCTTATTTTCTTCGATTTTTTTAGGCGTTGAAACAAAACAAGTATAAGTCGGATACACCTGTTCAAACATTAAAATCAAGGGCTCAACAAATTCATGCATTTTAAAACTAAGATATTTATTTAAGTAACTTTCGCTTTCCCGTTCAGGCGAAATATTTACTCTTAAATCCACATTCACCCATTCTGTAATAACATTCATCAGATCAAAAAATGCTGTCTTTGTTCCCCCAACAAAATATTTACTAATATAAAATTTTCTGTCTTTTGGTACAATATAGCTACTTGATCTGGCATTATTTTCATATGGAAATTTTCCTTCTTCCCAAGTATAATAACAAGGATGCAAAAGCGTTACAATGCCTTGTTTATCATCCGGAAAAATTTCTTCACCAATAACATCGCTCGGCACAAGAGAAGTATCTATAAAATAGATATAATCATATGATTTTAAAAAATTTTTAACTTTTTCAAAAACATGAAATTTTTTAAGATTATACGATTCTTCTTTTCTATCATAATGAGCAAAATTTAACACATTGTCTTTTTTATCTAACTGGTGATTATCGGTAAAAACAAAATATGTCTTTTCATGATTCGTTAAAAAATTTTTTTCTGATGCTTTATAAAAATTTTCCCACTTTTTAGTATCTGCACCCATTGAAAAAGTTAAAATGGCAACTTTTTTCTTGTCTCCATGCAACATATTTGATTTTGTTAACACTTCATACTCATCATCAACAAAATGTATTCTATGATAAACAAATAAAGACTCATCATTTTTTATTGAAAAAGAATGGTCCGTCTTTTTTAACACATTATATTTAATATCTTCTCCTTTTAATACTTTTGTTTTGGGATTATAGTGAAACAACTCTGGCCAACCACGCATATCAACATAAAATTCTTTTGTTTCAACAACAGGGAAAAACACATAAAACATTCCCCCAACAAAAACAAAAATAAAAAGAATAAGAAATAATAATTTTTTCATAATTAACCCAATATAAAATGATAATTCATTTTACTAATACTTTAAAAAAAAAGAAAAGTCAAAAAAAAGAGAGGTTTCCCTCCCTTTTAAATTTAAAACAAGAATTTTTGAGCTTCTTCAAGTTCTTCCGGCGTATTAATATCTGCAGGAGCATCCTCAATTAACTTTACACTATCAACTAATAATGCATAAATGCTCATTCCGTTTTCCAAAGCACGCAACTGCTCCAATTTTTCAATATTTTCAAGAACACCAACCGGATAGGAAATAATTTCCTGCAATGCTTTTGCCCGATAAACATAAATTCCAATATGCCAATAAGCAAAATTATAATCTTCAACATTATCACGATTAAAAGGAACAGGTGAACGTGAAAAATAAAGAGCACGCCCAAAATTTTCACCCTCTCTTAACCCCATTGCAATTTTAACATGAGATGGATCCTGAATATCTTTTTCATCCGTTATTTTCATTCCAACAGTCACAATATCTGCCCCTGTTTTTTCCATAACCTCAACTAATTTCAAATTCAATGCCGGATCAACATTGATTCCATCACCTTGAAAGGAAATGGCAATATCATATTTTGAGCCATCCGGATCAATTTCTTTTAATGCTGCTGCAATACGATCCGTTCCACTTGGTAATGAAGGATCTGTTAAAATAGCTTTGGCACCAAATGTTTTTGCAACATCAATAATTTCTTGATCACCAGCAGCAATATAAACATCTTCTTCAGGATGAACTTTGACCGCATGCTCATAAACATGTTGAATTAATGTTTTTCCATTAATAACGGCCAACGGTTTATTCGGCAACCTTGTCGATTTTAAACGAGTTGGGATTAAAACAGCTACTCTTGACATGCTTCAAACTCCTTTTTAATACGATTAATTACTTCTTCTTTTGCATTTCCCATGTATGGCTTGCCAGGTTGATTCCAAACCGTTCCCGGCCAATATGGATCCGTATCATATCTACAAATAACATGAACATGCAACTGAGGTGTCAAATTACCAATCATTGCCACATTTGTTTGAGTCGGATGAAATAATTTGGTCATCACCTTTTCAGCTAACTCAATCTCTTTCATTAAGGTTAAACGTTCTTCTGTTGTTAAATCCAACATATTACGAACATTTTCTTTTCTTGGGACCAAAAAAATCCACGGACAAAGAACATTATCTTCAAATAAAACTGTTGAAAACCCTAAATCACAAACATAAGATTTTTTTTGAAGCGAGGGATGAAGCTCGAACATGATTACTCCTAATTTTTAAATTAAATGAAAGATGCGAAAATTGCTCCGTTATATATGTTGGTTGAACATTATTTTTTTCATAAAGAGCATCTAACTTACCACCTTGTGATAAAATATCTCCGGTAATACCGGTTTTGGTTACCAACAGTGTTTTAAGACCAGCTCTATGACCTCCTAAAACATCTGTTTCAACCGTATCTCCAACCATAATTGTTTTATCCTTTTGAGCCCCTGTTTTTTCAACAGCATAGTCAAAAATATATCCATATGGTTTTCCAAACCAACAAACTTTTCCGCCCATTTCTTCGGCATAACGCCCCAAAGAACCCTGCACCAAAACTTGTTTACCTTTGCTCATAAACGTTAAATCAGGATTGGCACAAACAATGGGAATTCCTCTTTTGATAACCGGATTTAAAAGACCAGCATATTCCTTAAAAATACGCTCTCCTTCTTCTGGCACAACCGCTCCAAATCCACTTAAATAAACACAATCGGCCTCTTCAAGACGATCCGTCTGATGAGAAACAACCTTTTCAAACATTAATTTATTTTCTGTTCCAAGAACAAAATATTTGTAATCTTTTTTTCCGGTTATTTCCTCTAAAAAACCTTGATTCAAAACATGACAAAATGCTTCGCCCGATGTTATCACGTCATCATAATGACAACCCGCAATTAACCCTTTTTTTGCCTGACTTGCAATAAATGGTTCACGCAAAACCGTTGCATTTGAAAGAAGAACAATCTGTTTTCCAGACTCTTTAAGCGATTTTAAAAAATCAAGAGTTCCATCATAAAATGCGCCTCCATCCCAAAGAAGGCCAAACATATCCAAAAAATAAGTATCCACATCCACTATTTCAGAAACAGATGAAATCTTTTGGGGTTTTATATCATTATTTTTCAACATACCCCGTTAATCCCTTTTTGCACAAATGATAGTTGTCTTTGGCTTCGCGGATTAAACGGCGCGCTTCGGCCGGACCCTGCAAATTTTCAATTTTAACTTCTTTTTGTTCCAAAATTTTATAGTCTTCAAAAAACCGTTGTAAAACCTTCAACAAATGCGGCGGTAATTGATCAATATGAGCATAACAATTATATTCTTGATCATCCACATTAATTGCAATAATTTTATCATCAGCTTCACCACCGTCAATCATCTTCATGACGCCAATCGGGCGGGCTCTCATAATGCAAAGAGGCGTTACCGGAAACTGACTTAACACTAAAATATCCAACGGGTCATTATCATCACCATATGTTTTAGGAATAAAACCATAATTAGCAGGATAATGAACAGCGCTATATAAAATACGGTCAACTTTTAATAAACCGCTTTTTTTATCTAACTCATATTTAATTTGTGATCCTTTCGGCACCTCAATAATTGCCGGAATAATATCCGGAAAATCGGGGTAATGTTCAACTTCGTGCCATGGATGCATATTTTATCCTTTCAATATTTTTAAAGCCCAAACGGCTAAATTTAATGTGTTATAGTTTACCATTTGTGGATATTTTGTCAAGGTCAAAAAAAAGTCTTTTTATTTTTCTTTTTTCATGGTATCAATAAATCATTATGTTAAACTTACAACAAGGAGATAAAAAATGACTATTTTACTTGGGATCGTTATTGTATTGGTTGTCCTCGGATTATATACAATCGGTGTTTATAACTCATTAATTTCAGCCAGAATGCAAACTAAAGAAGCTTGGAGCACGATTGAAACCCAGCTTAAACGCCGCTATGATTTAATTCCAAACTTGGTAGAAACAGTTAAATCATATGCCAAACATGAATCTAAAACTCTTGAAAATGTTATCAATGCCAGAAATATGGCGATGAGCGTTAAAGATTCCTCCGTTCAAAAAGAGCAATATGAAAATATGCTTACAGGTACATTAAAATCTTTATTTGCTTTATCAGAAAACTATCCTGACTTAAAAGCCAATCAAAACTTTATGCAAATGCAACAAGATTTAAAAGATACTGAAGATAAAATTCAAGCCACACGTCAATTTTATAACACAACTGTTATGGGATATAATACTTCCATTGCTCTTTTCCCAAAAAACATTATTGCCAAATGGTTTAAATTTGTTCCAGAACGTTTCTTTGAATTAGAAGAAGGTGAAAAAGAAGCTGTTCACCAAGCGCCAAAAGTTCAATTTTAAAGGATATTAAATGAGAAAAACCGTTTACGATCACATCCGTTCAAATAATCAAAGAACTGCTTTTTTGGTTGCGATGTTTCCAATTTCATTGTTAGCAACGTTCTTTGTTGTTTTGTATGCTTTGCTGTATGTGAATGCAGCCTCTCCAATGGAAGAAGCATTTGTATTAGACACAACGCTTTACTATATGAAACATTTTGCATGGATTGTGATTGTAACGGGGCTTGCCTGGATGGGAATTTCATGGCTATTCGGCGATAAAATGATGCTGGGATTTGCTGGTGCGGAAGAACTTAAAAAAAACAAAAAAGAAAATAAAGCAATTTATAATCTTGTTGAAAATACGGCTTTGGCTGCCGGACTTCCCTGCCCAAAAGTTTTTGTTATTGATGACGAATCTTTAAATGCCTTTGCAACCGGACGAGATCCAAAATCTGCCTCAGTTGCGCTAACAACTGGCATTATTCAAAAACTAGAACCATTAGAGTTACAAGGCGTTATTGCTCATGAAATGGCTCATATCGGCAATAGAGATATTCGACTAAATATGTTGCTCATTTCCGGAGTTAGTATTTTTGGATTCTTGGCTGAAATTTTATTTAGAGCCGGTGCAGCTTCTTCTCATGGCGAAAACAAAAGCCCTTTACCTATTGTTTTATTCGCAACTGGAATTACTTTTTTTATTTTCAATTTATTGATCGCTCCACTTCTTCAAATGGCTGTTTCAAGAACAAGAGAGTATGCAGCAGATGCAACCGGCGCACTGATTACCCGCCATCCGGAAGCTCTGGCGAATGCTTTAAGCAAAATAACAAAAGATGCGCGTGTTGAAGCGTTAGATAGCTCGAAAAAAATGGCCATTGCCTGCATTCATACGCCTCTTTCAGCCGAAGCTGTTTCTCTTTTTTCAACACATCCACCCGTTGAAGAAAGAATTAAACGACTCAAACAAATGGCTGGAACAGGACTCTAATCCATGAAAAAATTGCAATACGTTCCCTTGGGGTTCTTTTTAAAAACACTTATTTGCATCCTTTTATTTTTACTTTGCTTATCCGTGTTTTTATATGGAGTTGTATGGACCACGGTTTTAATTATTTGCCTACCTCGTTATATCTGGACAGATATTGGTATAGTGCAATATAAATCCTATATCATTCTTTTAATCCCAACTCTTTTATGGGGGTTATGGTGGGCAATTTATGTTATCAAACATCAAAATAAAATTGTCCTCAATAAAACAAAAGCAATCCATCTGCCAGAAGAAAATCATAAAGAAATTTACCAAAAAATTTCTCTTATCACAAGGGCATTTAATATTCCGATGCCGAAAATATATCAAGTGGATGATACCGGCGTTAATTCACTGATGATATCCGATAAAGAGGGGGAATCGGCTCTTATTTTTTCAAGTCGACTCATCGCCAACAACAATATTAAAGATATTATCAATATGGCAACATTTCATTTATCTGAAGTAAAAAGCCATTCCAATATGTATCACACATATATTATTGCCCTCACCTCTTGTTTTTCACTTTGGTTTGAGCTGATTGTTTCCAGATTTTTTAAAACTAAAGAATTACCCTTTCATCTGGAAGTATTGCGCCCGTTTTTATATCCCATTCGTTTTGTTTTATTACCCCTCATTGCAATTTTAAGTATCTTTGCCTTATATGATCGTTTAATTGCGCCGATTTTATCTTTCTTTTTAAGTACTAATAACGCATTTAAACAAGATAAAAAAGCCTTAATGTTGCTTCAAACTCCTTCAAGCTATATTGAAACACTTTATAAAGTTCAAGATAATCCCAGAGTATCCGCATTTGAAAATGGGGCTACGTTTATTTCTTGTTTTCAAGATCCAACTGATCATTTAACATTTTTAAAATTGATTGATACGCATCCAAATATTGAAAACAGGATTCAAAAAATTAAAAAAGAATTTAAAGTTTATTTTATCTATGAAAAGGAGGAAAAATGAGCGAAGAAACAACTCAACCAATCCTTGAAGAAAATCATCGCCCCAGTTGGGATGAGTACTTCATGGATGTGATGCATGCTTTATCAAAAAGAGCCACATGCAACCGTGGAAAAACTGCTTGTCTATTGGTTAAAGATAACCATATTTTAGCTTCCGGTTATGTTGGTTCCCCTCCGGGATTACCACATTGCGATGAAGTGGGGCATTTGATGAAAAAAGTTGTGAATGAAGATGGGTCTATTTCAGAACATTGCGTTCGCACCATTCATGCCGAACAAAATGCCATCTGTCAAGCTGCCAAACGAGGCATTTCTATCGAAGGCGCAACATTATATTGTAAATTAGCACCTTGCAGAACATGCGCCATGTTGCTTATTTCTTGTGGTATCAAACGCATTGTTGCGGAATATAAATATCATAAAGGCGCCGAATCAGAAGAAATGTTTAAGGCTGTTGGCATTGAAATCAAATATATTAATGATGAAGTTTTGAAATATAAATAACACGCTAAATATAAAAAAAACTCCGCCAAATAATTGACGGAGTTTTTTTTATTTTTTATAAACCGGTATTTTAAAAACTTTAATTAAAGTCTCTCCTTTTTTCGTAATCTTTTTTTGATAAATAAGCGATAATAACTTTGAAAGTTTTTTCAAAAGAATCACCTTTTTCTTGGCTTTTTGATTACCAATTAATTCTTCAAAACAACTTGAAATATAATGATTCTTAGCCTCTTTATATTTTTCTTGCAGATAGGCATATTGCTGATAAAACCGATCTTGCACATTACCAAATGAATAATGTTGACACTTAAAATTCAATATTTTTGAAGAAACCGCAAAATTTTCACGTGCATTAATGCAAAAATCTTCAACATATAAATCCCAAGTTAATTTTTCATCAAAACGCAAGTGATGCTTTTGAACAAGTGAAGAATGAACAATCAAACATTGACAATCAAATGTGCCAACGTCTGTTAATGATGGACAATAATTACCAACAATCATAAGACCCGAACCATCCCGATGCGAATTTTCAATTTGTCCAAGAGCTCGTTTTGTTACTCCATTCCAGTTAAAAGCCGTTCCGATTGGGCCATATAATGAATTTTTATCTGCTTCCTGCAACAAAAGAGAGAAATCCTCTTTCAATTCCCAATCTTCATGGCAAAAAACAAACCAATCCTCTTTTGAATAATCATAAGAATCCAAAAAAGAATTATATCTTTTGGGAATGGTTATATTTTCTTTATTGTTATCAAATGCGATAAATGTTGCCTCTTTGGGGTAAAACTTATTCTCTTTTACCAACCGATGATACATTTCAAAATCACGCACAACAGATATTATTTGCATATTTTTTTCACCTTTTTAATTTCCACTATTTGCAAATATCTTATCTCATTTATCACAATTCATCAAGGGATTTATCAAATCTTATTTTTAAGTTGAGAAAAATAAACACCCCCAACAATTAAACGGGTTATATTGCCAAAATTAAAACAAAAAACCAAAAGGAGTAAGAAAAAACAGAACCTAACATTAAGGTTTTTATTTTTTGTTAAAAACGAAATAAAATAAGCAGAATGTCTCGTCTAAATTTCACCAGATGGAATCCTTTTTGTTACAGCACTACCAGTCCCAACAGCACTGTTATTACCAATAGTTACATTAGGCATGATAATGCTTTTACATCCAATAAAACAGTTATTGCCTATATGAATTAGGATAAATAATGGGATGAAAATTTTTATCTTCTCTGGCATAAGAAATCTAACAACCCTTAGATTTTCAACATTAACTTCCTTAAATAACTTATTAAGAATAAAGCAAAAATGCGCGTAAAATCTCATACGCATTTTTTATATCAGATTTCCGAGTTATTTTTTTAAACTTGCCCGAATTGATGTTGTTGAACGAACCGGTAAAAGATCTTTCGGAATACGATTGCTCACAACATATTTAATACCTAAACTTTCAACAAACTCTTTTTTTTCTAAACTATCTCCATCTGAATTTACAAAAAAAATATCGGGTTTAATTTCCTTAATTTCCTGTTCAAAATCCAATTTTCCAGATCCTTTTGCAATAAAGGCATAATGAACATATTTTAATGAAGAAACCATATAAAGACGTTCATCTTCATTATATAATGTTGCACGATTTTTCAAACTTTCAACTGTTTTATCCGAACCAATTGAAACATATAAATCGCCATATTGAGAGGCCTCTTCAAAAAAACGAATATGACCACTGTGTAATACATCAAAACATCCAGATACAAAAACTTTTACCATATCACCCTTCTATCAAATATCAATTTGAATATAATTAGAATTGAATTTGCAATATATGATAAGTCATACCTTTTCCAACATCAGTTTCCGTCACCTGCGTAATCTGGTATGGATATGTTGTTTTTATAGCATTAACAACACCATTTGTAATTTCATATGGATCATGATAAATAATAACAATTTTATCAGCAATTTTAACATCCATTCGCCCGACGCCTTTAGGAACCTCCATCCGTTCATATTCTGTTGTTGTATTGAGCCCTTTGGTTCTGGAAATATTAAAAATATTAATCGCCACTTTCATCACTTCATTTGCTTTTTGCCGGTTTTTCATAAAATCAAATCCAACAATCCCAAGTAATGATAACACAATAAAAATAACCAAAACGGCTAACATTTCTACCATTGTCCGACCTGATTCATTTTTTTTTCTCATTATCTCCCCCTTTTTAATTATCTGTTACAATATATCGATGTGGATAAAATGCATCTTCCGGCGGAGTCGGTTTTGACACACGACCACACCCCGCAAGCAGTAAAACACCTACAAAAAGAAAACACCATAAAATGTTTTTCATATTTTCCCCCTTTTTTATTACATTTTATCAGGTACTTTTAATCCCAAAACATATGCCATTTTAAGCGCAACAGATAAAGCATATTTTGTAAGAGCTAAACGTGATTTTTTCTCTGCTTCAGAAGCATCCTTAATCGGACAATCATGATAGAAAAGATTAAAATCCTGTGCTAACTTAAATAAATAATCACAAATAACATGCGGTGCATTATTATCATAAGCTGTTTGAACACTATCCGGCATCGCATACAAACGCAATAACAAAGAACGTTCAGCCGGCATTGTGATGACAGGAATATCCTCTTTTTTCAACTCTATGGTTTCACCTGATTTTTCAAGTAATGATTTCATACGCACCATCGCATATAACAAATATGGACCTGTTTTGCCTTCCGTACTTGTTAACTTATCTTCATCAAAGATATAGTTTTTCATTCTTTCGTTCATTAAATCGGCAAATTTTAAAGCAGACACACCTACAATCCGAGAAATTTCATCTTTTTCAGCATCCGTCAAATCTCGTCCCATTTCTCCGCTGTTCATTTTATCCAAGGCTGCATTTGTTGCCATATCAATCAACATTCGCAACGTCATAACCCCGCCATCCCGCGTTTTAAATGGTTTATTGTCTTTACCATTAATTGTTCCAAAACCTAAATGTTTTACAGTTGTTTTTTTCAGTAATCCAATTTTTTCAGCAACATTAAAAACCTGCTCAAAATGAAGAGATTGTCGCGAATCAACAACATATAAGATTTCATCGGCATTAAATTCTTCCACACGTTCTTCAATGGTGGCCAAATCTGTTGCAGCATACATCACCGCCCCTTCCGAATTAATCATAATCATCGGAGGCAATTCATTTCCACTTTTAGAAACACCAGCATCAATAATTTCAGCGCCATTATCTTTATACATAACAGCATTTAATCTTAACCGTTCAACCATTTTTAAAAGGCGGTCATGAACATCTTTTTCTCCACGCCATAACTCAAACGACACACCAAGCTCATCATACATTTTTTTGATATCAGAAACTGATAAACAAACAAAGCCGTTTAATAATGCTAAAAGACCTTTTTCTTTATTTTGTAAACGACGGGTAAAATCTTTTGCCTTTAATAAATATTCAGGATTTTCTTTTGATTTTTTAGAAGCAATCGGATACATCACTTCCAAATCCTTCCCGGTAAATGGTGTTTCAGAAGGATACTCACCTTCATAAGTTGGATCAAAATAAACCAAATCTGGATGACGTTCAGAAAGTTCAGCCATTAAAAGGCCCATCGGCAATCCCCAATCACCTAAATGAACATCACCAATCACTTCATCTCCGGCAAAAGCATGCAATCTTTTCAAGGATTCCCCTATAATTGCCGGACGCAAATGTCCAACATGCAATGCTTTTGCAACATTGGGGCCACCATAATCCAAAACAACTTTTTTAGGAGGTGTTAAACGTTCATATCCAGATTTTTCCTGAGATAAAATATCATAAGCTATTTCAGAGAGTGCATTATTTGAAATTGTCATATTAATAAAACCGGGACCATCAACCGTTACTTTTTCAAAAAAAGCATCTTCTTTTAAATGAGAGACAATGCTTTCAGCCACAACTCTTGGATTTGTTTTTAATTGTTTTGCAAGTGGCAAAGCCCCATTTGACTGATAATCACTGATATCAGGCCTGTCTGACAAACGCACTAACAACTGAGCATTCGGGTATCCAGCCTTTTCAAATGCCGATTGAACTTTTTGATTAATGATTTGATTTAAATTCATTTTCTATCCTTAAAAAAAAACATAATTAATTTAAGGCAATTATATAAAATTTTTTCAAAAAGCGCAAGTTTTAAAAAGGAAGAAACAAAAAAAAGAAGGCAGATGACCCGCCAAACAAAAGTGGGATGCTTTCTTCCGAACCTGACCCGCTGTTTTTATTTGAAACGCCCATCCGCCTTCCAAGATTAAATATATCATTTTTTCTTAAAATCCGCAACAAAAAATAATGCACACAAATTAATTTTTGAAAACAGATTGTTTTTTATAAAAAAATATATTATAAATAGATTAAAATTAACCATCGGGAGATAAAAATGCGTAATGAAAACGGCCGCTCATTAATTGAAATTATTGGAATATTAGCAATCATTGGAATTTTATCCATCGGTGGAATTGTAGGGTATAAAATTGCCGTTTATAGATATCAAGCCTCTCAATTAATTGATATAAACAACAAATACGCATTTCTTCTTTTTGAACAGTGTCGTTCAATTTATGATCGTCATCAAACATCTCTTGCATCAATTGAAAACTGCACAAAAAATACGCCCGGAATTCCAACTTTTGAAAAGGCTGGAATTGGTCAAATGCCATATTTCATCCCTAACAAATCTATTGATTTTAGAGGCATTACTTTTGATGAGTCAACAAAAAAATATATCATCAATACGCGCATTCAACTTTCATCAAAAGAGCATTGTTTAGCTATTAAATATATCAAAAACATAAAAAATGGATGTAGAGAAAGTGTTGCGCCATTTAATCTTGTATTGCAAACAACAGAAAACTAGATTAAAACCAACGGATATGTTTCCTCAACGGTATAATATTTTCCCTCTCCGTTTTCACGCGATCTGCTGGCAAACAAAGAAAAAGAATCCACCAAAAATTCTTTAGAATGGAATAAATTATTCAGTGCAATATATTTAAAAACCTCATCAATACTTGTTCCCCGCAACCGAGCCAAACTAACATGGGGAACAAATTTAAATCTATCCGCATCACCGGCACCGGCTTTTTTCACGGCCAAATCTATTTTTTGTTGCAACTCGGCAATGATTCTTGGTTCTGTTACACCAGTCCACACATGATGAGGCATATTTTTTGTTGCAAAATAATGAATTTCTTTAAATGCCATATAAAATGCCGGAAATCTGATATATCTCAATTCTTTTAAAACATCCTCAGCAACAGGCTCTTCAACATTTCCCACAAATCTCAAATTAAGGGTTAATTTATCCTTCGGATGCCAATCCGCACCAGGCAATCCCCCTCTTAACGCATATAGTTCATCTTTAACATCTTCCGGTAAATCTAAACCAACGAATAGACGAATCATAAAAAAACTCCTTTGCAAAATTATTTATTTCAGTGTATAATAAAAAAAAACAAAAAGGAAGTGAAAATGACAAAATTAAATGTAATAGAAGTACCAAATCCTATTTTATATCAAAAAGCTGAAGAAGTAAAAGAAGTCACCGCAGAAATTAAAACGCTTTTAAGCGATATGCTTGAAACAATGTATAAAACAAATGGTGTTGGTTTAGCCGGTAATCAAGTTGGCGTTTTAAAACGGTTAGTGGTAATTGATTGTGCCCCCAAAGATGCTGAACCGGATCCAATTAAAATGGTTAATCCAAAAATCACATTTAAATCCGAGGAAATGGTCTGTCATAATGAAGGTTGTTTATCCATCCCTCGGGAATATGCCGACGTCATCCGTCACGAAACGGTGACCGTTGAATATCTTGATGAAAACGGCGTTAAACAAAAAAGAACGGCTGATGGTCTTTTGGCCATTGCCATTCAACATGAGCTTGATCACTTAGAAGGAATTTTGTTTATTGATCATTTATCTCCTTTAAAAAGAAAAATGCTCTTGAAACATTTAGAAAAAAGACGTAAAAGACAAGCTCTTGAATCTCAATTATCTGAAGAATAATTTTTGAAAGGACATTTATGAAAGTTGTTTTTATGGGAACGCCCGAGTTCTCCGTGCCTGTATTGGAATCGCTTGTAAAACACCATGAAGTCATCGCTGTTTACACTCAACCGGCAAGACCCGCCGGCAGAGGAAACAAATTAATCCCCTCTCCCGTTCAACAAAAAGCTGAAAGTTTTGGTATTCCGGTTTTCACCCCCATATCCCTTCGCAAAGGAACGGCCAGTGACGAATTCGCCGCTTTAAATGCCGATATTGCCGTTGTTTGTGCCTATGGGCTCATTTTACCTAAAAAAGTTTTAGAAGCCCCTAAAAAAGGATGTATCAACATCCATGCCTCACTTTTACCTAGATGGCGTGGAGCGGCACCTATTCAACGTGCCATTGAGGCAGGTGACAAAGAAACCGGCATCACAATTATGCAGATGGATGAAGGTCTTGATACAGGTGATATGCTTTTAAAAGGTATCGTTGAAATCACCCCTGAAACAACAGCATCAACTCTCCATGACGCTCTTTCTCAAAAAGGTGCCGAATTAATTATTCAAGCACTTGAAGAAAATCCAACACCACAAAAACAACCGGAAGAAGGCGTCACATATGCAGAAAAAATCCAAAAATCAGAAGCATATATAGACTGGTTTATGGATGCAGAAAAAATCAAAAACAAAATTATGGCTTTCAATCCTTATCCGGCTGCTCATTTTATTTATCGAGGAGAAAGAATAAAGGTTTTTAATGCCGTTGTTGAAAAAACAACCTCAAAAGCACCAGTCGGCGAAGTTTTAGATTCAAATTTATTAATTGCCTGTCGTGGCGGAACAGCATTAAGATTAACGGAACTTCAACGCGAAGGAAAAAAGAAAATGTCTGCTGAAGACTTTTTAAAAGGTTTTGAACTTAAAAAAGGAAAAAACATTGCGGTATAAACTACTCATCGAATATGACGGAACAAATTTTGTTGGATGGCAAAGGCAAAAATCAGGCCTTGCCGTCCAAGAAGTTCTTGAAAATGCTCTTAAAACGGCTTTAAGAGAAGACATTACTCTGTTTGGCTCAGGCAGAACGGATACAGGGGTGCATGCGTTAGGACAAGTTGCCCATTTCGAAACAAATCAAAATCTTAATCTCTTCAAAATAAGAGAATCATTAAATGCGCTTGTTCGACCCCACTTAATTTCAGTTCATGAAGTTCAACAAGTGACTGATGATTTTCATGCGCGTTTTAGCGCCAAAGAACGCTCTTATGTCTATCAAATATTAAACACCCCCTTTCCCCCGGCACTTCTTAAAAATAAAGCCTGGTGGGTGCATACGCCCTTAGATATAAAATTAATGCAAGAAGCTGCCAATTTACTAATCGGCAAACATGATTTTTCAACATTTAGAGCTTCTGAATGTCAAGCAAAATCTCCCATAAAAACTATCAATTCCATTCAATTTGAAAAAAGCGATCATTTAATTAAAATGCATATCAAAGCAAAATCTTTTTTACACCATCAGGTTCGAAACATTATCGGGTCGCTCGTGTTGGTTGGTCAAAAAAAATGGACTGTTGAAGATTTTGAAAAGGCTTTTAAAGGAAAAGACCGTCGTCTTGGCGGACCAACAGCGCCACCGGAAGGACTTTATTTCGTTTCAGTCGAATATTGATTTTTTCTTTTAAAATCTGATAAATTATATTGATTTTAAGAGATAATCTTCATATATTAAAAATTATGAATATATTTATCTGGCCTTTATCTTTTTTGTTTTTACTACTGCCACCGGCGGTTTATTTTTTGTCACCTAAAAAAGAAAAAAACAAAAATTTTCAATCACTTAAAATTCCTTTTTTTGACCAGATAAAAACATTAAAAAATCAATCAACACAGCCTAAATCACGCAAAAAAATCAGCCTATTTTTTTTAATTCTGGCATGGATTTTCTTTGTGTTAGCATCAGCCCGACCTGTTTGGTTTATAAATCATAAAACCCTACCCTTTGAAACAAGAAACATCATTTTATCATTAGATGTTTCCGGTTCAATGAAAGAAATGGATTTTGTTGTTAAGGGGGAAACAGTAGACAGATTAACCGCTGTTAAACAGGTTGTGGATAACTTTTTAACAAAAAGAGAAGAAGATAATATCGCGCTCGTTCTCTTTGCCGATGAAGCCTATACATATGCCCCCCTTTCTTACGATAAAAAAACATTAAAATCACTTCTCAAAGAAATTAATCATGGCATTGCCGGAAATATGACCGCTATGGGTGATGGGCTTGCACTTGCTGTTCAAAATGCTATCAAAGTTCCGGCTGACAGTCAAATTGTTATTCTTCTTTCCGACGGAGAAGCCTCCCCCAGTCTGGTAGGTTTAAATGAAGCCATTAAACTTGCAAAGGAAAATAATGTAAAAGTTTATACAATCGGCATTGGCAATCCGCAAAATTATCAAGAAGTTTTTGGCATGAAAGTTCCTTTACCATCCACATTGGATGAACAAACACTTCAAATTATCGCAAAAGAAACAGGAGGAGAATATTTCTTAGCCGAAAATACAGATACACTTAAAAAGATTTATCAAAAAATTGATTTGCTTGAAAAAAATAAGTCTCTGGATAAACATGTAAAACCTAAAAAAGAGCTCTTTTTTATTCCTTTATGTATCGGCATGATCTTTTTGTTTCTTTCTTTTTTAAAACGGAGGTCTGAATGATTTTTTTAAGACCATGGTTTTTTCTTTTTCTCTTAGCCCTTATTCCTCTTTACTATTTAACACTTAAAAAGGAAAAATATTCTTCATGGAAAAAATATATCAAAAAGGATTTTATCCCCTTTTTACTCACAGACGGGAAAGAAAAAAAAGTTAAAAAAAATTCTTTTATCAAAATTGCTTTGCTGTGGACACTTTTAACACTTGCTTTAACAGGCCCTTCTTTTCAAAAAATACCAACAACAAGTTCAAAACCTTTTGAAGGAACCGTTTTAATTGCCGATTTAAACAGTTTAAATCAAAACACTCTTATGCAACTAAAAATTAAACTAACGCAAGCCATAAATTTATTACCTGATGAAAAAATCGGCTTAGTTTTATTTGATAAAAAAGGATATACAGCTCTTCCTCTTTCTGATGACAGAGAAATTTTAAAGGAATTAATTGCCGTTTTAAAACCGGATGTTTTACCTCTTGAAGGTCAAAATTTTGCTGAAGCATTCAATGAAGCTGATAAATTATTTCAAAATACCGGATTAAAAACAGGTCGAATTTTATTATTTACCGGCGGAGTACCAAAAGAGATAACGGCGTTCAATAACATTAATACACACGCCTATAAAGTTGGCGTTCTTGGACTTGGCAATTCATCCCAACCACTTCCTGTTCTAGATAAAAACAATGCCTTTAAACGCGATAAAAACAATAATGTATTATTAGTTGCTCCTGATAAAGAAGTTTTATCAAAATTGGGCCTTTATATAGAGCAAACACCAAACGATGCTGATATTAAAAAACTTATTAATCAAACAAAATCATTATCAATCAATCCACAAAGCCCTCTTTTGCCCGATAATTTTTTAAAAATAGATGAATATCAAGATTTGGGAATTTATGTTCTTATTGTTTTGATGCCATTTATCGCCTTGTTTTTCAGAAAAGGGCTCCTTTTTGCATTCATCATTTTCATATTTTCAACACCCTCACAGGCTGATTTTTGGCAACGCGAAGATCAAAAGCTTTACCAAACAAATCAAAAGGGAATCCAAGAATATAAAGAAAAAAAATATTTAGATGCTTTGGCACGATTCCAAAAAGATAAATCGGCAAATGGTCTTTACAATCAAGGAAATGCAAAAGCGCATTTAGGCAATATTCAAGAGGCTATTAACCTTTATTCAGAAGCGCTTCAAAAAAATCCACAACATCAAGAAGCGGCTTTTAATAAAGCTTATCTTGAAAACTTAATGAACCAGGAAAAAGAAAATCAACAGGCTCAAAATAATCAAGAAAATAATCAAAATCAAGAGCAAGAAAATAATCAAGAAA